>JAHJVW010000040.1 GCA_018828585.1 Bacteroidota bacterium
TAGACATTTATATAGATATTTAAGGCTTAACATTGAATTGTTTTTTTAAAATTCCGAAATTAACCTTAATGAGCGTTTCTCTATTTAGACTTCCTTCTTGGATAAAGCCTCATCGTTATACCAATAAAAAATTTACGGATTTAATTGCTGCTGAAATCAACGATTTAAAACTTAGAATCTCTAAATTTCAAGATCAATCACCCGAAGTTTCAATAATAATTCCAGCTTGGAATGAAGAAAATAATATTTTTAGAGCTTTATCTTCATTAGCATCTGCTAAAACCAATAGAAAGATTGAAATTGTAGTGATTAATAATAACTCTACCGATAATACCCAACAAGTTTTAGATACTTTAGGAGTGCGAAATTATTTTCAACCAGAACAAGGAATTACGTTTGCTCGTCAGTTAGGTTTAGAAAATGCTAAAGGGAGATATCATTTATGTGCAGATTCTGATTCTTTTTACCCTCCAAATTGGATAGAAGCAATGATAACACCTATGGAACAAGATAAAAGTGTAGTTGGTGTTTACGCCAGGTATGCCTTTTTACCCATTACAGGTAACGATAGATTTTTGCTTTGGTTTTACGAAAGATTCACTGGAATAATGGTTTGGCTTAGAAAAAGAAATAGGGAATATATTAACTTTTTAGGTTTTAATATGGGTTTTGTTACTAAAGTAGCTTTAGAAAATGGTGGATTTAAGGTAACGGATGTTCGCAAATTTAATAATGCTTTGGGCAGTGAAGATTACGTTCACGAGTCGGAAGATGGGAGAATGGCCATTAATCTACAAAAAACCGGGAAATTAAAGTTAGTACGCTCAAATGATGCAAGAGTATTTACTTCATCAAGAAGACTCATAGCAGAAGGGGGATTATTAAAATCATTCATAAATAGAATAAAAATTCATTCTAAGAGGATTTCTGAATACGTAAAAGGAAAATAAAGTTGAAGAAGGCAGATCACATAAAAAGTAATATCATAACCAAATTAATCGCCTTATATGTTAGGCTAAAATTTGGAAATCTTGATTGGTCCGTAAAGTACTTTTATAGAGATACTTACTATTGTAAATTAGTACAATGGAAATATTTTTTTAGAGATTATATCATTAAAAAACCCTATAAAGTTGTTTCTTTTAGTGGCGAGTTTACTCATGATTTCACTTACGCACTACCTTTTGCATATTGGCATTATAAAAATGGAACACTATTAAGAACTGAAGGTGCAAGGTTAACACAAGAGATGTACTTTTTTTCTTCAAATCATAAAGAAGTTTATTACGACAGGACAAATGAGGGGAATTATAATTATGAATTACCCCGTGTTTTATATAGCCATGATTACAATATGAATAAGTGGCTTGCTGTGCCCTATAAGGCACATTTTAAAAATAATACTTACATTTTTGAAAAACCACCTTTAATGATTGCGAATAGATATAATGAAGAATGGGGAGATCCACCGATTAGCTATTTCAGTATAGAAATGTTAGCATACATGATAGAAAAACTGAAAGATAGATACACTATTTTATATAACAGGCCCATAGCTAAAAATATTACATCTGACTCAAGTGAGGTTTACGATTTAAAAGAATACGATTGGCTTAGGAATAAATACCCAGAGGTGATTTTAATGGAAGATTTATATAAAGAAAATAAAATTGGCGCAAATAATTACAATCATTTTCAGATGTTAGTTTATGCCAACATAGAAAACTTTATTTCCATTCATGGAGGTACATGTTGCTTAGCTAGTTGTTTTGGAGGGACAAATATTATACTTTCAAAAAAAGGATTTGAAGCATATTTTGGATGTTTTGAAAAACTTTATCCGCAATTATCTGGAACAAAGATTTTTCATGCTAAAACTGATGAGGACCTTAAAAATTTTATAGACACTTGCTATTTAAACTAATTGTGAATGGAAGAGGTTGAAAATAAAAGTAGTTACTGGTTAAAGTCGGGTATACTAAATGTATTGCAAAATATGTCTGGGGTTCTTTTTGGTTTTGGCGGATTTTTCTTCTTAGTACGTCTATTATCCGCAAAAGAATTTGGTCTTTGGTCAGTTTTTATCGCTACAACAACTATTTTTAATGTTTTTAGAGATGGTTTATTAAGGAGTGCGATTGTAAAATTTTTATCAGGAGCGAGCGATGAGGACAAACCAAAAATAATTACATCAGCATTTACAATTGACGGAATACTTACCGCTGGCATGATCATATTGAACTTATCAATTGCTCATCCTTTAGCAAATTATTGGAATAGTCCAGAAATAGTTGAGGTGTTTTACCTCTATAACATAGTTTATGTATTAAGTGGAGTTCTAACGCAGTTTAACTGCATCGAACAAGCAAACTTACGATTCGATGGTATTTTTGTGACCAATACTATTAATCAAAGTATATTTTTTGCCGTTGTATTCATTTGTTTTATTTTTAATATTCACATCAGTCTATTTCAATTAGTAATTACCCAAATTGTAGGTAATTTCATTTGTAGTATCGTGGCGTATTTCTATGTTCGTAAATATTTAGTTTTTGCGAGGGGCTACTTTAAAGAATGGATAAACAAATTATTCAATTATGGAAAATACGCTTTTGGAACTTCTGTAAGCTCTATTCTATCAAATACAATAGATCAGCAAATGCTAGCCGGAATTATTTCTCCAATAGCTTCTGGAGCATTTAATATTGCTGTCCGTATTATTAACTTAAATGATATTCCTTCTAATGCAATTGCCACTATCGTATTTCCTCAAAGTGCTAAACGGATGGAAACCGAGGGGAAAACGGCTATAAAATATCTATATGAAAAATCTGTAGGAACAATTTTAGCGATTTTAATTCCCAGTATAATTTTTACTTTAATTTTTACTGATTTAATTGTGTACTTGATTGCAGGCGAGAAACATCCTGATACCGTACCCTTATTAAGAGTAGCCTTACTTTACTCTCTATTTATACCCTTTGGACGCCAATTTGGAACAATCTTAGATTCTATAGGTAAAACAAAAACAACATTTTATATGGTGCTCTTTACCGCCTCCTTTAACTTAATTCTAAACTATTATATGATTACAAAAATTGGGATAATGGGAGCAGCTTATGCCACGCTAATCTCGAATATTGTAGGTTTTGTAATTTCTCAATATATTCTTAAAAAGGAGTTGAGCGTAAATGTTTTTAATACATTTATTTATGCATATCATTTTTATCCTGAGTTTTATTTTAAATTTTTAAAACCTAAATTGATTGAGTATAAAATTATAAAAGAGAAACTATAATGGTTGGAGTCGAGTTTAAAGGAAGATTAGGCAATCAACTCTTTCAGTATGCTTTTTTAAAATATTTGAAAGGTCAAAAAAAAGGTCTGATATACTTTTTTCCAAATCCCCATCACGCTTATTTAGAAAAGTACTTTGAATTAGAAGGACATGATAATTTTTTATTAGGATCAAAAGCTTATTCGGCCATAACCAGATGTTTACCTTATTTACTAAGGATTAAGGATCTTTTTTTTCATAATTGGGTGGGACCAAAGCCTGTAGAAGTAAAAAACTGGAGATATTACAAAGGGTATTTTCAAACAGATTATTATTACGAGCATTTAGAAAAACCTTTATCATATAGCTTAAAGTCCGAATTTAGAAAGCAATTTCAAGATAAATTCGGTGAGATATTTGGTGAATATAAAACAGTAGTTGTTCATATTAGAAGAACTGATTACATGAGCTATGGTGAAAGAAGAAAAAGAGATATTTCTTTGCCATTAGAATATTTTGCTAATCGTTTAGCAGCAATTGAAAATATTGATGATTATAAAGTGATTTTTGTGAGTGACGATACTCAAAAAGTAAAAGAAGTTTTTCCCGAAAAAGAAAATTATATCTTTTCAAATAATAGTGAAATAATAGATTTTCAGTTAATCCAGAATGCAGATATAAGTATTATATCTAATAGTACTTTTGCTTGGTGGGCGGCCTATTTAAATCCTAAAAAAAATAAAGCAGTATATGCTCCAAAAAATTGGCTTGGATTTAAGATAGGTCGTGAGCATCCGAAAGGGATTATGACCGATAAATTTACCTGGTGCGAAGTATTGACCGATTTAAACCCTTAATTAAACTCAATATTTTATTAAAATTCAATAAATATTTGTCTATTAAATTTAGTACTATATATCAATAA
>JAHJVW010000041.1 GCA_018828585.1 Bacteroidota bacterium
CCCTAACTCTCTTCCAAAAATCAGAGCAGATTTTGGCAAAAAAGTCATCGATAAGTTAGATGAAAATCATTAAATAGTCATATAAAAATTATCTAAAATAAATTGATGTTTAAACTTGTATTATTGTTTGAATAATTAAGAAAAATGGAAACGATAAAACAAAACCAAACTGCAGAGGCTTTAAAATGGCGTTACGCTACGAAAGTTTTTGATAAAACAAAGAAACTTTCAGAAGAGCAGCTTCAACTTTTAAAGCAAGCGGTTCAATTGGCACCTAGCTCATATGGGCTACAACCTTACCAAGTTTTAATAGTAAGCAATCCAGAGATTAAAGAAAAATTGAAAGAAGCTGCTTTTGGTCAGTCGCAATTGACTGATGCATCGCATATTTTTGTTTTTGCTAGAACACATAATTTTACTGAAAAACATGTAGATGAATATGCAATAAATATTGCTGAAACTAGAGGAATTGACGTTGCTGACATTAAAGGATTTGTAGATGTAATGAAAGGAACAGTTAATAGCCGTAGTCAAGATGAGTTGGCAAATTGGAATGCAAAACAAGCATATATAGCTTTAGGAGTTTTATTGGAAACAGCGGCTTTGCATGAAATTGATGCTTGTCTAATGGAAGGATTTAATAATGCACATTTCGATGGGATTTTAGGGTTGGCAGATAGAAACTTAACTTCAGTAGTGATTGCTTCAGTTGGTTTTAGATCATCAGATGATGGTTATCAGAACTTAAATAAAGTGAGAAAAAGTGATGGGGATTTATTCATTCATATTTAACTTCATCAGCAATTAGGACATAAAAAAATCCTCTACTAAATAATAGTAGAGGATTTTTTTTAGACTCTTTGAAACTTATTCTGCTGCTGGAGTTTTTTCCTCAGCATCAGCAGCTGGTTCTTTCACAACTTTTTCAGTTGTCACTTCAGTTTCTGCAGCAGGTACTTCTGCGACTTCAACTTCTGCAGTTGGTTCTTCCGTCACTTCAGCTTCCGCCGTCACTTCTTCTTCTTCAATAACTGGAGCATTTTTAGCTTCTAAAGCAGCGGCCATCTCTTCTTTTTTCTTAGTTTCAGCTTCTAAGGAAGCTTTTTTATCAGCGTCCTTTTTAGTTAATAAACCATCTTTTTTAGATTGGATTTTACCATCTTTACTTTCTAACCAAGCAGTAAATTTAGCTTCAGCTTGTTCTTGAGTTAAAGCACCTTTAGTAACACCACCATTTAAATGGTTCTTGTAAAGCACACCTTTATAAGAAAGAATTGCTTTTGCTGTGTCAGTTGGAGTTGCTCCTGTACTTACCCAATCTACAGCTTTATCGAAGTTTAAGTCGATAGTTGCAGGGTTAGTGTTTGGGTTGTAAGATCCTAATCTTTCGATGAATTTACCATCTCTTGGAGATCTTGCATCCGCTACCACGATGTAATAAAAAGGTCTTCCTTTTTTACCGTGTCTTTGTAATCTAATTTTAGTTGCCATTTTTTAATACATTAAAGTTTGCAATACCCCTCTTACTCGAAAAGGGACGCAAACTTACGATTTTAGATTCATAATTACGTATAAATCAGAAAAGTATTTATAGAATACCCAGATAGTTTAAAAGCTCATCGTCTGTGGTGTAGCTTACAAAGTTTTTATCTAATTATTTTAGAGAGTACTAGTTGTAATTGCTACTCCATATTGCAAATGAGTGAAGGTGGATTCTTAACCCTTGCTTATATACTTTTGAACTAGCACTATTTTAAATTGACACCTTTTTTGTGATAAACATCTTTTTAATTGTGTTTTCCTTAACTCTATTTTTTTTACTTTTGAGTTTAATCAATTTTTGATAGAGGCAAATCTTCATGAAGAAAAAAAAAGTATTGATTACGGGTGCAAGCAGAGGATTAGGATTGGCGATAGCTAAAAGAATTTATCAAGAATATGATTTAATATTACACGCTACAAGGGAAGAAAGCTTCACTGAGATCCCTCCAAATTCGCAACTTTTATGCGCTGATTTCTCCGATAAAGAGCAGGTTGCCAATTTTTGTAAGGAACTAAAAAAAAATGGAGATCATCTTTATGGCATCATTAATAATGCGGGAGTTACTTTCGATAAGCCATTGACTTTTCAGCCGGAGAAAGACATTGACATGATGCTACAGATAAATTTGAAAACACCAATGCTCATCTGCAAAACAGCAATGAAGATTTTTGGATTGAATAAAAAAGGAGTCATTATCAATGTAAGTTCTGTAGTTGGCGAAACAGGCAATGCTTTTCAATCTATTTATGCTGCAACAAAAGCGGGTTTAGTCGCATTTTCTAAATCTTTGGCAAAAGAAGCAGGCATGCTCAATAACGACCATGAAATAAGGGTTTTGAGCATTTCGCCAGGTTTCTTATCTTCAGACATGACGGATAAAATACCGGAAACGGAGAAAGAGAAATACCTAAAGATGATTCCATCGCAACGTTTTGGAAAAGTAGAAGAAATTGCAGAGACCATCGCGTTTTTACTATCAGAAAAAGCGGCATATATCAACGGAAGTGACATTAAAATTAATGGAGGAATAATTTAATGGAGAATTTGCTAGGTATTGAACCTAAGAATATGCTACTTCACGGACCTACAAAATTATTGTTAGATGCTTTCCATTGGCATCAGCCCAATTTTGGAATAGTAGCCAGCTACACGCCAAAAGCCAGAGATGTATATGACCATTTTGGTCTCTTCAGAGGAGTTGACCAAGTAGAGGCTTTTGCACAGGCTACCATTGTCTCCTGCGGAACGTTTAATGAATGTAAAAAACAGAATTGTAGCCCAATAGATCTTAAAGATAAATTTATCCCCGCTTTTATCAGTATTGGCAATGTGAATTTTCATCATTATTTGGAGCAAGATGAGACATTTATCAGCATTGGTATCATTAAATTCTATAAATTCAGACAGATGGTTTGCGACGGAAGAATTTATAAAATACCAAGAGATCTAGATTTAGATGCTTATTTTAGAAACTTTAATCAAGATGAAATATCATCCTATCAATTAAATAACAATTTCAAATTAGTAGCAGAGTTATTTGATATCACTGGCAGAGCATTAAAAAAAGACCTATTTGATAAAGCTTAAGATCAAATATTGAAAGGCTAAATTATATATAGTTAATTAAGAAGTATGGAAAGACAAGAAATAATTGATGGTTTGGTAGAAATTTTAGGAACTGTAAGGACCATCAATCCTGAAAAATTGAAGAATGTAACGGAAGAGACTGATTTCATTTCAGATTTGAACACTCCGTCTACAGAGATGATTAACATCGCTGCTAAGGCAGAGCAAAAATTTGGGGTGGAGTTTGATGACGATGATATTGATGATTTAGGATCTAAGATAAAGGACATTGTTGATTTGATTATTGCTACCAAAGAACGAAGTTAATATGCAGGTATCTGGAAGAAAAGTTGCTGTTGTTGGCATGGGCGGAGCATTCCCAACCTGTAAAAACTTGGATGATTTTAATCAGAAACTTTTCTCCAATCAAAGCTTAATCCGGAGTTGGGATAAAGCCAGTATTTTTGAAAAGAAAATACGTTCCACAGTATCCGGCTTCATCACTGAAGAAGAGATGGATTTAGAGATTATTCCATCATCACTTTTAGAAAATTACCCCGAAACTTACGTGGATAAGCTAAACCGCATACAGCCCGGAAATTTGGCTACTGCAGATGTAGGCAGCATCTGGGCAATGCTAGGCGCTATGGATGCTATAAAAATGGCAGGCTGGGAAGATAGTGAAACTCAATCTCAGCAAACTGGAGTAGTAATTGGCTCAGGAGGAGCAGGTCATGAAGTTTTAAGACATGCATGGCATAATTTCTTTGAAATGGGGGTAAAAACTCGTTTAGTAGGTTCCCATGCCGTGGATAGGGCTATGGTTTACCGTGATGCAGCGAACGTATCTTGTTTGATAAAAAGTAAGGGAGTATGTGAGTCTATAGGCTCGGCCTGCGCAACGGGTTTGGGAAACATTGGCTATGCTTTTCGGCTCATCAAATTTGGTATACAAGATCGTGTGATTGCAGGTGGTGTAGAAGGAACCTCTTTGGAAACTTTTATTGGTTTCGATGCCATGCAGGTATTAAGCCGTGGTTTTAGTCCAGAGGAGAGTTCCCGTCCCTTTGACATGAATCGTAATGGATTTGTATGTTCTTTCGGTGCTGGAATAATAGCTTTAGAAGAATATGCATCGGCTAAAGCCAGAGGAGCGAAAATATTAGGGGTGATAGATGATTATTTTAACAATTCTGACGGAGATGGCGATATGTTCTATCCATCTTTTGCTGGGCAACAAAGATTATGGAAAGGTTTACTAACAAACGACAATAGAAAACCTGATGTGGTTAAAGTTCACGGAACATCAACCCCAGCTGGTGATGCCATTGAATTATTGAGTGTGGTAGATACTTTGGGAAAGAAGGACTATCATATTTCAGCTCCAAAATCTCAATTCGGGCACATGTTGGGGGCAGCGGGTTCAGTAGAGTTTATTACTGCATTGTTGATGCTAGAGAATCAAAAAGTTTTACCATGCCTCAACTCCAATAACTTAAACCCTGAGTTAGAGAATTTCCAAAAGACAGCTAATTGGCAAGGTCCAAAAGAACCTTTAGCTGCTTTTAGGGAGTTAATGCCACAGGAAAGTTTTAGTAAAGAGATCAATAAAATTGCTTGCCTAAATTACGGTTTCGGTGGAACCAATAGTGCCATTTCTATTTCAAAAGGTACATAAATGATTGATAACAACAACAAAGTAGCTATCGTATTTGGCGTGAGGAATGAAAGTTCTATCGCTTGGAATATCGCTTTAAAACTTCAAAAATCAGGATGTAAAGTGGCTTTGTCTTATGTTATGGACACTAAAGACGAGGTGTTGTATTTGATGGAGAAAGCTGGAATGGAAACCAGATTATCTGCAGACGTTGATGTGAGAGAAGAAGCTCAAATTACTGCTTTCATTCAAAATATTCATGATGAATTAGGCCCAATAAATTACGTTTTACATGGTGTGGCTTATGGCAGTCAGCAAGTAATGTGTTACAGTTTACCAGGTAGCGATGATGCTGCACCATCTTACTTAGATATTCCTTTTGAGGATTTGATGGACGCCTTTAACATCAGCGCTTATTCTTTACTAAGGATTTGTCGGGTTGCTAAACCTTATTTAGTGAAAAATGCTTCGGTGCTCACGCTAACTTATAATGCGTCGCAAAGAGTTTTCCCTGGCTATGCTGGCATGGGCATCAATAAAGCGGCGTTAGAGAATATTGTTTTGTACTTGGCAAGTCATTTCCGTGAGGAACAAATCAGGGTGAATGCCATTTCTGCTGGTTTAGTCATGACTACCTCCTCTGGAGGGATAAACGGAGTAAGAACATTAAGAAAAATTGGAAAATTTACTGCACCACTGGGCAACATCACTGCAAATGATGTGGGGGATGCAGCGCTCTATTATTTCTCTGACCTTTCTAAAAAAGTGACGGGAAATATTCATTTTGTAGATGGCGGTTTCAACGTGATGGGCGTTTCAGATGATGGAGAATAAATTACTCCATACTGTCCGGGAAACCATCGCAGGAGAGCAATTCGCAATAGGGAACGACCTTGTTTTTCTTCCTGATTTTCATAAATCTTTCACTGAACTATTTAAGAAAAAAGTTTATACAGAAGCGGAACAAGCTTATTGCGATTCTTTTGATGAATCTGTTTTACGTTATGCCTCCACTTGGGCGGCAAAGGAAGCCGTTTATAAAGCCATTAAACAAATTAATCCGCAAAGTTTAGGTTGGAAAAAATTAGAGATTTTAAGAGAAAAAATTGCTGGAAAACCTGAAGTTAAAATCCATCATGATAACAACGCCTATCATATTAGTTTGAGTATTTCACATGATGGAGATTATGTTTGGGCTGTGGCTTTAGTCAAACTTTAATATATGACTCATCATCACTTTGATCATCCATTGGCCTCACTAAGTTATTATAAATTTGGTAAAGGAGAACATGTAATGTTGTGTTTTCATGGGTATGGGATGCATGGCAAGCAGTTTAAAATTCTGGAGGATCAGCTCGGTGAAAAATACACTTTTTATGGTTTCGATTTGTTCTTCCATAAAGAGACCAAACTGAAAGATCAGAGTTTATCAACTGTAAAAAAAGGAATCACTAAAAAAGAATTGGCCACTTTCATATCAGATTTCTGCAAAAATGAAAAAGTTAATAGATTTTCAGTGCTTTCCTACTCCATGGGGACCCATTATGCCACCGCCATTGCGGAAGAAATGCCCGAAAGAATCGACGAATTCATTGCTATTGCGCCCTCAATTTTAAATCCTGGGAAATTGGTGACTTTTTTCAGTCAGTATAAATCAGGAAATAAAATATTGGAGAAATTGGTATTGAGTGAGAAAGCCCTGATTGGGATGTTGAAATGGAGTCGTAAATTTAGATTTGTTGATGACATTGGGTACAATATTTTGATGAAAGAAATTGGCACTCAAGAATTACGTTTCAGTTTTTATGCTTGCTTCATTTATCTGAGGTTTCTGGTTACGGATGAAAATAAATTGCTGAAAGCACTAAAGGAACATGCTATCAAATCTATTTTTATATTTGGCAAAAGAGACATGATGTACCCGCCTAAAATCGGCGATTCTTTTTTAGGAAAGCTGAATACTGCCAAAATAATGGTGTTAGAAGAGAATCATGAAATCATCAATAAAAATTTTGCAGATGCTTTATCTAAAGTTTTAATATGATTAAAGATAAGCCTTTTCCAACTCGCCTTTTTAAAATTGGAGCTATGATATTCAATTGGTATATGAGAAGAAAATTCAATAAACTCATCATTAATCAAATAGAAATCAAACCCAATCATTCTTATTTGTTGATGTGCAACCATTTTAGTTTTTGGGATGGACCTTTAGCATTTTATCTGATTCGTCAAGCCATTGATAAAAGGCAGCCATTGACAAGCATTAAAATCATGGTAATGAAAAAACAGATGGAGATGAATAAATGGTTAAAATATGTTGGCTGTTTCTCCATTTCGCCAGGAATTGGAGCTATAGAAAAGAGTTTGAATTATGCGGCTGAATCTTTAAACGAGCCTGGAAATTTACTACTCATGTATCCCCAAGGAAATCTGGAATCCTCCCATATTAGAGAAATTAAATTTAAGGAAGGAATTGCCAACATCATTCCGAAAATTAAAGGAGATTGCCAATTAATTTGGTGTTCAACACTTACTGAATATTTTGAAAGCATAAAGCCAACCGTTTATTTTGATATGCTAGACTGTGGCACCAATCATGATTTTGATTTCGAAAGTTTAAAAGAGAAAGTAAATCAACATCACAAAAATGCAATTAAAAAGCAATTTAGATTTACAGATGAAAGCTGAAAATTAATTGCTTAAACGTCTTAGTCCATCTTTTGCTTTTGTTTCTATACTATTCTCATATTCATGATTTTTCATAGAAACAGCTAGATTATAATATGCAACGGCCTTTGCTTTATTATTCTGATGCTCATAGATTTTCCCAACGTTTAAAGCCGCATTTGAGGCAAAATAATATGAGGTATTTTTCCCTAAACTAATGGCTTTATTATAGTTAGATATCGCGGTATTATCATTGCCCATTTCATCATATACCCTTCCTAATCTGTAATAATATTCTAATTGATTTTTTTGTGGTTGAAGTTCATTAGGGCTTTTACTATTTAAAACCGCTAAAGCTTTGCTGTAATAACCCCCATCAAAATAAAAGCGGGCTTTTAATAAATCAATATCAGGATTAGTTTCGTTAGACTCTTTTAATGCTTCTTTATCCTTTTCATCATAAACAGTACCCTGTGTTTTCACAAGCCTTGCAAAGGCTAAATATTTACTTTTATCACCTCGTAAAAGGTAATAATAAGCCAGTTTCATGTAAGCATCTTTAACATAATTAATGCCTTCATAATCCTTTAAATACCTTGCTAAATAGATATTAGCATCAGAATCCATTCGGTTTAGTTTGGCATTACCCAGCAAATAATTTATTGCTGGAAAATTGATATATCCATCTTTTGTGGGTCTCCTTTGTAAGATCTCAATAGCATCATCATTATGAGCCATTTTACCAGCTAAATAACCTTGAATATAGATTTTTAACAAACTACTGTTCCCTAAACTATTACTAAAAGTTATTAATTTTTGATAGCTCAAGCCATTATTTACAATGTCAGTTTGTATGTAGCAGAGGAAAAATGCCACTTCACTTTTATAAAAATCGTATGGTGTTTTCGATAGGGAATAAAACAAATGCTCCAAATCTCGGCTTCCATTTTCTACGCTACCACTAAAACCGAAAGTATTTAATAAACCTCTCACATTAGATGGAGCCGCTCCTAAAATCACATCAATTAGAGCTAGGCTTTTCTTGTTTAAAGGAAAATTCGGATATTTTCTTGAGTTTTCTAAAAGAAGAGATCTTGCTCTTTTTATATCTAAACCAGATGAAAGAAAATCCTGAAACCTACCTTTAATCAAACCCCATTGTAAGGTTACTTCAGCTTGGCAAAAGAGGTAATAAGGAGAATTTTTATCTTGTTTTTCTAATAAGGATATACGTTGCCCTTTTAAATCTTTTAAACGATTATAGTCAGCTAATTTACCAGATGATATAAGAGAAAAGAAATCAATATAATTATCTAATAAAACAGTAATTCCATTTTCTGAATTTTGATTTTTCTCTAATTGAATAATTTTTCGGGCATCATCTAATCTTAAATCATATATAGCTTCATAAGCATTTTTACAATTTTCATTAAAGTCAAAATTAGCTTTAGCTTGAAGTTGAACAATAAAAAATAAAATAAAAGCTATAATTTTTTTGAATGACATGTGTTAAATTTTGCTTTAAAAAGAAAAAACATCTCTGAATTTTCAGAGATGTTTTTTTATGTACAATTAAAATACCAAAGATTAAACCGTAGTCTCGCCTTTTATTTCTTCTGCCATAGTTTCATCAACTAAGATTCTACCACAATGCTCGCAAACAATAATTTTCTTACGTTGGCGAATATCTGATTGACGTTGAGGTGGAATTTGATTGAAACAACCTGAGCATGAATCACGCTCAATAGTAACCACTGCCAACCCATTTTTGAAGTTTCCTCTTAAACGATTGTAGGCGATTTTTAAACGGTCTTCTATTTTTACCTCAGCTTTATTAGCTTCTGCAACTAATACCCCTTCTTCTTTTTGAGTTTCTGAAGTAATGTTTTCAAGTTCAGCTTTTTTAATTTCAAGATCTTTTTTTCTGTCTTCTAAATCAGCTAAAGCTTTATCATAAACTTCAGTTTTGTTATTGATTTCGAACTGAAGTTCTTTTATTTTCTTTTCAGAAACTTGAACATCTAAACCTTGGATTTCTATTTCTTTCGAAATAGCATCAAATTCGCGGTTATTTTTTACGTTGTTTTGTTGAGTTTCATATTTCTTGACTAAAGCTAAAGATTCTTTAATCATGTTTTTACGATTCACAATCGAATCTTCCAAATCATCAAGTTCGGTTTTGATTTTTTGGATACGGGTTTCTAGTCCGGCAACATCATCTTCTAAATCGGCCACTTCCATTGGAAGCTCTCCACGAGTTTGACGGATTTTGTCAATTTTAGTGTGGATGGTTTGTAGCTCGTATAAAGCTTCTAGCTTTTGTTCTACGGTTTGTTCCATTAAGACAAATATTTTATTGGGTTTGTATTATTTTCAGTTAAACGGACCGCAAAGTTAGGAAATTTTTTTGTAATAAATTGCAATAGTAATTCTTGCGTAAATTGCTCACTTTCAAAATGTCCAATATCTGCAATTAGTATTTTTCTATCAGCATCAAAAAACTCATGGTATTTAAAATCGGCAGTTACAAAAACATCGGCTTTAGCCTGAATAGCTTTTTTTAATAAAAAACTCCCCGACCCGCCGCAAACAGCAATTCGTTTTATTTTCTTATTCAGAATTTCGGTATGTCTAATTACAATCAGACCCATATTTTTCTTCAATAAATGAAGAAAATCGATACCATCCATTTCATTTTCTAACTCGCCTACCATTCCAGAACCCACATCCTGCAAAGAATTATCTAAAGAATAAATATCATGAGCTACTTCTTCGTAAGGATGAGAAGCTAACAAAGCAGATAAAATTTTTCTTTCGGCTATTGCCGGATAAATTACTTCAATACGCGTTTCGTTTTCTTGATGAAGTTCATTTTTGATGCCAACAAAAGGATTTGAGCTTTCGTTTCCTTTAAAAGTTCCAAAGCCATTTATACTAAAGCTACATTCGCTGTAATTTCCAATGTTACCTGCTCCTGCATTAAATATTGCGGTTTTTACTTCATCGGCTTTAGCTAAAGGAACAAAAAATACTAGTTTTTTTAATAAACCTGACTTTGGAGATAAAACCTGACAATTTTGAAGACCGATTTTTTCGCATATTTTCGCATTTACACCAGATAAAACGCTATCTAAATTAGTATGAATAGCGTAAATAGCAATTTTGTTTTCAATAGCTTTTATAATTACACGCTCCACGTAATTGTTGCCATTTAATTTCTTAAGGCCTTTAAAAACAATAGGATGATGAGAAATAATGATATCACAGTTTTGCTGAATCGCCTCATCAACAATAGCTTCTGTACAGTCTAAGCTGATTAACGCTTTTTTAATTTCTCTATCAGAAGATCCTACAATTAATCCAGCATTATCATAATTCTCTTGATAATTTAATGGGGCAATTTCTTCTAAATAGGAAGTAAGTTCAGCGATGATCATGGGATAAAATTAATATAATTGATTGGTCATCAAAAAAAGAATCTAAAATAAGATAAAGCTCAGCTACATTTTGTTATTTTACATTTAAATAACAATAGGTGTTATTTGGTATGGCTGTAATGATTAAGACTGGTAAATTACTTTTATTATTTTTTTTATTGTTGGTTAATAAAGCAAATGCCCAGCAGTTAAACAATTCTATTGATTCCTTAATTAAAAGGACAGTTAAAGATCTAGGGGAAGAAAAAAATGATTCAATAAGAGTTAGACTGATGGGTAAGCTTTCTTACTCGTACCAATACGTTGATTTTAAGAAAAGTTTTTTATACGCTGATAGTGCGCTAAGACTTGCTAAAAAAATTGATTATAAAATTGGAATTGCCAAATCATATAATTTTTTAGGACTTACCTATGCCACAATTGGTAAGCTAGATTTAGCATTAATTAATTATTTAGCTGCCCTAAAAGAAAATGAAAAAAGCGGCATAGAAGCCGAAACAGCTAAGAACTTAAACAATATTGGAGAAACTTTGATTAAAATAGGTGACGATACTACAGGAATAAAATACATAAACAGAGCTTATCGGGTAAACAAAAAATACAATAATAAAAATTCAATGGCTATCTCGTTGAGTTTGATGTCAGAAGTCTATTTGTATAGAGCGGATTATAAAAATGCGCTATCTCACTTATATGAAGCTAAAAAAACCTCTAATCATACGGTTGGCGCATTTGATGATGGTTATTTTTATAATAAACTAGGTAAAATTTATTTAAAACAAGGAAATTTAGACTCTGCTTTTTATTCATTTAAAAAGGTGTTAAATATAGAGGATACAGAGCCAGATCAAAAGATTAATACATTATTTGGATTATCAGAAATAGCTATTGCAAGATCAGATTTTAATGAAAGTGAGAAATTACTTGAACAGGCATTAGAAATAGCCAAGAAATCTAACGCAAGATTAGAATTGATACGTGTTTATAAAGGCTTGAGTGATGTGGCATATCAAAAAAATGAATTAAAGAATAGTATATCTTATCTGAATAAGAGCACTAGTCTAAAAGACTCTTTATTAGGCTTTCAAACATCAGGTCAAATTTTGAACTCATTAAATAAAATTATTAATGAGCAAAAGGATAGTGAAAATGATCAGTTACGTTTAGAATCCGAAATCAAACAAAGTGAACTTTCTAAACAAAACACCATTCTTATTATCTTAGTTATCGGAATTACCATTTCTATCACACTCGCGATTATAGCGATGTTCAGTTTTAGAAGTAGAAATAGAGCTTATACTAAGCTAAACATAGCTAATGAAATTATTCAAAAGCAGAACCAAAATTTAGAGCAGAGCATAGAAAAAAGGACTGCTACAATCCTCGAAAAAAACAAAAAATTAAAAGACTTAGCATATTTTAATTCTCATAATGTTAGGAAACATTTAGCCAATATTTTAGGCTTAATTTTCCTGATTAAGGAAGAGGGTAACAATAAGGAATACTTAAATTTGATGGAATCAGAATCTAAATCTTTAGATGAAACAATTAAAGAAATTAATAAGATGATTCATCAATAGATTAATTCATCAGTGTTAGAAATTGTCTGCTTTCTAACGCCATTTGATGATTAAACTCATTGGCTATATCTTTGTAATTGATCAAATCTATTATGGTTCCAACTAAACAAAGCCCAGCAGTTAAAAAATAAAGAATACCCATTCCTATCTGATTAGTTGCAAATCTTTGTACGCCAGCCACTCCAAAAAAGCCAAGTAAAGCGAAAAACATAATGTGTTGTGGATCTCTTCTTTTTCCACTGTATATCATCATGAAATGTTTTTTTTCATCTTCATTTAGTCCTTCAGTTATTTGTTTAATGAACATAATTTCTTCGGTAGTGATATTTGATAAGTTGTATAAGTATTGATCTGTCATGGTTTAAAGGTTTTTATTGTTAGAGTATAAATTCTATGAATTATTACAAAAAAAGCAAAAATACCTACCGGATGAACTTGCCATGATTTTGAAAATTCAAAATGCATGAAGTAATATAAAGAATGTCCCAAACCACATCCAGGGCAATGTTTAAAACCAAAATAGGCAAAAGGGCATAAGCTAGAATGATTAGCGCCTATATTCATAAAAAAGAGTGTAATTAACGCAGAAGTAAAGAAGAGTAACTCTAACGGTATTTTTTTTGAATTAATTGTCACTTAAAGCTGCTTTGGGGTATTCATTAATAATAGGGCATTTACTAAAGTAAAAAGTAAACCTAACACCATAGCGCCAAATATTCTCTCCATATAATCAACAGTAAGATCTTGAGCGAAAATGGAAATATAAATAAAGCTTGCAGCTGCAGCTAGAAGACCTCCTATTGCTAAAATTTTAAAACCTTCGAAAATACCTTCGAAAAAACTAAGTTTTCCACCAAGTTCTTTTCTGTAGCCTCTTATCCCAAAATAAAGCCCAATGAATGGGATAAGTATGGAAGTATATTCTACCCAGCTATTGCTAGATTCTTCCACATTTTGAGGATTATAGCCGACTGATTGCATTAAAACGATCCACAAAGCAGATACTAAACCAATAATTATTCCTGAAATGACTGCATTTTTCATCTTCATTGTTTTTAAAATAATTAATAAATTAAATATAAAGTAAATTTC
>JAHJVW010000042.1 GCA_018828585.1 Bacteroidota bacterium
CATCAGCATTATCTTCATCTTCATAATTGAATGAAAAAAGAGATACAAAATAAGTTTTTACAGCTGAGTAAGACTTAACAAGAATGTTATCTTCTTTAGCTTTTGTTATTTTAGAATCTGCTTTGGCAATAATTTGATGATTTTGACAACAGCTTGAATGAGATTTAATATTTGAAGTTTTACTTTCACAGTTTTTACTAACTGTATTAATCTTCATCAAACAATCTTTTTGATCTTTCTGGAGACTTATTTGTTCTAATTTTCCAGCGCAGTAATGCAAATTAACTGTTAACCCTGAGGAGGTGATGAAAACCATCAGCGATAGAAACAGTATTGCACTATGTTTAAAAAACTTCACGAAGCAAAACTAAACTAAAAAATGATTAACAACTAATTTCGAACGTTAAATAAAGGTAAAAACCTAATTAATTTAAAAAATTATAAATTTAATGTTAAATTAATGTTAACTTTCAAAGTTTGAATATTAAATCTAAAGGACATAACTGTTAATTCTCCTTTTTATTGAAGATTATTTTTATAAAATGGCAATAGTAGATATTAATTCTGATGCTCAGAAAAACGATCTTATTTATCTAATTAGAAGAGTTAAAGCTTTACAAACTGACTTGGGAGCTTACATAGAACATTTCCATTACAGTGATGATATCATTATCGTAAAGTTAACCAATGGATTTATAAAGATTAATGAGTCGCTGTTATTAAAACATCAAGTGGGTCAAGATGAAGTTACTCAAAAAGAACTTTTGAAAATCGGAAATACCTTTATAAAAACGCTTTTATAAAATCTTTTTTCTTTTTTTATAGATAATTTCGACTATAAAACAAAGAATAACAATACTTAATGAAATAATAATCCCAGTCGAATTTGTTTTGAATTGTTGAATAATCAAAACAATCATGGCTAAAAAGCAGAGTAAACTTCCTGTAATGGTAATAAATTTATTAGCATTATAATCTTTATGGTTTTTAAATGCTACCAAATTTACCATAGCAAAAATCATTAAAAAGCCTACACTACCTGCGGTAGAGATACTTTTTAAATTAAGCGTATTTGCGATTAATAAGGTTGCGATTGCCGTAATCATTAAACCAATTGGTTGATTCCAAAAAATCCCTGTTAATGAATGCGGTAATTCATCATCTTCAGAAATTTCATAACTTACTCTACTGCCACCATAAAGTGTAGCATTAATGGCAGAGAATGTCGAAATAAGCGCTGCAATAGTAATCACACTAAACCCTAACTGACCAAGCATTG
Source organism: Bacteroidota bacterium (assembly GCA_018828585.1). Taxonomy (GTDB): domain Bacteria; phylum Bacteroidota; class Bacteroidia; order Sphingobacteriales; family Sphingobacteriaceae; genus Pseudopedobacter. Next base: position 1,280 of record JAHJVW010000042.1, read on the forward strand.
GTTTTGCGGCCTCAGCTAAAACATAATCTTGCGCTTTAGCGATTTCGGCGAAAGGTAATGAACCAATAGTAATGATGGCGATGACGATGTACAGAATAATCACAATAATTACTGCTGTAAAATAAGCTCTTGGGATATTTTTTTTAGGATTCTCTATGTTTGGAGCGGCATTGGCTATGAGCTCAAAGCCCTCGTAAGCTACAAATATCACCATCCCCGCGGTAATCAATTGAAGTGGGGCTTCCCAGTTACTTATTGAAAGCTGACTTAAATTTTTATTTCCAAAAAGCCCATAAGCACCAATAAACACAAAAGCGAAGAGAATGATTAATTTGATGATAACTGCGTAAGATTCTATTTTACCAACAACTTTAATGCTATAATAATTGATAGCTGTAGCTAGGATAATTATGGCACTCAAATATATATGGTTATCAATATTTGTATTACCAGTAATTTCCCACAAGTTAGGAGCGTATGATCCAAATGCAGAAGCATAAAGCGAAAGCATGATGATATAACTTACCCATAATAAGTTATTTATTCCACCACTAAAAACTCCTTTACCAAAACCAGTATTGATGAATTTTACGGTACCACCTTTATCTGGCAAAGCAACAGATAATTTGGCATAACTATAAGAGGTAAGCAATGCGATAATACCAGCAATTAAAAAGGAAAAGGGAGTTCCTCCTTTTCCTAATGATACTGCTAATCCTAATACAGCGAAAATACCACCGCCAACCATTCCGCCAATTCCAATTGAGATGGCAGCTTTTAAAGATATTTTATCTGAATCGTTCAAAAAGACACTTTATAAAGTTTCTTTTAACCAATCAAAGAATTCTCTTTGCCAAACCAACGCATTCTGACCGTTTAAAACCCAATGATTTTCTTCGGGAAAATACAAAAGTTTACTTTTAATGCCTTTTAGTTGTGCAGCTTGAAAAGCTTCTAAACCTTGTTCAACAGGAACTCGGTAATCAATTCCACCTTGTACAATCATAATTGGCGTATTCCAATTTTTTACAAATTCAACAGGATTAAAATCTTTATATGATTTTGATGAATTTGCATTCCAATAGTTTCCACCAATATCTTTATTAGCAAAAAATAACTCTTCTGTTGTACCATACCAGCTTCTCAAGTCAAATAAGCCATCATGAGCAATAAAAGTTTTAAACCTATTCTCATGAATACCGGCTAGCATGTAAACAGAATATCCACCATAGCTTGCGCCAACACAGCCTAATCTATTTTTATCTACATAAGGTTCTTTTGAAACTTCATCTATTGCTGATAAATAATCCTTAATCGCTTGACCACCCCAATCTCCACTGATTTCTCTATTCCATTCCATACCATGTCCTGGCATTCCTCTGCGGTTTGGTGCTACAACAATATAACCTTGAGCAGCCATTAACTGAAAATTCCAACGTAATGAATAAAACTGGGAAAGGGCAGATTGCGGACCTCCTTGACAATATAAAAGGGTGGGATATTTTTTTGATGGATCAAATCCAGGAGGATAAATCACCCAAGTGAGCATGTCTTTTCCATCGGTAGTTTTAATGGTTTTTGCCTCAATTTCACTCATGGCAATTCCTGCATAAGCAGTCTTGTTTACAGTCGTTAGTGGAGAAACTTCTCCACTATTTAAATCAACCTTAAAAAGTTCAGCTGCATGGTTCATATCAGTTCTAGAAACAACCATCGTATTTCCAGCCTGTCCTATAATTCCATTGATATCCCAACGACCTTTAGTGACTTCTTTGATGTTATTTACTGAGTTTTTAGCTAAATCTTTTTCAAGAGAGATTTCATAAAGTTGCTCGGTTCCATTATCATAAGCTAAGAAATAGATTTTGCTGTAATCATTACTCCAAACAAAACTATTAACGGTCTCGTCCCAATCTTTTGTTAAATTATAGCATTGGTTTAATTTATAGTCATAAACTCTGATATCACTTTTATCCGATTCATAACCATCTTCTGACATACTTGTCCAAGCTAAACGAGAGCCATCTTTATTGTATGCTGGTTGCGTATCGTAGCCCACCATACCATCTGTTAGATTTAAAGTAAGTTTGTTTAGTAAATCATAATGATATAAATCGGTATTGGTACTTAGCGCATAATCTTTTCCATATTTCTTTTTAGAAACATATAGAATAGCTTTACTGTCTGGAGACCAAATCACATCTTCTAAACCACCAAAAGCTTTTTGAGGAGTGTCGTAAGGTTCGTCTTTCATGATGTCGACGGCATTGCTGATTTTTCCATTGGCGTAGTCGGCAACAAATACATGTGAAAATTTCCCATCTTCCCAAGTATCCCAATGTCTATAACTTAAATCTGTAAAGATGTATGCATTGGATTTTGGTAAGTCTTTATATTTTTCGTTAGCGATGTTTTTAATGATAGAAACATCTTTCGTAAAAAGAATATGTTTAGCATCTGGAGAGATCCTTACATTTTCTAAACCATCAGCGTAAGAGGTTAGTTGTTTAGGATTTAAACCATTTTCATCCATCGTCCATAATTGGCCTTTGTAACTGTAAATAATTGCTCCAGTTTTTTGGTTGATGCTGACTACAGATTCTCCTCCGGTAGCTTTTGTAATTTGTTTCGCCGTTCCACCTGTTAAAGGGATAGTATATAAATTTCTTTCAGTCTTATTAATTTCCTGATTATAGTAAGAAACACCATAAATTATATTTTTTTGATTTGGAGTAATGGTTTCGCCGCCAACTCGACCCAATTTCCAAAGCATTTCTGGAGTTAAATTTTTTTGAGCGTGGGCTTCAATAGTCCAAATAGCGAGAAATAGAAAAAATACTTTTTTCATTTTATTGAATTTAATTTTAGAAATTAAGATTTGTTTCAGAAAATTGTTTGATGGATACAAGTTAAGCATAAAATTAATGTCAAATCTATAATAAGTAGATAGAAAAGTTATTTAAGAGCGGGTGGTTCAGATGGTAAGGGTATATATAATCTTAAGGTCGTATTCATTTTAATTAACTCTATTTTAGAAAGTTATCTTATTTATTTTTATAAAAAGCACTATTTTAGTTTTACCCTAATGCACCATAAAAGCAATTATTTTATGATTCATTAGTGTGTTATTTAAAAAATATATAAGAGATGATGATAGCAGCGATAATCCCTGCTAACTCAGCTAATAACGCTGCTGGTAATGCATGCCGCGTCTTTTTTATAGAAACTGATCCAAAATAAACTGCTAATACATAAAATGTAGTTTCTGTTGAGCCTTGAATGACACAAGCCACCCTAGATGGAAAACTGTCTGCGCCACTATTCTTCATCAATTCTACCATTAATCCTCTTGCACCACCACCACTTAAAGGTTTCATAAATGCAACAGGTAAAGCAGGTACAAAAGAAGTATCCATTCCTAATAGCGCAAATAAACTTCCAATTCCTTGGGTTAAGAAATCTAAAACTCCTGAACCTCTCAAAACACCAATTGCTACCAATAAACCCACTAAATAAGGAATGATTTTTATGGCAACATCAAAACCTTCTTTAGCACCATCAATAAACGTTTCGAATACATTTACCTTTCTAAATAGGGCCAGAGTGATGAAAGAGATGATGATGGTAAATAATAAAGTGTTCCCGAAAACATTAGACACTAATTCTATTTGCTCCTGAGAAATGGTGGTGAAATAATAAAGCAAACCAAATATAAAAACAGCTATCGCTCCAAGATAAAGTAGGATAGTCTTTTGAAATAGATTTATTTTTTGATAGATAGAGGTAACTATTAATCCCACTAAAGTGGAAAAAAAAGTAGCAAGCATACAAGGAACAAAAATATCAGAAGGATTAACTGCTCCAGAGGCTTTTCTAAATGCCATAATACTCGTAGGAATCAAGACTAAACTTGACGCGTTTAGTACCAAAAACATAATCTGCGCATTTGATGCTGTTTCTTTATTAGGATTCAATTCCTGCAACTCTTTCATGGCTTTTAGACCAAGAGGAGTAGCTGCGTTATCTAGTCCTAACATATTAGCCGAGAAATTCATCAAAATTGAGCCAAATGCAGGATGATTTTTAGGGATTTCAGGAAATATTTTATTGAAGAATGGGCCGACTATTTTTGCAAAAATCTGAATCATTCCTCCTTTTTCACCAATCTTCATAATACCCAACCAAAAGGTCATGATGCCCACCAAGCCTAAAGATAGCTCAGCAGCCGTTTTTGACATGTCAAAGGTGCTGTTCACCATAGTTTGGAAAATCGCATAATCCTGAAAGAAGATTAATTTGATTAATGCAACAACAAATGAAACTAAGAAAAAGGCAATCCAAACGTAGTTTAAAGCCATGTGATTTAAATTTCTCTAAAGGTTATAAAGATTTAATAAAAATCAAACTCTTATTCCTGATTTCCATTGATGAATAATTTCTTCTTCCTTATTCATTATGACAATATCAGCAAGATTATTGAGAGAAAAGCTTGTTCGGACTGATAAGTTTGATGCATCAATATTTTCATAAGCTTCCAGGGTGCTTAAATCTCCAATCTCTACCAATTCAAAACTTTTTTCTAAAACTCGATTCTCTTTTCTAAGGCTTTCAGTATAATTTAATCCTAAATCAACCTGAAAAATTTTCTCCCCAACAGAGATCGTACAATTACATATTTTAAGATGTAATAAGTTTTGACTTTGAAAAGGAATCATTAAATAATTCATCAAATCTATTTCCTGATAAGAATTTCGCGAAATACTATAAAATGCTTCAAGCAATACATGAAAATTTAGTTTCCTGATTTCTTGCTTCTCGAAATCGTGAGCTAAAAAGCCGGACTCAACCAAAATTGTAGGGCAATATTTTTGAAAATGATCTCCAAAGGCTCTTGACTCGTAGTCATCTTTAAACCTTGCAACTTGATTTGGAATTAATTTTTGAAGTAAATGATTCATTCCTCCAATAATTTTCATGGCTTGTTCGCGGTTCCAGGTCACACTTAATTTATTATCAGAGGCTGGTGCTAATAATGAAATCCCTACGGGGATTTGAGCAGGGGTACAGTGCAAAGAACTTTGGTCATGAAGGTTGAATGCAAAATCTGGTTTAATATTCTCAAATGCGTTTTTTAAAATTCTAGCTTCTGGGCTTTGAAGAGAGATTAAATCTCTATTGATGTCTATTTTTTGTGCGTTTCTGCGAGTAAATACTTCTAAACCATCGGGATTAACAACAGGGATGAAAACAATATTTAACTTATTGAGTAAATGTTTAGCCATAGACTCATCACTTTCAAAGAAATTTAATAAATCAAATATCGCTGCTGTTGCGGTAGGCTCATCTCCATGCATTTGACTCCAAAGCATTAAAGTAGTTTTACCAGAGCCAATTTTGACCATTCTTATAGATCTACCTTCGAAAGATTGCCCCAAACTTTCCCACTCTAAATGAGGGAAATCATTTTTAATAATATCATTAATAGTATTAAAATTAAAAGTTCTGTCTACAAGCTTTTTGTGACGATAGTTAGAATAGGATGTAGTTAGAATTTTGTCGTGAAGTTGCATGGCTAAAATTAAATCAAAATTTTCGACAATAAAAAAGCCGCTATCTTACGAAAGCGGCCTTTAAATCTTTTAGGATTTAAAATTACATTGCTTTTTTAGTAGTATCTACCATAACTGTAGATGAATCACCAGCAACAGTATCAATAGCTGAAGTATCAACAGTGATTGAATCCATAGAAGCTGAATCTGTAGTTGAATCAGTAGCTTTGTTTGAGTTACAAGCAACAACTGACATAGCGATAGCTAAGGCAAAAAATCCGATTTTGAATAAGTTTTTCATGTTAATTTCTCTTTTAATTTGTGATTAATTTCACTCTTAATACAAGGAAACAAAAAAGGTAACCCGTAATTTTAATTTTTTTTTAATTTTTATTGAAGTTTAGTTTTAGAGATTTAATGAATTAATATTCAGAGTATTTAGAAGAAATAATAGTTTTAATTTTTTTTTACGGATTTTGGGTTACAATTTAGCAGAAATAGTATTAACAAGTGAGCAGTAAGATAAATCATTCAAAGCCAACAGACAGTGAAATTATTTTAGGGATATTAAATAATTCGTCTTCGACTTTAAGGTATTTGTACAAAGCTCATTTCCCGATGATCTTACAACTGGTCATGAACAACAGCGGAAATGAGGATGATGCAAAAGATATTTATCAGGAGGGAATTATTATCCTACATGATAAAGTTAAAAGTGGAGATTTTGAGTTAACTAGTAAACTAAAAACTTTTTTATACGCTGTATGTAGAAGATTGTGGTTAAAGAAGCTAAGTCATAAAAGTAGATTTAGCGAAAACATTAAGGATTACGAAGATCATTTCGCTGTAGAGACAGAAATAGTGCAACATGAGGAGAAAGATCAACAATTAGCTTTAATGCAACATGCATTGACAGATTTGGGTGAGCCATGTAAAACCATCATCGAAGACTTTTATATGCACAGCAAATCCATGCAGGAGATTTGTGAGAAATTTGGATATACAAATGCAGACAATGCAAAAACACAAAAATATAAGTGTTTGCAAAGGCTAAAAAAATTATTTTTTAGTCAAAAATAAAAGGTATGAAAAGTGAAATTGATTTAATTAAAAGGATTGAAGCTTATCTTTTCCAAGAAATGAGTGACGAAGAATTATTAACCTTTGAAAAAGAAAGGAAAGATAATGCCGAGTTAGACCATAAGGTTGTTGCCCATCTCGATTTTTTAAAAACCATTAAAGGTTTTGGAGAAAGAAAAGAGCTAGAATTAGCAATGAATCAATTGCATGAAGAGTTTGATATCGAAGCTTTAAAAGAGGAATTAGTTGAAAAGCCATCAAAAGTTGTGGTACTTTTCAATAAATATAAAAGAAGTTTGGCTGTAGCAGCATCTGTAGCAATTGTAGTTACTTTAGCTACTTTACTTTCAACTGGTCAATTTAACAAAGAGGAGCACAGCTCTAAATACAGTGAATTGAAACGCGATATGGAGAACATTAAACGTTCTCAGAGCGCTTTAATCAGAAATATCAATAAATCAGAGACTGACAATAGCCAATATGGAGGTACAGGTTTTGCGCTTTCTTCAGCAGGATATATTGTCACCAATTATCATGTGGTGAAAGATGCCGACTCGATTTATGTACAAGACAATAAAGGTGAATCTTACAAGGTTCAAACCATTTATGTTGATCCTCAGTTTGATATTGCCATCCTTCAAATCACTGATCCTGAATTTAAGTCGCTTGCGGCATTGCCTTATACTTTTAAGAAAACCAATGCTGAATTAGGGGAAGATGTTTATACCATTGGTTACCCAAAAGATGATGTAGTTTACGGCAAAGGTTATTTAAGTTCTGCAACTGGTTTTGGTGGAGATTCTACTGCTTATCAAATCTCGATTCCGGTAAATCCAGGTAATTCTGGTGGACCTTTGATGGACAATAGAGGAAATGTGATTGGTATTGTGAGTGGTAAACAAACACAAGCTGATGGCGCTGCTTTCGCAGTAAAATCCGACTTTCTATTAAAAGCAATTGGTAATATCCCCCAAGATTCTTTAAAGCAAAAAATCACGATTAATAAAAAGAATTCATTGGCTGGTTTAACTAGAATAAAGCAAGTGAAGAAGATGCAAGATTTCATCTTCATTGTGAAAGTTTACAATTAAAACCTTATATATTTTAAGAATGAGCCTTGCTGAAAAGTAAGGCTTTTTTGTTTTAGGGCATTTCCCAATTGGGTCGGGTATACACTATAGTTTTTTGTTTGCCCTTCGCCGGATAGCCATCGGACTCTGCTCAGGATAAAAACAAAAAAGCTGCTGTTTCTATCCTAATGCAAAAAAAAATCTCTTAAACTTTGGATGCTAAACTGACTACTTAATACTGATTTACCTATCCACTTCACCCAAAACAATATCCAAAGAACCAATAATGGCTACTAAATCAGCAATCATTACCCCTTTAGAAATTTCGGGTAAGACAGAAAGGTTGCAAAAGCTAGGTCCACGAGATTTCACTCTGAACGGCTTATCAGAACGACCATCAGCTATAAAGTAGAAACCAATTTCTCCTTTTGGATTTTCTGCTCGGATATAAAAATCTTGCGCTTTAGGGACGGTTTTCTTGGGTACTAAAGCTCTCGGATCAAACTCTTTGGTACGTTTATGTTCTTTAGTTAGTTTTTCAACAGATTGATCAATGATTTTTAAAGATTCAGCAATCTCATCAATTCTTACTTTATAACGATTCCAGCAATCACCGACTGTTCCAATTTCGCCTTTGGCATAAGGAATCTCAAAATCTAGCTCTGGATAAACAGAATATTCGTCTACACGACGCAAATCATATTTCAAACCTGAACCTCGCAACATCGGACCTGAACATCCATAATTAATAGCTACATCTAACGGTAAAACACCAATATTTGCGGTTCTAGAAATGAAGATTTGATTGTCGGTTAACAATTCGTTTAGTTCCTGCATTTTAGGTTTGAAGTATTGTACAAACTCGGCGCAACGCTCTTCGAATCCAACTGGGACATCATAAAATAAACCACCTACCCAAATGTAATTGTATAACATTCTAGCTCCTGATGCCCATTCTAACATATTCATGATATGCTCTCGGTCTCTGAAGCACCATAAGAAAGGAGTGAAGGCACCAATATCAATGCCGTAGGTTCCGATAGCAATTAAATGAGAAGCTATTCTGTTGAGCTCGCAAACCAGCACTCTGATGTATTCTACTCTTTTAGGGATATCGTTTTCTATTCCCAACATCCTTTCTACACCCATTACAAAAGCGTGGTTGTTGTTCATGGAAGCCAGATAATCCATGCGATCTGTGTATGGAATAATTTGAGCATAATTAAGCGCTTCACCATGTTTCTCGAAACAGCGGTGCAAATAGCCGATATGCGGAATCACTTCTTTTACAATTTCACCATCTGTAATGAGTTCTAGACGTAAAACACCATGTGTACTTGGATGTTGAGGACCTAAGTTTAAAACCATTTCCTCGGCAGAAACCGTATTGATTTTAGCCTGATAACGGCCTAAAGCTACCTGATGAAAATTTATAGGGAGAGATTCCAAATCTTAAAATTCGATTTTAATGTTGTGATATTCTTCAGCGTTTTGATAATCTTTTCTTAATGGAAAACCTTGCCAATCGTCTGGCAGTAATATCCTTCTTAAATCAGGATGATTTTCGAAATAAATACCCACCATATCGAAAGCTTCTCGTTCATGCCATTCGGCAGTTTTCCAAACTTCACTGACGCTTTTAAAAATAGGTAAATTTGTAAGTGCTCTATCGTTCTCTAAATTGACTTTTAAAACAATTTGATGATTCTTGATGATGGAGGAAAGATGATAAACTACCCCGAATTTATTTTGCTCCACGCCGTAATCTATGCCAGTTAAACAAGAAAGAAAATCAAACCAAGTATCTGGATGATCTCTGAGTAATAGACAAGCCTCGGCTATTAAATCCGGCAGGATGACTAAAGCGGGTTGCTTTTGATCTCTTTCTTCTGCAACAATTACTTGTTCGCCAAATTTTTCAATTAATATTTCTTTTACACGATCAAATATCATGGGGCTAACCTTTCAAATTTCCAGTTTTTATCTTTTCCCTGAATGTAAACAATACGATCGTGAAGACGATTGGATTGTCCCTGCCAAAATTCTATACGATTTGGAATTACGCGGTAACCTCCCCAATGTTCAGGTTTGATGACTTCTTTATCCTCATATTGTTTTTCTAAATCAGCTAATTTTTTTTCTAAAAATTCTCTGGAATTAATGGTCTCACTTTGAGGAGAAGTTAAAGCACCTAATTGGCTTCCTTTAGGTCGAGAGTTGAAATATTGATTAGATTCCTCTTCACTCACCTTTTCTACCACACCTTCAATCCTGATTTGCCTTTCTAAATCAGCCCAAAAGAAAATGAGCGCAGCATAAGGATTACTTTCAATTTCCTTTCCTTTCTGGCTGTTATAATTGGTATAAAAAACAAAGCCTTCATTAGTAAATTCTTTTAATAACACAATCCTTGCGGATGGAATTCCATTTGTATTTGCAGTTGCTAAAGTCATGGCATTAGGTTCTAAAACCTCGGCATTTAGAGCTTCAGTAAACCATTTTTCAAATTGACTGTAAGGATTTTCCGCCACATCTGACTCTAATAAAGAAGCAGAGCGGTAATCCTGCCTTAAATTTTGAATGGTACTTTTGTCTATGCTCATGATAACACAAACTTAATGATTGTAAAATAGTTTCGACGAATGTTTTGAAAATTCAGATATTGGATAAAACTTATTATTTCGTTGGTATAGCTAAGGTGGCAACGGCGAGACAAAACTATTTAATTTGAATAATCGTTATTGAAAGTATGATTAGTAAAGTAATACCAATTAAAGGGAGTTTATTGATTTCAGAACCATTTATGACGGATCCTAATTTCAAAAGGTCGGTAGTTTTATTAACGGAGCACAATGCGGAAGGGACTGTAGGATATATTTTGAATCATCAAAGTGATTTTATTTTGAAGGATTTGATTCCGGATTGTTGGGATGCAGATTTTCAGGTTTATTTAGGTGGTCCTGTTGCACCAGATACTTTGCATTTTATTCATCAATCACCTGATAAAATTCCAGGAGGACAAGATTTAGGAAATGGATTGTTTTGGGGAGGTGATTTTGAGAGCTTGAAAATCCAGATTAATAATTACAATATCAAAGAGGATGAGATTCGTTTCTTTATAGGTTATTCTGGTTGGAGCGAGGCCCAATTAGATGATGAATTATCTACAAATAGTTGGATTGTATCCAATAAATACAACATAGAAATGGTTTTTGAAGAAAATGAGAATCATTTATGGAAAGAAGCCATTTTAAATATGGGTGTTAAGTATGCCCATATCACTAATTTTCCAGAAGATCCTTCTTTAAATTAAAAGTTAGATGGATAGCCTTCATTCTTCAAGTTTTCTGCTGACTCTTCTATTTTATTCTTTAAATCGTTTTTAAATTTCACTACTCTTTCTGAAATTTTTGCATCACCAATGCTTAACATTTGAGCAGCCAATATTCCTGCATTTTTTGCCGCATTTAAAGCTACGGTTGCCACTGGAATTCCATTTGGCATTTGTAAAATAGAAAGTACAGAATCCCATCCATCAATAGAATTACTTGATTTAATAGGAACGCCAATAACTGGAAGTGAAGTAATTGAAGCGACCATTCCTGGTAAATGGGCAGCGCCACCAGCTCCAGCAATAATTACTTTTAGGCCTCTATTTTCCGCAGTATTGGCATATTCAAACATTCTATCGGGAGTGCGGTGTGCAGAAACAACAGTTAATTCGTAATCAATTCCTAATTCTTTTAAAACATCAGCCGCATCTTCCATAATTCCTAAATCAGAACGGCTGCCCATGATAATGCCTACTTTAGCTTTTCCCATTTTATTTTTTTATTAGCACAATTTAACAGAGTTCACAAACACTGATTTCTTAAAAATTGTGTACTCAGTGTTTTTCTTTGTATTCTCTGTGGTTAGTTGAATTTATGCTTTTACTTTTATCGTTTCCTTTACAAATTTAGCCTTTTCAATTGCTGAGTTTCTGTCTTCATCAATAATGGTGACATGCCCCATTTTGCGAAAAGGTTTGGTATATTTTTTACCATAAAGATGCACATAAACGCCATCTTTTTCTAAAATATCTTCTAATCCTTCGTATTCAGCAATGCCTTCGTAGCCTTTTTCTCCCAATAAATTCACCATAATCGCATTAGTAATACTTCTGGTATCGCCTAAAGGCAGGTTGAAAATTGCTCTTAAATGTTGCCCAAATTGAGAGGTGTAATTTCCTTCTATCGTTTGATGTCCGCTATTGTGCGGACGAGGAGCCAATTCATTCACCAATATCTGATGATCTTTGGTTAAGAACATTTCTACAGCTAAAATCCCAACAATACTTAAGCTTGAAGCGATGTTTTTAGCAATATCTTCTGCCTTTTGTTGTATTTCAAACGAATAGGTTGAGGGTGAAATCAAGAACTCAACCAAATTGGCTTGTGGATTAAAATCCATCTCCACCATTGGGAAAGTTTTCATTTCTCCATCGGCATTTCTGGCGACAATTACTGCGATTTCTTTTTCAAAATCTATGAGTTGTTCCACCAAGTTTGGCGCATCAAAAGCATTTTCTAAATCAGCATAATTTGCAATTTTCATCACCCCTTTACCATCATAACCATCTTTTCTTAGTTTTTGGATGTATGGAAAATTCAAATTGGCATTGGCTAATTGTTCTCTCGAGCTAAATAACTGGAAAGGAGCTGTTGGGATGTCGTTTTCTTTAAAGAATTGCTTTTGTAACCCTTTATCCTGAATTAAACGAATAATTCTTGGCTGAGGATAAACCACAACACCTTCTTTTTCTAAATCTTCTAAAGCATCAATATTTACCTTTTCGATTTCTATGGTGATCAGGTCGAGGTTTTTACCCCAATCATATACCGTTTGATAATCACCTAAAGAACCTACTTCAAAGCTATCGCAAATATTTTTGCAGGGCGCATTTGGATCAGGGTCTAAAATACTAATGGATATATTATAATTGATGGCTTCTTGAATAAACATTCGGCCTAGCTGGCCACCACCTAAAATGCCTAAACGGGTTTCTGAGATTGAAGATTTCATTGAACCTTACAAGTTTAATAAATTATGTGAACTAAATACTACTCAAACTTTCCTTTTCTATTAATTTTTGCAATTCCAAAATTCCACCAATCAGTGCTTCTGGACGGGGAGGGCAACCCTGAACATAGATATCAACCGGAATAATTCGATCTACACCTTTTACTACGTGGTAACCGTGTTCCCAATAAGGGCCACCACAATTAGAACAAGAACCCATGGAAATTACATATTTGGGTTCGGGCATTTGCTCGTATAGTCTTTTGATACGTTCGGCCATTTTAAAAGTCACGGTACCTGCTATAATAATGACATCCGCTTGTCGTGGCGAAGGACGTGGAAACACACCGAAACGGTCTAAATCAAAGTTTGAAGCCATAGAACCCATCATTTCGATAGCGCAACAAGCCAAACCAAAACTAAGTGGCCATAAAGATGAAAGCCTTGCCCAGTTCATCAAATCATCTAATTTGGTAACTACTACTCCAGTATTCTCTAATTGATTTTCTAAACTCATGCTTTCTTAAATCGTGGTGTAAACTTGGGTTTTACAATTGCGGGTTCTGATTTTATTTCAGGAGCTAATACCTCATTGGATTTTTGCTTATTTTTAAAAGGAATATATTTTTCATGATTGATAGCTTGATAAGATTGGAGAGGAATTGCAGTTTCTACCTTGGGTAAAAACGATGTTGGTTTAATCCATTCTAAATCTTTTTTACGCCAAACATATACCAATCCTAATAATAGAATACCGATGAAAATTAACATTTCAGAAAATGCTAACCAGCCCCAACGAGCATCTTCCGCAATTAAAGCTTTGTCGCTAAATATGGTTGCCCATGGAAACACAAAAATCATTTCTACATCAAATAGTAAAAAGATTAATGCAATCACATAGAAACGACTGTTAAACTGAATCCAAGAATTCCCAATAGCTTCTTCACCACATTCGTAAGAGCTATTTTTTTCTGGATTGGGATGATGTGGAGCAATCCCTTTGTTGACGGCAAAAGCAAAACCTACAGCCAGAAGTCCTGTAATTATGAAAATGAGAACTTTACCAAACTCGGTAATACTATTTACTTCTGCCATTATACAAAGTTAATAATTGAAGCGCTATTTTATTCAAATTTGAGAGATATGATTTTAAAATGCCATTTTTGAAAAATGAAATCAGCAGATTTTGATGCAATAATTATTGGAGGAGGCGCTTGTGGTTTAATGTGTGCGGTACAAGCAGGTTTTTTAGGAAAGCGAACTTTAATTTTAGAAAAAAATACTCAGGTGGGTGCTAAAATCTTAATCTCTGGTGGTGGAAGATGTAATTATACCAATCTTCATACCTCGCCCCAAAATTTCATTTCAGAGAATGAGCATTTCTGTAAATCGGCTTTATCCCAATGGACAGTAGAAGATTCTATTTCTTTTTTTGAGACCTATGGAATTATAGGGCAAGAAAAAACATTAGGTCAATTATTCCCAGAATCTAATAAGGCAAAAGATATTGTTAATATTTTCACTGATTTATGTGATCAGCTACACCAAGAGATAGTATTGAATTGCGATGTGAAGAATGTAACTCAAGTAGATTCTGACTTTGAAATTACCTACCAGCAAAATGGAAAAATTATTAATTTAAGGTCTAAAAAAGTGGTGATGGCAAGCGGTGGCTTACCTATTTCTAAAATGGGTGCTTCTGATTTTTCACTGAAAACAGCTAAACAGTTTGGTATAAAATTAACATCTACTGCGCCAGCTTTAGTCCCATTAACCATTACTGGAAAAGAGGAGTCTTTCTTTTCAGGATTATCAGGTAATTCTATTTTTTCGAGAGTGAGTAATGAAGAAATCAGCTTCGAAGAAAACATCCTTTTTACACATTGGGGTTTAAGTGGACCAGCTATTTTACAAATTTCCTCATATTGGAAACCTGGAATGCAAATCGAAGTTGATTTATTACCTCATCAAAATATTATTGAGTTAATGGAACAGGAGCGGAGTTTAAACGGAAGGAAGTTTCTAGGGAACTTTCTTACTCAATTTTACACCAAAAAGTTTGTAGAAGCTATTTCTAAATTTATCCCGACAGATAAAAATCTCGCATCCTTAACTAAAGATGATTTCATAACCATTGAAAGTTTTATTCATCATTTTAAAGTGAAACCCGCCGGGGATAAAGGTTATGATAAAGCTGAAGTGATGCGTGGAGGTATTTCTACCGATGAATTGTCCTCTAAAACATTGGAAGCCAAAAGCATCTCTGGTTTATATTTTGGAGGGGAGTGTGTAGATGTTACTGGTTGGCTGGGTGGTTATAATTTTCAGTGGGCGTGGGCTTGTGGCTACGTAATTGCACAGCAGATTTAGCTCTACTCTTTCTTACTTGTGATTGATGCTTAAACATGTTTGTTAAAAGAAACTCATTCTTAGAAATTGAAATTTCTTTATTGTTTTTACTAAAAAATAATTGAGTTAGTGTAATTATTGAAATTACTAATAAAGTAAAAAACAGAACAACCGCTAATGTAATCCCTAGATAGGAATTATAAATATTTAATAAGCCAATAAGATGAGTAAAAGGTAAATTTTTAACCATATAAAGTTTGTAAATAATCTATTTACAAACTTATGTATTAGATAATTACATAAAGTTATTTGTAGCTCTTTAATTTGTCCCGATATGAAAACAGGATAAAATTTAAGGTTTAGTATCATTCAAGAAATTCTTAGGGCTAATACCTTCCTGAGCTTTAAATGCCTTATAAAAAATACTTTTAGAACTAAATCCTGCTTGCAACGCTATTGTGGCCACAGTATAATTTTGAAGGTTATTTTCATCTTTAATTAACTGTTTAAAACAAGCTATTCTATATTTATTAATAAAGTCTTTGAAGCTCTTTTTATAGTGATGAGTTAATAAATATGATATTTTCTCAGATGATATTTTCATTTCTTTGGATATCTTTTTAATACTAATATCATTGATTTTAAAAAGCTCATTTTTTACAATATAACTCTCGAAATTTTCTTTTATGTTTTCTAATTCTTTAGGTTTTATTTCTTTTCCTAACTGTTTTTTTACCCTAATTAATGTTTCGGGTTTCATATTTAAAAAAGAAGCAACACATGCAATCGGTAGTCTATCTACATCACTTGTCCTTGAATTAATGAAATATTGATATCGCTCTTTGGCATCACCAACTCTCACCATATGCGATCTTTCCTGAGCATCTCTATAATAACTCTCGTAAACTTTTCTAATGATATAATTCAAATCGAAAAACTGCTCATACCATCCTAAAAGCACATCTGTATGTACTCCTAATAAGTAAGTGGGTTCTATTGCTATAATAGATTCTCTGGAAGGAGCTTCGCCATATAAACCAGATAATGAGCTTAAGAATTCATTTTCTACAGAAATAAAAGTTGTAATTTGTTGATGGTTGTGATAGGAGTATGCCATCATTGCACCTTTTTTAATAAAGTACATGTATTTGCAAAACAAGACCGTTGCATAACCGTAGATAAATTTTCTTTGCCTCTATTTTATGATTTTGGAGGATTTTTATAGTTCATTTTCA
>JAHJVW010000043.1 GCA_018828585.1 Bacteroidota bacterium
CAAAGCTTTAGGGGGCAATTATGCGCCATTTAAGAAACTAAAGGAACATAAGGATTTGTTGCTGAATCCTTTGTCTCATGATAATATCGAATCTCCTATTTACAAACGTGAATTAGATTCTACTATAGATATTTTAAAAAATCTGAATAAATTAAAAGTTCATACGTTCGGATTACCGGATGAAAATGATGCAATGAAATTTGAACTACACGAGACGGATATTGATTCGGATAATTGGGTATTTGAATTTACTCTAAAAGAAACTTTGAGAGCTATAAAAAGTCTAAATGGTCAATGGCTATTGTCAAACCCATCTGTAAACTTTTTATCTAGGGAGAATAAAACGAAAAATTTGCCTAAGGAAGCTTTGAAGAGTCAAGTGAAACTTTCACAAGGTTACGGTAATATAAGGTTCAGATTAGGTACTAAAAAAGATGCGACTGCCGATACATTAGCAACTGATAATATTAAAGATTTAAAAGAAATCATATTAAAGGATACACAAAAGCTTTCGGAAATCTTAACCGCAAAAGGATAGAGGGTAATATATTAAAGTAAATAAAAAGTAATCCAAATTAGACTAATTTTATTTCATGTAAAAGTTTAATATCTTGTGATACCTAAACCTTTAACCATGCTAAATAATCTAACCTACAACATTTTAACGTTTGATATTCCTACTGGCTCACAAACTTTTTACTTTTCAAAAACTGAAACCAAAGGTTCACATCGCATCCATAAGTATCTATTCCCTAAAGAAGTTAAAGCGAAATTTCCTGAATTGCTTAATCAAGACGAAGCTTTTCTATATACCACTTTCACCAATCAATCATCAGAATTAGACCCTGTTAAATTTGATTTATGTTTGGCTCCTTTTTCTTTTGCTAAGCGATACTATAACTATCTAATTTACCATTATTTTAAAGATCAAGGTTTTCTAGTTAAGAATAATTTTGTAAAGGATAATGAGATATGGCTTAAATTTTCGGAGACACCAGCCCTAACTATTTATGATAAATATATACTACGGATACAGGAGGCCACCGTTTCAAAAAGTTTAGAACTGTTGATAATATATGACGGGCAGACAAAAGTGTTAAAGAAGAGTGTAAATCAATTGCAGAATATAGCTCCAGAACATTATGGTCTAATCCTACACAAAAACGAGATAGTTAATTACCAAAGAATATTACCAGAATATGAAATAGATTTTGCTTTCGCATACCCTTCTTTGAACCGAGATATTATCAATGATTTAGGTTGGGAGTTTGAAGAACCAAAAAAAGAAAATAAGTATGAGACATTTAAAGGTAAAATTAGTTACTTCCATAAGACCTACCTAAACAACCCAGCTTTTAAATCAATAATACCCATAAGTTTATCCTTTTTAAAGGTTAGCGAGCATGATATTCATCAAGTTGAGGAAAACAGCAACTTGCTTGTTTTTGGTAATAACGCCACACACACAGATGCGTGGCAAGGGATTAAAGCAAATGGTCCTTACAGACGTACTAGTCATAACAGGGTTCATTTCTTTTTCATATTTCATGAAGATGATTTTACAGCAGTAGAGGCTTTTGATTTGTATCTGAAAAAAGGGGTATCATACTTTAATGGTTTGGAAAGAGTTGCAAAAATCAATTATTACACGGCACCAAAATTTAGTATCCGTTTTAAAGACAAGGAAAATCCAATCCCCGAAATACAGGATCAATTAGCCGAAAGAGAATTTGATAACGATATACAATATTTTGCTTTTTACCTAAGCCCTTATGGCAAATATGAGAAGAACAAAAAATTAAGAGCGATTTACTACGACATCAAGAAGGAACTGTTGATGAAAAAAATCCATTCTCAAGCTATTGATATTGAGAAAATGATTTCGCAAGGAACAGCTTACTGGTATTCTATGCGTAACATTGCGGTAGCTGTTTTAGCCAAGTTGAATGCTGTTCCTTGGCAGATAGAAACGGAACTAAAAGAAGAATTAGTAGTAGGAGTAGGGGCTTTCAGAAACGACGATACTGGAGTACAATACATAGGGAGCGCTTTCAGCTTTCAGAATACGGGTAAATTTCAAGAATTTGAATGCTTTATAAAAACGACTCCAAATATTCTAGCCGGTTCTATACATGAAGCAATAAAGAGGTTCGTAACTACAAGCAACCAGCCAAAAAGGTTGATAATCCATTTCTACAAAACAATGAGTCGGGAAGAAATACAGCCTATTCAAGACAAATTACATCATTTAGGGCTATCAATTCCAGTTTATATAATTGCTATTAATAAAACCCGCTCTACAGATATTATAGCTTGGGATAATGAATGGCAACACCTGATGCCTTTTAGCGGTACTTTTGTGAAAGCTGGTAGAAATCGTTATTTATTGTTTAATAATACCAGATACGTTGATGTGGAATTTAAACCGACAGATCCATATCCATTTCCAGTGAAACTTCATATCAGTTGTACCCAGCCGGAGCATTTAGATGAAGAAGTAACCAAGGAGTTAATAGACCAAATTTACCAGTTCAGTAGAATGTATTGGAAATCCGTGAAACAGCAACACTTACCCGTAACAATTCGATACCCAGAGATGTTAGCAGAAATATTCCCGCATTTCGAAGATACCCATCTGCCAGAATTTGGTAAGGATAAACTTTGGTTTTTGTAGTATGGCTTTATTAAATCCCGAGTTAGAGGTAATCAAAAGACAGAAAGAACAGCCGACCGCTGGAGAATGGCATTTATTGCATTTTCTACTAAATAGCTTAGATGATTCTTATGAGATATATTTTCAGCCGTATTTAAACGGAGACAAACCAGATATAATTCTGATGCGGAAGGGTAGTGGGGTTTTAATCATAGAAGTAAAAGACTGGCGATTAGAGCATTATTATTGTGATACGAAAACTAATTGGCATTTAATAAAAGATGGGACACAGATAAAGTCTCCACTTAAACAAGTTGATGCTTATAAAGAGAACCTTTTTAATTTACATTTAGAGGAACTATATCTAAAGAACATAAAAAATAAAAATAACTGGGCAACTGTAAATTGTGCAATATACTTCCACAATGCTTCAGAGCAACAGTTGACGAAGTTTGTATTAGACGAATTTAATGATGATCAATACTTAGGTTATCGGAAATTCGTGAGTTACTTCGGTTTGTTGGGCAATGATTCCTTAAGTGAAGAAAAATTAAATAGATTATTGACAAAATTCTGGTTAAATAAATCTTCTTATTATTTTAATCAAATTCTCTACGACAGTTTCTTCCGTTATCTCCAAGCTCCTTTGCACCAAATTGAAGATGGTAAAAAGATTATCTATTCGGGTGTTCAGAAAGAACTTATTAAAAGTGAAATCCGTCCACGTCGTAAGATAAAAGGGGTTGCTGGGAGTGGTAAAACTTTAGTCTTGGCAAAACGGGCAGTAAATGCTCATATGCGTACAGGAAGTCGTGTGCTGATTCTCACATATAATTTATCACTTAAGAATTATATACATGATAGGATTAACGACGTAAGAGAAGAATTTTTATGGTCTTATTTTTATATCACTAATTATCACCAGTTTTTCAAAAGTCAAGCTAATAATCATAACAAAGAAATACATGGTTTAGATGCTTGGCATGATGTTTCATTTTTTGATAGTGTAAAAAATCAAATCACCAAATTTGATGCAGTATTTATTGATGAAATTCAAGATTATAGGCAAGAATGGTTAGATGTAATATCTTCATACTTTATGGATGAAAACTCCGAGTGGGTTGTTTTTGGCGATGAAAAGCAAGATATATATCAACGACACATTACCGTTAGGAATATCCCTGGAGCTTGGAACAAGTCTTTAGACAATTCCTATCGTTTTACTGGTGCGATAGCGAATTTAGCTATGAAATTTCAGAAACATTTTTTTGATAAAAAGTACGAATTAGATGATATTAATGTGATGGCCCAACTCGATTTTGAAAAAAGAGTAATAGAGCATCATTATTTTTCAACCTATTCGGCAGAAATATTGTTTGAAAAAATCTATAAAATTCTAGAGCTTCATAAAATACACTCTTCAGACTGTGCAGTACTTTGTTCAAAGGTAGAGTTGTTAAGGCAAATTGATTTTCTGATACGAACTAAGAAAAGAGAGGATACAACTACAACTTTTGAGTTAGAGGAAGAATATATGGAAGTTAGAAAAAAAGAGTCCGAATCACTCAAAAACGCTGGATTTAATGATCAAGAAATTGCCAATCAACTAGGCAAGAAGATGAGCAATAAATTTGATACTAATAGAAAAATTAAAAAGAACCATTTTTGGATGAAGACAGGTACTGTTAAACTTTCTACTATTCACAGTTTTAAAGGTTGGGAAATAAACACACTTTTTTTAATTATAGAAAATGATAATATTGAGTCTGCAAATCCAGAAGTTATTTATGCTGGCTTAACAAGAGCAAAAAGTAACTTGATAATTTTTAATTTAAATAATTTAGAGTACAAGGCGTTCTTTAATAAGGAAATTGAAGTTAATTTTGAATAATTACTCCTTTACTTCCAGCAGGTTAATTTCCCATTACAGAAAAACTGAAGGGCTTATTTCCATAAGGATCAACAAAGTGTAGGTCATATAAATAATCATGTCCTTCTTTTTTAAAAAGTTCAGGACGATCCCAATTAAGCTCTATTAAGTCCTCTACAATTTGCGGTAACCATTTAGTGACTCTTTTATCGTTGATAGCTTCTGCAATTTCTTTTATAGTGATAGGAGGGGATGAGGAATCTCTCTTAATTTCAGCTAAAGTTTTAATATGGTCAATGAGTTTTTGATAAGGTTTTTCTTTGAGGAGCGATAACCATTGAACTTCGTTCATTAAGCAATACAATAATGTTTTACTGCTAGGAATATGCTCCAAGTTATTTTGTGTTTTCTTTACTCTCATAATACAGATTCAATTAAAATGATTATTCCCTTACTTCCAGCAGGTTAATTTCCCGTTACAAAACCCCGAAACTCATTAACCCGCTTCCAGTTCGCACAACAAGAGTAATTCAATTTGAAACCACACAAACCCATTTCAAATCGCCTTACCCTTGCTCTTCCCCACGCTCTTTTGCCCACCGCACCCGGTTATAAGGCATTCCTCTTTCGTTGCAAACATAAGCTACGCCAAAATTTCATTGCCGTTCGTACCTCACTATAATTCAACCCTAAAGGGCTTTGGTTTTGTCATACCTTTTGTTTTTGCAACTCACTCGTCATAGTTGCTTTCTCCTGCCTTATTACACCTCAATCCATTCATAAATTCACACAAACCACCGACACTGTAATGCCTTCAATTTATTCACTCCTTTCGGTATAATTCGTCAGGTCGCAACTCGTATTTATGTGCTCGCCTGCTCCATCGTTCGGGCTTCACTCAAACCCACCACACAAATCCCGACCTTCTTTTCGTTCGTGTAGCACACACCATCCCGACCCGCAATCCGCTACATAGCTTTGGTCATTTAATGTTTTTTTGTTGTTTATTTTGATTGCAAAAAACAATAAATGCCTCTCCAAAGCACCCTCTCTCAACTCGCAACCGCTTCCATATCCCGACCCACAAATCCCGACTCACATTCCAGCGGTTTAACGGCTCGCATCATCCCGACCCACACAAAAAACCTCGGTACTAATAAAAAATAAAAGATGCCTGCAAAATTATTTGGCTACGCACCACCCACCACAAAAATCAAAAAAAAGACTACGGCATAAACACAAGCCACCCCACAGCCCTTCCTTTATTCCGTTTCCTTTTTTCCGATTTCCCATCGCCAAATCAAAAAAAGCTTTCTCTTTTCTTTTTTTCGGTTTTTCGTTTCTCTTTTAAAAATATTTCCTTTTGTCATAGTTGGCAGAGCAAAGCGATGAAACCCAAAGCATCATTATCCCAGAAAAGTGGAATGCATAAAAGTTGGTATAGATAACCCAAGGATAAAACCGTGTTAAAGCCGTGTCAAGTCCGAGTTTAATTATTAACAATTTAAATCTTTAAAAACGATGGGACGTATCTCAAAAGGAGTTTTAGGCGGATTCTCAGGAAAAATCGGCAACGTAGTAGGAGGGTCATGGAAGGGGATTGATTACATGAGAATCAAACCATCAAGTGTAGCCAATCCAAAAACAGTGGGTCAGGTAGACCAAAGAACAAAGTTTACTGCATCATTGCAGTTTCTGCAACCTTTAAAGGATTTTGTAAAAGTTGGTTACAAGAACTTTGCTAACAAAATGACGGAGTTTAACAGTGCAATGTCCTACACGCTTGGGAATGCAATTACTGGAATATCTCCAGACTTTATTGTTGATTATTCTAGCGCATTGTTAAGCAGAGGAAGTTTGCCAGGTGCGTTGAACCCGTCCGCTACTTCAACGGTAGCCGGAGCAGTAGAGGTTGCATGGGATGATAATACTTTAAATGGTACTGCGAGCGCAACAGACAAGAGTTTAATTGCGCTTTATAATCCAAATAAAGCAGAAGCAGTTTATACTTTGGAAGGAGCTTCCAGATCTGCTGGAACAGAAACTTTAGTTGTACCGGCTAACTACTCTGGTGATGATTTAGAAGCTTATATCAGCTTCCAATCTGCCGATGGCACTTCTGTATCAAATAGCATCTATATTGGGTCCGTGACGGTTGCTTAGTGTTGTATTTAGATGTATATTAGAACCGCCTCAAAAGGGCGGTTTTTTTATTGGATAAAATCTAATCTACTCTATGTTTTTATCTGATAAATTATTGTTGCTCATTTGTTGCTGACATCATGTAACCTACTGATAATCAGTATTACTTTACTTTCTGTATCGGAAAGTAACAACTGCAAAATAACAAAATAGCAAACAGATAAAAAACCCACTTAAGCCCTTTAATAAGGGCTTTTTTATTTTTGGAGTTAATTAACTTTATAAGGAATTGAATAAAAAGCATTTTAAGAAACGATATGCTGGAAAGCCAACCAAAAAGTATTTGAAATTTACAAAGCAAATACAAAGGTTTGAAAATTGTATTTCTTGGTCATTAAATTCAAAGCACTTTAATTATTAAAAACTATTTAGTATATTAGTTTTTCCTTAGGAACCTCACCAGCCATAATCTTTTATCAAAACGGATAATTATTTTTTAAATTGGGGGAGTAACTCTTGCTATTAGACAACACGTTATTTCGGCATTTTCAAATATTGGTTCAAATAATTCTTCCAGATTGAATAACCCTTTTGATTCAAGTGAATGCCGTCTGTAGTCAATTCTATTTTTAGGTCATTATCCGTGTTTAGAAACGTTGAATACATATCAATATAGGTGATTCTTTTTTCTTCAGTAAGTTTATACAAAAAGTTGTTTAAACTCGCGATGTTTGTATTACACCTGCGCATAAATCTCGATTTGCCCGTCATACTTCTAACAGGTAGTGTAGACTGAATGAAAATCGTTGTTTTAGGGCTTTGTGTTTTTATAATGTCAATTAACATTTCATAATTTTTTTGAATTTGTGTAACAGGTAGGTCTGCTAAAACATCATTTACACCAATCATTATAAATAAATTATCGGGCGATAGCCGAGTAACATCGCTAGCCCTTTCTATAAGACCCTCTGAAAAATCTCCTCCTATACCCATGTTAAGAATAGAGTCTGAATTATTCAAACATGTCTGAAGATTTTCTGTCATACTATCTCCGAAAAATATAGTCAAATACCCGGAATTAGTGTAATGAGAATATTTGTCTTTTAAGAATATCCAGCTTTTCTGGTTTAGATACCCATTGATTATTCTTTCCGCCTTAGCTCTCTTATACTCTTTATAACTGAAGTAAGCTATAACTATAAAGGATGTAAGAATCAAAAAAATAATTAGTAACCTCGATTTCATTTTTTAAAGCTATCGGATTTATCAAAATTGAAGGTGTTGCGCTATCACAAAAAAAGTTATTAGGTCATTGAGTAAATGATATTAAAGTAAACTGATTAAGGAACCAAACTAAGAAAAAACAGATGAACTATATTAGAGCGAATTCCGAATATTCTATCAATGATGTAAAGATAATATTTTAAGACGAATCTTAAACGAAGATGGAAAACTAAAAGTACCATTAGTTTCAATCCCTTCAAATATTGGGAAAGGGTTTATTTGGTATTACGTTTGCCCTAAAACAAATAAGCGATGTAGAAAGTTGTATTTGGTTGGTGGGTACTTTTACCACCGTTCAGCGTTCAAAGGCTGTATTTACGAAACCCAAAGCAAGAAGAACAGGCGAATGGATAAAACATTAGGGGCATACTTCAAAAGTGATAACCTGTACGGAGAACTGTACAAAAAGCATTTCAAAAAATCGTATGCAGGAAAACCAACCAAAAAGTATTTGCGAATAATGGAACAAATACAGAAAGCTGAAGAAATATTAATTGATAAAATAAAACCGAGTTTATTCTAAATCCCAATATTTTTATGCTTTATTTTTTGATTAAAAGAATTAAAGGTTCCAAAATAATTTTTTTAATGAGGGTTTTAATTAGTCTTTTATCTGAAAGTTTTTTTGCAATTAAAGGGCTGTGTTTGTAGTAAAGGGAAATAAATTCCCTACCAGCTTTGGAATTATGAAGAACGGTATCCCTATAGTTCCTTAAAACAATCACTTTAGGGTGTGAATCATTTTGATATATTTCCGTTGCAATGAAACAACCTCCCCCTTTAGGAGGTTCGGGAGCCGAATAGGAACCATCAACTTTTGAAATATTAGAAATTATTTCGCTTCTGAATCCAAGTAGTTCACGTTTCTTTTCTTCATGAATTTCCGAATTGATTGCATTTAAGAATGAATCAATTAGTTTAATTTGATTTTTTGTGTAGTCTTCATCTGCTCCAAATGAATTACCAAGTTCAGTAAATTTAATTGTCGAAAAAACTGGATCAAAAATTTCATTATTTGCCTTGTATCTATCAGCAGTTTGTTGGACGCTTCTTGTTGCTTGAAGTTGAAATGTAGATAAAGGCTCTTTTGCCTTTTCATCAACAATTCCCCTTGCTTTGCTAATTAATAAACGAACATTGTATTCAGCAATGGGGATGAGGTTTTCCAAAATAAATTTTTTCTCACTGTCATTAATACTAAGTTTAAGGGCGTGGTTAAGTGAAACCTTAACCTCATCCAGTGTAGATTTGGAACTATTTGATAAATAGCCTACTGATATCCCCTTACCAATCCAAGCTCTTTGATCGTTAATATTACTCTCAATAACTTTTGAGTACTTTTCATAAGCATCTTGGTAGTTTTTACCCTCAAAGGAAATTTCCGCAAGTGTTAATAGGTTACTGTTTTCCATAATTTAAAATTTAGATTTAATAAATTAAAAGTAATCTAAAATCATAAATTAAAAAAAGGTAAAATCTGAAAGAATTGTACCTTATTTGTATCCCATTTTTGCAAGTTGCTGATTTTCAATACAAATTATGTTTTGCATTGGCAAATAAATTGAATGGGTCATCGCGAGTGAAACGTGGCGATCTATAATCGACAATGCAGTACCTTTCCTTTCGTGTCATCGCGAGCAGAGCGTGGCGATCTGTAACCGAAAGTGCTTGCCTTTCCTTTCGTGTCTGCATGATGAAGGTGATTTAAACGATATACTTTAGTCATTTTATCCAGCCATAGCAAGAACAGAACGAGCACTAAAATTCCGCATCAGGGATTTTTGGCAGTGATTAAACTGACGCTTGGATGCCTTTCATAAAAAATACCGCAGCGGTGGCTGTTTGGTTCTTTCCAGCTGAAGGGACCTGCGAAGCATGCTTGAATACGCTTGAAAATAAATAAAGGCTATGAAAAAAGAACTTGAGTTGGCCCGCTCAAGAGGGCTGGAAAGGCTTGTGCGTAAAAGCATAATACATTTTGTTAAAGAAAGATATTGACTAATTAACGTAGCGCATGGCAAATTGCATGTGAGATGTTTCACTACGTTCAACATGAACGGATGATGAAAGCCAGTGAATCGTTCCACAGGGATCATCACGTCGTTATCACTCCTCATGATGATGCGGTAAATGGAAGGAGGCTTATTGCATGGCAACCTTGCAGGTGAGACCCTTCGACTCCGTTCAGGGTGACGGATGATGAAAGCCAGTGAATCGCTCCACGGGGATCATCACGTCGTTACACTCCTCATGATGAATAGAATGGGTCATCACGAGTGAAACGTGGCGATCTGTAACCAAAATTGAAGTGCTATGAACAAACGGGGGATAATTATGGTATATTGGCTAAAGTAAATCATCAAGCCATTGGTTTCTTTAAATTTTATTGAAAATCATAGTAGAGATTTATCTCTTCGTTTTAGACGATGGCTCAGACAGAATAGGAACACTTATTAAAAACATCACCATCAATCATTTGCAGAAAATAGACCAGATGAAGTCTTTAACTTTAGTGGATTATCCCTGTGAAACCATATGATCACTAAGATTTATGTTAGAAAATGACCAACAAATAAAAAAGCTCGCTGCGGAGAATGACGATCTTGAAAATTATTTCAGGAATACCATCATCCCACAGTTATTTATCGATGAAGATTTGATTTTACGCAAATTCACGCCTCCTGCGATGAAGCAATTCAACCTGTCGAAAAGTGACATTGGTAAATCCATTAAAGATATCGTAGATAATTTCCGCTTTCCAACCATCGTTGAAAATATTACCCAGGTGATGGATAGTCACGAAATACTGGAAAAAGAAATTCAAACTACAGATTTCAAGTGGTTTCAAATGGATATCATCCCTTATGTGGTGAAAAAAAGTGCGAAGGCCAATGGGGTCATCATGACTTTTGTAGAAATCACCATGCGGATCAAAGATTTAAAAGATCTGGAGAAACTGATTGTAGACCACGAATTGTTATTAGACACCATCTCGCATGATCTAAAAAGCCCTTTAACCAGTTTGTTACTGACCATTAATTTAATGAAAAAGAGTAGCGACGAAACCTCTAGTCAGCATAAAGTGCTCTTCAATATTTTAGAGAAGTCGGTAAAAAAGATGCAAACTGTCATTACCGAATTAACGGATGCAGGCAAACAAAAGCACAAATACAAAACACAGGAGGAACTGCTTAGTTTCGAGAATATTTTAGAAGACGTAAGGCTGACCCTTGCCGGGCAAATCAAAGACTCGGGGGCCAAAATCAAGTCCGAAATTAATGTGTCTGAAATATTTTATTCGAGAAGGAAATTAAGGAGCATCATTTATAACCTGGTGAATAACGCCATCAAATTTAGATCAGCCGACTTTAAACCTGAAATATTGATTACCACTACCAAAGAGAAGAACTTTATTGTGATTTCTGTTAAAGACAACGGTATTGGTATTGAAAAAAGCAATAAAGCCGATATATTTAAAAAATATGGCAGAGTAGAGACCGCTATCGAAGGAACCGGTATTGGACTCTACCTGGTGAAAGAAATTGTGACTGGCTTAGGCGGCAGAATTATGGTAAAAAGTAAACCGGGTAAAGGGTCAGAATTTAAAGTGTTTTTAAAGCAATAGTAAAAAGCTAAAATCTATCAAAAAAAGGGGGGATATTTGGGATTATTTTAAGATCTCAAGAGTTTGTATTTTATCAGAAATTCCATTTTAATATTATAATTTGTCCGCCTCAGTCACCGGCGGTTGGCTTTCAACTTTTTCTTGATAAAAAGTTGAGCAAAAATCAAGGCTTGCAAAAGATTAGTTCGGGATAGCTCAATAAATCTTTGAGGTACAATCCAAGCCGTGTGAGCGGAATCCATTATTGAGCGTATTTGCACCACTTTTGCGGATTGTTTCTCTCCATTTCTAAATGAAAGCAAATGCAAAAGATTTATTGGCTTCTCCTCCAAATCTCTTGAGACCGGTCTTTTAATATCCGAGAGAAGAGGGTGATTGAAGCGATATACTTTAGCCATTTTATCCAGCTATAGCAATAACAGAACGAGCACTAAAATTCCGCATCAGAGATTTCTGGCAGTGATTAAACTGACGCTCGGATGCCATTCATAAAAAATACCGTAGCGGAGAGTTTATTCAATTCTGGAGTTTCTATCTTAGAGTAGACAAAATAACTAAGAGGTTTAAGTCTTACTTTTACAGATATGACCCCAGAAAAACGGAAATACAGTTTAGAATTTAAAA
>JAHJVW010000001.1 GCA_018828585.1 Bacteroidota bacterium
GGGTGACCAAAGTCACACATTTAAGTTTTTGTGTTTAAATGTTGTTTCTATTTATACTGAACTTCTGTTGTGTGGAAAAGAAAACCAACTAATAATTATTGGTTAAATAAATTATGCTACTTTAAAATATCTATTAAACATACATCTATAAATTGAGAAAATATGATTGGAATGTGTACGCTGTTGATAGCGCATATTTACTAGTTAGCTGTAACTGTTAACCCGACATAACGACCATAAATTTCAGCAGAAAATAAAAAAAACATGATAAAATCGATACTCAATTACATTCTTAAAAGAGAATCTTATAGAAAATTTAGAAATCTTCAAAATTTAAACACACAAGACAAAACTAACTTCTAGAGGTCGCTAGTTAGTTACCTATAATTTTTGAATGATAAATTTTATCGTAAAAAAAAAGGATGAAACCCTATAAAGCCTTCATCCTTTAAAAATAGTTTATTTTCTAATCCACTCACCCAACAACCTAACCACCCAACAAACCAACCATCTAACAAACTAACCACCCAACCACCTAACAAACCAACCACCTACTGCACCACCCTCGACAATACATCAGAATTTGCTTCTTGCCCTTTTCTGCCAATTGCTTTGATGCGGCCATACACGCGGATGCCACTGCGTAAGCCTTTTACGGTGGTTTCACGGCTAGTGGTAGGTTGTATTTTCCATTGTGTGGTTTCCGCAGGCAGCTCGTCGGTATATTCCACCAGGTAAGAAACCGCATTATCCGCCTTTTTGCAGGTAAACTTTAGCTCGCCATTGTTCATGCCATCCATAATTTTAAAATCTGTAGGAGCGCCTAAGTTCGTTGGGTTATCGCCCATGGATGCCAACTCAAAACCACTGCTTACCAACATCGTACGGTCGCCGTTGCTTTGTGCATCCACATCCATTGCTAATTGGCGCATGCCATTCAATAAATCAATCTTCGCCTGATTTTTAATGGCAATCAACACCTTACCGCCG
Organism: Bacteroidota bacterium; assembly: GCA_018828585.1. Lineage (GTDB taxonomy): Bacteria > Bacteroidota > Bacteroidia > Sphingobacteriales > Sphingobacteriaceae > Pseudopedobacter. The sequence continues at coordinate 991 of JAHJVW010000001.1, forward strand.
GCGCTACAATTGTCTAAAGCATAGTTATAGGCGGTCTGTAAATTGGTAAATTCTGCCAGGGTAGGCGTAGTGCTAGGGAAACTATCATTCCCAGTCATGGCAATCACCACTGCTTTAGATTTGGTGTTCAAATTTGCATCCGATAATTTCGAATAATCCAGAATCAATTTTAGTTGTTTCATGGTACTTATGTTTTAAAAACAAGGAGGACATTCCCCTTGCCTAAACCAAATGTAAATGGCTGATTTTTAACTCACAAGAGGGGCTGGCTGCAAACGACCGCTGCCGAGGGCAAACGACAAAACTTTACTTAAATTTCCATTTAATGACCAGTATGGACACGAAACGACTTTTTCTGACTGAATCAGTCTGCTTTCGACCTATCCAGATGACCATTTCTGCAAGAAAAATCATTTTTCGTGTCACGAAAACGCGTTCGGGTGGAACGAAAAGGTCTTCGGGTGAGACGAAAAGGCTTTCGGGTGAGACGAAAAGGTCTTCGGGTGGAACGAAAACGCGTTCGGGTGGAACGAAAAGGTCTTCGGGTGAGACGAAAAGGTCTTAGGGTGGAACGAAAAGGCTTTCGGGTGGAACGAAAAGGTCTTCGGGTGAGACGAAAAGGCTTTCGGGTGAAACGAAAAGGCCTTCGGGTGAAACGAAAAGGTCTTCGGGTGGAACGAAAATGGTTTTGGGACTCAAGAAGAATGGTTGATAGGAGGAGATAAGTAAAGGGCTTTGGCCAAAAAACCTTTTGTTTTAAATAACCAACTAAAAAGAGAAAAGAAAAAGTGGAGGCCTTTTAAGGCCTCCAAAAATTAGCGTAGGTGACTCTCTATATAATCTATGGGAGTGTGCGTAAACTCTGCCACATGATAAGTCGTAATTATTTCTTCTTTGGTTAAACCAAATTTTAAACGAATTTTTCTACGCTTAACAGTGACGGCTTTGTCTGATAGGCCAAACATTTCTTTCATAGCTTGATTGTCTACAATCATTAGGTTTTTTCTAGGCATCATGATCATTTTTATTAAGTGAAACAATACCCTAAATTAACTATCTCGAAACATAATTACAATACCAACATCATGGTATTTTTCACTTTTTTTAACTGCCAAGTAATTTTTGTAAAAAGGTTTGGGTAGATTGGGGTTGTATATAAACTGTTAAGCGGTTATAATCGGTTGTAAACGGTTAGTAGTTGAACATAAATATAAGTTAGCTGTAATTTTAAGAGACAGTGCTACTACACTAAGCAATGAGCGAAAACAAACGACATAGAATCAAATTTTACTCAAAAGAGGACATGGCTGGCAGACACCAGTTAAGCAAAGCTGAAGGCTTACTTACCAATTTCAATGCTGGCTCTGACTTTGGTTTGATTGACTTGATAGAGTTCTATAATATTAAATTATATTTTGACAATAATCTATTTCTGACAAATTGGGACGAAAGCCAAAAGGCATCGTACAAGGAGAATGTTGAAGTAGCCTACACTCGACTGAAAGAAAGAATTCTCAAAATTTCCGATGAAACTCTGGAGCTAGAGTTAACAACCCTTGACTATAACTATTATGAAGACTACTGGAGTTTGCTTAATAACCTAAACAGTTTAAAGAAAGTATCTGACTCAGCTTTGTCAGCCGTTTTGGAAAAGCTTCCGAGACAAATACGCTACATACTCAAAGAGAAAAAAGTTGTAGATAAATATGATAAGACAATTAAGGGTTTCCTAATTACATATTCTGACAGTGCGGAAATTCTTTTATCAAGCATAGAAGAAAAAGACAACTTCGGCAGAAAGGAAAAAAATCATTTCCCTAAAAGTTTAAGTATTACCGAAAAGGAAACAATCATTAATTCCTATTTGGATAGTGCAGACCCAAATCTCAATTATGTTAGGTTAATTGAAAACTCAAGAGATACAAACGAGTTTAAACTAAGCCCCAAAACACGTCTAAAGGCAAAAAAGAAATCACAAGAGTTAAATGATAAAGTTCTTCAAAACGGATATACTTGGAATGCAGGGGTTGGGGTATCGTTAAGTAAAGACCAAAAAGAGCCGTTCAAATTTAAAACCGAAGGAACAACATTTGAGGCATCATACAGCGAAAGTTTTCTTGATTTATTGCCTTCCGATTTAGACCTCTTTCTGGTTTTCAAATATATCTTCTTCTACACAGACGATAAGAATCTAATTGCATTAGTAAGTAGGCAAAGTGAATTAGATGTTTTTGAACGAACATTTATGAAATCAAAAAATGAGTATGAAATAGGTTTCTCATTTTTCAGAAAAGAGAATCTATCTAATCTACAGTTGTATATCTACAAAGACTATTTGAAACGAAAAGGGAAAAGTTTAGAATCAATAATTCATTCCTTCATAGGATTTTTAAACGAGAGAATTTCACCAAACAAAATTGTCTTTCGATTACCATCAAATGAATTAAGTTATTTAGAAAAAATCCGAACTCTAACACCGGACTTTGAATTTTTATTAAAGCAATACAAATTGCTTGTTGATGAAAAGAGCATTGACCTTGAACTTATTCAAATCAGCTCTGCCCCAATTAGAATTAGTGAAATCTACAGTAACAAGCCGAAAAAATATATTTATTCAGACGACAACTTAATTCTCCAATTAAAATATTTATTCTTTTCAGATCAAAGTCATTTATACTATGTCAAACATTTTGAGAATAAATATCATAGTTTGTTTGACTTGATAACAAATGAGAATGTTAAATTTGAGTATTTTGAAAACTATCAAAGAGAGACCATTCAAAGCTTGATAAATGACGGCTATCTAAAACTAAGCAATGAGGGCTATGTGACTTTGAACAAGGATATTCTGATTTACTTAATTGGTGAATTACATCACAAAGAAGTCCTTAGTTACTGGAGTTATCCTTTGCCATGCAGGGCGGTTATAGAGGAATTAATTGAACAGAAACTGGTGATTGCAGAAAACACATTGCTCTCAAGACAAGAAAGAAATTATTTTAATTTTTATCTCAACAAAAAGGAATTTACTAACGGCTACGACCTAAGGAATAAATATTTACATGGGACAAATACGTTTTACGAAAAGGAACACGAATTTGATTATCACAGACTTTTAAAAATTATCATTTTAACCCTTTTAAAATTACATGACGACATTACAACTGAATGAAAGAAAAACTAACGCTAACAACAAATTTATGCAAAAATGGCTGACGGTGGTTCAATTTAATTCATCAGTTATTTACTTAATTTACTGCGGTACGACAATGGTTCTGCAAGTAATGCCAGTTCTGCACAAATTAGCAAACCGTTGTAAGCAAGGCTAAACCGACAAAAACGATATACCTATGAATGAAAATGAAGTAGTATTTACCAAAATTGATAAATTAATTGGAGCGGTTGAATCATTTAAGTTTGAACCTGTTTTTTCAAGTGAAAAATCAAGAAGACAACATAATCAAGTTTCTCCTTTGCTCAATGACAACGAAATCTTAAAAATATTTTCGCATTTAATCGCATATAGTCAAAACGCAAATTCTGAAATTGTTGAGCAAGTCTTAAAATCAGGGAAATTCGATGAAGCGTTTGAGAATTTTGAAATAGAAAAAGTTATAAAACTTAACCCTTGTGATATTGCAGACAATCATTGGAACTTAATAAAAGGAATTCGTCAGCAAGGGAAGCTTTTTCATATTGTTACTTTGGCAAGAAAAATTAAAACAATTGGCTCAATTTCAAAAATATTGAATGAAACAAATATTCCGAAGCAAATAAAATCAAAAGAAGATATTGATAAGTTTTGGCAAGGTTTCGAAAAACTTTTGACGACTTTAAAAACTAATAAAATTCCATTTTTTCAATCAACGACATCTCTTTTACATTTTCTTTTAGACATCGGTTATGACTGTGTTAAACCTGATCTAGTAGTAATGAAGGTTGCGAAAAAATTAAATATTATAGAACTTGAAACAGGAGACAAGAATTTTAGAAAAGCTGTTAGGTTTATCCAGGAATATTCTCTTGATAGGAATATACGACCTTCTATTGTTGACTTCTATTTCCTTATTGACGAAGGACAAATGGGGGCTAGAAAATTTGTTAGAAAAGAATTTTATGAAAATGCTAAACTAAATAAACTAACAGCATAAAAGCCTTCCCCGTTTAGCCCCGTTTGGCGCAATGAGGGGTGAGGAATAGCGCAAATGCTTCTTATGCCTTTTTTGTCTGCATCACAGATTAAACAGATGAAAAGATTTCACGGAGGATAAAGGTAGCGTCAAGTATATTGTTCTTTAAATCAGTGCAATCCAACAAATCCGTGATTCAGATAAAAGGAACACTGTTACAAATGAAAAACTTATCTTAACGGACTGAAAAACAATTAAAGTAATTGATAAAAACCCTTACGGTTCGTGAACACAAAAGATCAAAATTGAATGAGTGAACAATTAAAAGAATTGAAACCTAGAAAGGCACTAAATAAAGCCTTTTTAAAAGTAAAGCCAAACAGGACTGAAATTGAAGGATTCAAAACCAATTTGATCACTTTACTCGACAGGACAAACGACTTTGAAAGTGAAGAGTTTCATAAAAACTTGGTGATTGATTTTTTAAAGAAAACCTATTACGACCCAAACCATTACATCAATACCAAAGGCAGAAACGACCTAGTTATTCATAATGGAAATAAAGCAAGCAGTGCTGTTGGTGTAATCATTGAAGCCAAAAAGCCGACCAACAAATCAGAAATGATAAGTACTAAAAAACTAAACGTTAAGGCGTTTCAGGAATTGGTGTTGTATTACTTACGTGAAAGAATAACACATAAAAATCTGGAAGTAAAACATTTGGTGGCAACCAACATTAACGAATGGTTTATTTTTGATGCTACTTTGTTTGATAGGCTTTTTGCTCAAAACAAAAACTTGGTGAAACAATTTAATGATTTTGAAGGGGGACGTTTAGCCGACACCAAAACTGATTTCTTCTACAAGCAAATTGCTGAACCTTTTATTGCCGATGTTAAAACTGAAATCGAATTTACTTACTTCGATTTACAAGATTATCAAAACCCACTGCGCAACGCTGATCAAGCAGACGATAACAAATTGATTGCTTTATTCAAATTGCTTTCGCCAGAGCATCTTTTAAAACTTCCGTTCACCAACGACAGCAATAGCCTCGATAAAAGGTTTTACAGCGAGCTTTTACACATCATCGGTTTAACAGAAACCAAAGAAGGAAGCAAAAAACTAATTGAAAGAAACAAAGAAGGCGAAAGAAATTCGGGTAGTATTTTAGAAGATGCCATTATCCAGCTTGATAGTTTAGATAAAATCAACCGATTAGATAAGCCTAGCCAATTTGGTAACACCCAACAAGAGCGCTTATTTAATGTAGGACTCGAACTGAGCATTACTTGGATCAACAGAATTTTGTTTTTGAAACTGTTAGAAGCCCAATTGATTACTTATCACAAAGGCGACCAATCGTATGCCTTTTTAAGTTTAGACAAAATCAAAAACTATGACGACTTAAACAGCTTGTTTTTTCAAGTATTGGCTCGTAGGTATGACGATAGAAACCAAGATGTAAAAAAAGCATTTGAAAAAGTGCCTTACCTAAACAGTTCGCTATTTGAGCCTACGGAGATTGAACAAGTCACTTTATTCATTAGTAATTTAAAAGATGATAAAACCATTCCAGTTATTTCATCAACGGTTCTTAAAAACGATCAAGGGAAAAAGCGAACTGGAAGTATAACCACTTTAGAATATCTGTTCGAGTTCTTAAATGCTTACGACTTTACCAGCGAAGGTTCAGAAGAAATACAGGAAGATAATAAATCATTGATTAACGCTTCTGTTCTTGGATTAATCTTCGAGAAAATAAACGGTTACAAAGATGGCTCTTTCTTTACACCGGGTTTCATTACCATGTATATGTGTCGTGAAACGATTCGCAAAGCGGTAGTTCAAAAGTTTAACGAAACAAAAAAATGGAACTGCTCAACTGTTGTAGAACTTTACGACAAAATAGAAGACCGTAAAGAAGCCAACAACATTGTAAACAGCATTAAAATTTGCGACCCGGCCGTAGGTTCTGGTCATTTTTTGGTTTCGGCACTCAATGAAATGATTGCGGTTAAAAACGATTTAAAAATTTTACAAGATAGAAACGGAAGCAGATTAAAAGAATACCATGTAGAGGTTGTAAATGATGAGTTAATAGTTACCGATGAAGAAGGGGAATTATTTGAATACAACCCTAACAATAAGGAGTCTCAGCGCATACAAGAAACGCTTTTTCACGAAAAGCAAACCATTATAGAAAATTGTCTTTTTGGGGTAGACATTAATCCAAACTCCGTTAAAATTTGCCGTTTGCGTTTATGGATAGAGTTACTAAAAAACGCTTATTATAAAGCACCTTCTCCTTTGGAGAAGGCGGGGGTTGAGGCTTTAGAAACACTTCCTAATATCGACATCAACATCAAATGTGGCAACTCATTGGTGAGCCGTTTTGCCATTGATGCCGATTTGAGCCAAGCATTAAAGAAAAGTAAGTGGAATATTGATGCTTACAAAATTGCGGTGGATACCTACCGAAATGCGGAAAGTAAGGAACAAAAAAGAGAAATGGAACGCTTAATAGCGGATATTAAATCTGACTTTAGAAGTAACATTGACAATCCCTTTAAAAAGACAATAAGAACCGCGAGAGGTAAGGTTGATAATCTGGCAACAGAAATAAACACTAAAAAGCAATGGGGTGAGAAAGAAGACAAGAAACTAATCAAGGACTATGAAAAAGCAGTAGATAAGCTTAAGAAACTAGAAGAACAAAGAGATGATATAGAATCTAACAGGATTTTTGAAAATGCTTTTGAGTGGCGTTTTGAGTTTCCTGAAGTGCTGAATGATGAGGGTGATTTTGTGGGTTTTGATGTGGTGATTGGAAATCCGCCTTACATAAGAGTTCAAAACCTCGAATATAATATCATTGATTATTATAAATCCAATTACAAATCATTTTTCCAAAAGGCTGACATTTATCTTCTATTCATTGAGAAAGCTATTTCACTACTAAGACAGAACAGCAGTTTATCGTTTATTAATCCAACTCTTTTTATGTCTTCGGATTACGGTCAAGGTTTAAGAGAGTTCTTAACACAATATCAAGTATCTAAAATTGTTGACTTTGGAGATTTGCCTGTTTTTGAAGAAGCCATTACATATACCGGAATCTTTTTTATTACTAAGGCAAACCCAGAAAATATTCTATTCAAAAAAATCACTTCACTAACGAATATTTCAATTACAATCAATGAACAGAATTACGAAAGTTTTAATCAAACGAATTTTGGTAAAGACAATTGGGTATTAAAAGATGATAAACACAATAAATTAATAAATAAACTACAAAGCGTTGGGTCTTTAGGAAATATTGCGGTTATTAATTCAGGATGTTTCACAGGATTTGACAAAGCCTTTTTTGTTGATGATAAAATCATTAAAGAAGAGCAATTAGAAACAGAAGTTATTAAACCTGTTATAATGGGCAAAGAACCTAAAAAATACAAGCTTCATAAACCAATTAAAAAATGTATTTACCCATATCACTTAGGCATTAATAATGAAACGGAAACAATCGAAGAAAATACTTTTAAAAATCTCTATCCTAATTGCTATAAGTATTTATTAAAATTTAAGGATGAACTTGAGAGCAGAATGGATAGTAGAAAGACCTTCAAAGAAATGAGTCGCGTTTGGTATTCATATACAAGAAAAGGTTTGATAGACATTTTTGATGAAAAGAAAATTTTAGTCGGTTATATAGTTTCAAAGAATACCTATTGCTTAGACGAAATTGGATATATGTTTAGCGTTGGTCGTGTATTTGCAATTCAGCCTAAAGACAAAAAACTAAGCGAAATAATTCTTGGAATTCTTAATTCAAGAGTGTCTGAATTTATAATGTCCTCATTATGTCCAATTAAACAAGGTGGGTTTTTCAAAATATCATCTCAATATTTAAATTCATTTCCAATGCCGAAATTGGAAGGTGAAATTACTAATGGTATCGGTGAATTAGTTTTCAAAATTCAATCAGACAATTCATCCGATACTAAAGATTTAGAAAACCAAATAGACCAATTGGTTTATCAGCTTTATGAGCTTACAGAAGAAGAAATCGCCATTATAGAAAGTTCAAACAAATAATAAATGTATAAAAAGGCGATTTACGAACACCAAAATAAAAAAATAGAACTTGTTAAATAAAAATTATGGAAGGAAATGAATAAATCCATTCAAATATCATGGTGCGTTAACCATAGCCCACGGTTTAAACATAGCCCACGGTTTAAACCGTAGGCTATGGAAATGCGTAGAATTACACAAAACCGTTTCAACGGTTTATAAAATCAGAATTAAGAAAAATATGCCACATTCATTCAACAAAATTTGGATACACGCTATCTGGTCAACCAAAGAACGAATGCTTTTAATAAATTCATCGGTTGAAAATAAAGTCTATCAATTTATAGCTGAGCAATTGCGTGAGCAAGGTTGCCCTGTAAGAATCATCAATGGTATGCCCGACCATATACATTGTTTGTTTTTGCTAAGCCCACAAAAATCTATTGCAGAAGTAATAAAACAGATTAAAGGCAGTAGCTCTCACTTTATAAATCAGAACAATATTATTGATGATAAATTTGCTTGGCAAACAGGATATGCAGCATATTCCGTTTCCGAATCGGTTGTTGAAAAAGTATATGAATATATTAAAAACCAGAAATCACATCATCACAAGAAAACATTTCAACAGGAACATGAGGAGTTTATAAAATTATATGGGTTTGAAAATAAATGATTTATCAGAAAATCAAATCGACCAATTAGTTTACCAACTTTACAACCCCTCACTGGCACATTCTTCTGAGGGCTAGCAATGAGCAATAGGAGATTGGTGACTGCACAAGTCCGGGCCTAAGCAAAACCCAATTCACAAAGACTTGCGCTAGATAAGGAGATTGGTGATAGACGTTAATTGTAGGTAATGCTCATCAAGACCATTTAAAATAAATTTTTAGATCAATTCAAAATGAAAATTAACTTTTTATCCAATTTATATCTCTGGTTAATATTAATAACATTACCAGTAACGGTATTTTCACAATCGACCGATTTTATCATTCAAGAGGTAAAGTTTGAAAGTCAGGGCATCACGCTTGCGGGCTCCATTTTAACGCCTAAAAATCCATTTGCGGCAGCGGTCATTGTTCATGGATCTGACCCAGTAAAAAGAGAAATGGCGTTTGCAAAACGTCTTGCTAAAGAAGGAATTGCTGTATTGACGTATGACAAACGTGGAGTTGGAGCGTCTGGTGGGGTGTACGTAGGACCATCTGTTGGAACAAATAATGTTGACCCTACTAATCTTAATTTATTAGCTCAGGATGCAAATGCAGCGGTAAATACATTTCGGACTTATTTGAAAGATAAAAAAACACCAATTGGATTAGTTGGGTTTAGTCAAGCAGGATGGATCATTCCAATTGCTGCAAGCAAAAATCCACAAATCGAATTTATGGTTTTATTTAGTTGCCCTACAATTACGACTCTGGAACAACTCCGCTTTCAGTTTTATACTAACGGGGACAGTGATTTTTGGGAGCATCATACAGAAGCAGATGCTCTTGAACATACTAAAAATGACCCTGACAGGTATCAATTTGTGGCGACTGACCCAAAAGTTTCTCTAAATACGCTTTCAATTCCTGGCCTTTGGCTTTTTGGGGAGCAGGATATACAAATTCCTGTAAAGTTGTGCATAGCGCAATTAAACGCATTTAAAGTTAAAGGCAAACCTTTTGAATATACTTTATTTTCGACATTAGGACACAATACTGTATCTGACAGTGATACAGCACCTTTTGATATTTCAATTCAATGGATAAAACAGCATACTTTGAACATTAAAAAGTCTAAAGTGTTAAAATAACCCCCCCCGTTTGGCGCAAGAATGAAAATTAGAAAAGCGGGTAATGGCTTTTGGTGCTTTTTTTGTCTGAATCACAGATTAAAAGGATTTAAAGATTTCACGGAGGATGAAGGTAGCGTTAAGAATATTGTTCTTTAAATCAGTGCAATCAGAGAAATCCAACAAATCCGTGATGGTGATGAAAAAAATAGTCTGGACCACAGATTAAAAAGATTTAAAGATTTCACGGAGGATTTACTTAGCATTAAGAATATTGTTCTTTAAATCAGTGCAATCAGAGCAATCCAACAAATCCGTGATTCAGACAAAAAGAATAGTCTGAATCACAGATGATAAGGATTTAAAGATTCCACGGAGGAGGAACTTAGCATAAAAACTAAATCAGTGCAATCAGTGCAATCCAACAAATCCGTGATTCAGACAAAAAGAATAGTCTGCATCACAGATTAAACGAGTGAAAAGATTTTTTTCAGCCTAAATAAGTCGCTTAATTTTGATTTAATTTCTCGAGCATTTTAGTAGCATTCTCATTTTTAGGATTTAACGCTAGTGATTTTTTATAGTTAAGAATGGCTAGTTTATTTTCTCCTAAATCCATATAAGCTTCACCTAAACTATCATACACATTAAAAGATTTTGGATATTCTTTTGTATTGAGTTTAAAAATTGCTGCCGCTTCAGCTGCATGTTTTCTTCCTAATAACCCATATCCCATCGTATTTAGTTCATTTTCATCCATCCAAAGATCTTTAAACTTACTTTTCTTTAATTGATAGAACTTTTTGATGGTTTGTTTAAGCTTAAGGACACTATCTTGTTTATAATTCTGATAAAGTGTTTTTTCTAGTTCTTTTGATAAAGAATTTGCTTTGCTATCCAAAAGTTCAATATCAAATGTTAAAGTTTCTTTAGGTGGAACTACTGATCTACCTTTTTCTCCATAGGCTAAATAATAAGGCATAATAAAAATCCCCCTGTCTCCAATTTTTAAGATTGAAAGCGCCTCATTAGTTCCTTTAATGATATCCTTGGAAGGATATTCAGCGGCAAAAGGTTGATTTCTGTCTCTTGAAGAATCGAGCTTTTTGCCGTTAGACAACCAAACAGTATAATGCTGAATGGCTATTGACCCTGAATCAATTGCTTTTCCATTTCCTTTTTGGGTAATGAAATATTTTAACCCCGATTTTGTGGTGATGGTATCATTTGTTTGAGCAAACAACAATTGACTAGAAACAAGAATTAATAGCGTTAATAAACTTTTCATAATTAATGATTTTTATAAAAATACAATTAATTGTTATATTCTTTTATAAAATTCTAACTGTAAGAGAGTTAAGCCCACACACTGGCGCATTCTTAAGAGTGATGGCAAGGCGTGATAGGAGGTTGCTGATAGCTAATCATTTAAATTTAAGAATCGTTTACTAGTTGGAGCACAATCGGGCTTTGGCACTTGCCTAAAGCGCTAAGACTTGCGCTAATAGGGGAATTGAACGGCGTCATGGCGAGGAGAGCGTGGCGATCTGTAACCGATGGTGAAGTACTTTGAACAAACAGATTGCCACGTCGCCCGAATCACAAAACCCATCCAGCTCCTTGCATCAGATAGCTATCGGATGACGAAAAGAACGCGTCATCGCGAGCAGAGCGTGGCGATCTGTAACCGATGGTGAAGTACTTTGAACAAACAGATTGCCAAATCGCCCCATGACCTAGATGAAATGGTATGTTAATTTAAATGCAGGCACATTATCCATTTCACGGGCTAAAGCTTCCTAATTCCGCCAAACAGGGACTTATGTTCATTTCATGGAGGGTGTTATAGAAATAAAATATTACTTTTAAAGAAAAAAACAAACCACAAGCAGCAGCAATAAAAAAATTGACGGCTGCCTACTTTACTTCATTTTATGAGAAAATTCCTCTTCTTTTATCTTTTGTGCTTTATGCATCAATTGGTTTCGGCCCAAAGCACTGAGGTGTTAACCATCAGAAACTACGGAAATAAAAATGCCGAGCTTATCATCCATGAGTTTATGCAATTTCTTTCCATCCCCAATGTAGCTGCCGACCGGGTTGGTCAACAAAAGAATGCCGCATTTATCATGGCCATGATTAACAAACGCGGTATTCAAAATGTACAGTTATTGGATGCAGCTACAGCTGGAGTGCCTCCTGCTGTTTACGGAGAAGTAAGGGTACCGGGCGCAACAAAAACCCTCATATTTTATGCGCACTATGACGGCCAACCGGTAAATCCGGCACAATGGGCAAAAGAAGTTAGTACGTTTGAACCGAAATTGTTTTCGAAAGCGATAGATCAAGGGGGTATCCCTATTTCTTCGCCTGTTGATGGCATTTATCAAAGCGATTGGAGGTTATATGCCAGAGGCGCATCTGATGATAAGGCGGGCGTAATGGCTATCCTAAATGCTTATGATGCGATCAACAAAAGTGGATTAACGCCACGTTGTAATCTTAAATTTTTCTTTGAAGGGGAAGAGGAATTGGGTTCGCCTCATTTGAATGAAATACTAGAGAAACACCAAACCTTGCTGCAATCTGATTTATGGATTATTTGTGACGGACCTGTTCATCAATCAGGAAAAAAACAAATTGTATTTGGTGTGCGTGGCGATACACATTTAGACCTTACGGTTTATGCTTCAAAAAGACCGTTACATAGCGGTCATTACGGTAATTGGGCCCCAAACCCTGACATGATGCTGGTCAAATTATTAGCATCCATGAAAGATGAAACGGGCAGGGTGACGATCAAAGGATTTTATGATGATGTGATCCCACTCACCCCTTTCGAAAGAAAAGCTTTAAACGAGGTGCCCTCCGTTGATGAGCAAATGAAAAATGAACTTGGAATTGCTGCAGTTGAAATGCAGGGAGTATCACTGAGTGAAGCTATTAATTTGCCTTCGCTAAACATCAATGGCATCCAAAGTGGTAATGTAGGCAAAATGGCTTCTAACCAAATACCCACCCAAGCTACTGCGGTTATCGATTTACGTTTGGTATTGGGCAACGATTGGAAAAGACAGCAACAAAAAGTAATTGACCATATTAAAGCACAGGGTTATTACGTGACTAGTCATGAACCTACCGATAAGGAACGAGCGCAATATGCAAAAATCATCAAAATAACAGCTGATGAAGATGGTATTAATGCGCAACGTACTGCGATGGATTTACCCATCATCCAAAAAGTGATTACAGCAGTTAAAAGCACCACCAATGAGCAAGTGGTATTGCAACCCACAATGGGGGGCAGTTTGCCACTTTTTTTATTTGAAAAATATCTAAATGCAAAGACCGTGACCATTCCTATTGCTAATCATGATAATAATCAGCATGCCGAAAATGAAAATATCCGTATGGGTAATTTGTTCAATGGCATAGAGACCATGGGGTCGCTGATGATGCTTAAATAGTTTTGCATGAAGGGAATGACCCCAGTGGCGACAAAAGGAGTAAATAGTCTGAATCACAGATGAAAAGGATTTAAAGATTTCACTGAGGATTTGCAAAGCGTTAAGAATATTGTTCTTTAAATCAGTGCAATCCGTTAATCCAATAAACCCGAGATTCAGACAAAATTAGTGACATCCATTAAATCCGTGATGTTGACCAAAGTCAATGTTCTTTAATTAAAGAAATTACATTAATTTTAGGAAGGTGACTTTCCCTAAACCGATTTAATAATTTTTGAGGTTTGGAGATGAGAAATACTTTACGCTCGGGATATGATGACACTGATTGCTATATTTTTTCCATTTGTTTCCTTCTTTTTAAGAGGAAAAATTCTAACAGGCATTATTTGCCTTATCCTACAAGTAACTTTGATTGGGTGGATTCCAGCAGCCATTTGGGCGGTTATTTCTTTACAGAATGCTAGAGCAGATAGTCGTAACGAAAAACTCATCAAAGCTTATAAAAGAAAATCTTAATCATTTCAAGGCAACTATTCTCCCGTTGCCAACGCTTACTCATAAAGCAAATGAAAGTTGCCCTTTAAAAAACCTGCTCACAAAAGACCTCATATTGCAAAAGGGTATGCAAATTGTGGAAGATGATCATCCAACGGTGTAAACTAATAAAGAGGAGCATATAGTATGGGAAAAGATAAAAAACTGAGTTTATTAGAGATCATCTCTATGGCGGTAGGGACCATGGTAGGTGCCAGTATTTTTTCGATTTTTGGTTTAGGGGCTAAAATTGCAGGAAATGATTTACCAGAGGCCTTTATCCTCTCGGGTATTTATGCCTTAGCAGTGGCTTATTCTTACGCCAAATTAGGAGGTAAGATTATCTCTAACGCGGGTCCTATTGCATTTATACTTAAAGGGTTGGGAGATAGTGTGATTACCGGAGCGTTAAGCATATTGTTGTGGCTATCTTATGTGATTTCTATATCGCTATTTGTAAAAGGATTCGCGGGTTACCTGCTTCCTTTTATCCATATCCCAACAACCACTTGGACGGTCAGCTTGGTAGAAATTGTTTTGATTTCGTTTTTCACGGCTTTAAACTTTTTTGGCAGCAAAGCAGTGGGTAAGGTCGAATTTTATATTGTTTTCTTAAAATTAACCATTCTGCTGTTGTTTATTGTGGGAGGTTTAATGACCATTGATTGGGGGATGACGAAACCTAATTTTGATGCTGCCCACACCAGTGGCTTGCTCAATGCCTCTATTATATTTTTCTTGTCGTACATGGGCTTTGGCTTGATCATAAATAGCTCTGAGAATATCAAAAATCCTCAGAAAAACGTCCCTTTAGCCATTTACATCAGTATTGTTTTTGTATTGATATTTTACATTCTGATTTCATTAGTCACCATCGGGAATTTGCCATTGGCAGACATCATTAAAGCACAAGAAAATGCATTGGCCATTGCTGCAAAACCATTCTTAGGCAATTTCGGATTCATCTTAATTACTATTGGGGCTTTATTCTCGATATCATCGGCGTTAAATGCGACCATTTTTGGTGGCGCAAACATTGCTTATTCGCTGGCTAAAGACGGGGAGCTGCCGCAATTTTTTGAAAGAAAGACGTGGTTTAAATCTACCGAAGGTTTGTACATCACCGCCGGATTAGGATTGGCTTTTGCTTTACTTTTTGATTTAGGAGCCA
Organism: Bacteroidota bacterium; assembly: GCA_018828585.1. Lineage (GTDB taxonomy): Bacteria > Bacteroidota > Bacteroidia > Sphingobacteriales > Sphingobacteriaceae > Pseudopedobacter. The sequence goes on from JAHJVW010000001.1 coordinate 16,153, forward strand.
TCGCATCTTTAACGAGTACCATTTTTACCATTATTTACATTTTTGTGCTCATTTCTCATTTTAGATTACGGAAAACGTATGGAGGAAGTGGTATCCTGATCATCATCAATTTAACGATTTTGGTGGTGGTGTTTGGCGCACTGATGCGGTACCAATGGAATACCCAAAGGAGTGCTTTTTATGCTACTATCATTTCTTTAGTGGCTGCAATTTTGATTGAATACGTCTATAGAAAATATAAGAATCGTAAAATGAAAATGAAGGAGCATAAGGCTTAAATCAGCATACGAATGTTCTGTAAAATACTTGGCGCCACTAGGGGATTCTTGTACATTTTTCTGCACTAGAGATTAAAGAGATGAAATGATTTCACGGAGGAGGATTGTAGCGTTAAAAGACTAGTTCTTTAAATCAGTGTCATCCAACAAATCCGTGATGCTGACAAAAGAAATGAATGGTGATTTGTTTGTAATTTCTACTTAGAAATGGAATAAGCTAAATAAAGCGACTTATCTTTAGTGTATGAAATATGAAATACCATCAGGCACTCGAATTGGCCATGTTCATTTGAAGGTGAGTGATTTAGAAAAGTCTTTGGCTTTTTATGTGGATTTATTAGGATTTCAATTGATGCAAAAATATGGCGATCAAGCTGCGTTTATTTCCGCTGGTGGTTATCATCATCATATCGGTTTAAATACTTGGTATTCTAAAGGGATTACACCAGCTGTGGAAAGGGCGCCAGGTTTATTTCATACCGCCATTCTTTTCCCAGAAAGGAAAGACTTAGCCAATATCCTCCAAAGGTTAATAGGGCAAAAATACCCATTAAGTGGTGCAGCAGATCATGGGGTGTCTGAAGCCTTATATTTAGACGACCCAGATAAAAACGGGGTAGAATTGTATTGGGATAAACCTAAGGAACTTTGGCCTTTACAAGATGGTCAGCTCACTATGGTGACTGATCCCTTAGACCTATCAGAGCTATTAGCTATCGCAGATGAATAAACCTTAATTTTATGGGGTTCGTCTGTTTATTGGTACAAAATACATTAGCTAGTCTTTATATAATTGATGATGCTAGTTATAGTTTAAATAAATCTGTGGTATATTTTATGAAAAATAAGTTGTTGTTTTACAGTTTATTATAAAATATTTGATAAGATTATTTTAGTTTGGCATACAATTGGTTTGTTTGAATATATCAAACTAAAAAAACCAACGAAGATGAAAAATACAGCCTCAAAAATATCACACGTATTAAGTAATGCTTTTGATTTAGAATTATTTATGGTTTTAAACCGAGATTTAAAAATTCAAAAAGCTAAAATGAAGCAAAAATTTATTCAAATATCAACTTCAAACTTTGATATGGAGTTATTAGAAATTATCAAAAGAGATGCAGCTTATCTAAAAGCTCAGCTCAATAATTCCGTTGTTAATTTGGCCCAAGCTAGCTAAAAGCACCATATATAACTATCTGAAATGAAAAGTCTCCTTTTATAAAGGAGACTTTTTTTATGATTGCTTAAAATTAAAATTCAGCATTTTTAGGGAAGCGTGGAAATGGAATCACGTCTCTGATGTTTGTCATTCCGGTGACAAAGAGCACTAATCTTTCGAAACCTAAGCCGAAACCAGCATGAGGTGCGGTACCAAATTTTCGGGTATCTAAGTACCAATATAATTCATCTTGTGGAATGTGCATTTCATCCATTCTAGCTTTTAGATAGTCTAAGCGTTCTTCCCTTTGTGATCCGCCTACCATTTCACCAATACCAGGGAATAAGATATCCATTGCTCTTACTGTTCTTCTTCCTTGCTCATCAGGTTCGTTCATCCTCATGTAAAATGATTTGATATCTGCGGGATAGTCAGTTAAGATGACTGGTTTTTTAAAGTGTTTTTCTACCAAATAGCGCTCATGCTCTGATTGTAAATCGGCACCCCATTCTTCAATTAAATATTTGAATTGCTTTTTCTGATTTGGTTTTGATCTTTTTAGAATCTCAATAGCTTCTGTGTAAGTAATTCTTTCGAAGTTGTTTTCTAAACAGAATTGCAGTTTACCCATCAAATCAAATTCACTTCTCTCGTTTTGTGGTTTTGATTTTTCTTCTTCGGCTAACCTGGTTGTTAAAAATGCCAACTCATCTTTGCAGTTTTTTAGGACATAGGTAATGATGTATTTGAGTAGGTTTTCGGCCAAATTCATGTTGTCTTCTAAATCGGCGAAAGCCACTTCTGGTTCAATCATCCAAAACTCAGCAAGGTGACGGGTGGTATTGGAGTTTTCGGCTCTAAAAGTAGGCCCAAAGGTGTAAATTTCTCCAAGAGCCATGGCGCCCAATTCCCCTTCTAACTGACCAGAAACCGTTAAATTGGCTGATCTACCAAAGAAATCTTCTTTAAAATCAATGCTGCCGTCTTCATTTTTAGGCGTATTTTCGAAAGGTAGGGTGGTTACTCTAAACATTTCTCCAGCACCTTCAGCATCCGAAGCGGTGATAATAGGGGTGTGCAAATAAACAAAACCACGTTCGTTAAAGAACTGATGAACTGCAAAAGCTAAAGCATTGCGGACTTTAAATATGGCATTGAAAGTATTGGTCCTGAATCGTAAATGTGCAATGTCTCTTAAAAATTCTAAGCTATGCTTTTTAGGTTGTAAAGGAAACTTCTCTGCATCGCTTTCCCCTAACACTTCTAGGGTAGCAGCTTTCACTTCTACGCTTTGTCCTTTCCCTAAAGATTCAACCAATAGACCAGTAGCAGCAATAGCTGCACCAGTAGTTATTTTTTTAAGAATTTCTTCTGATGTATTAGCAAAATCGACTACAACTTGTAGGTTATTCATACAAGAGCCATCATTGAGTGCAATAAATTGGTTGTTCCTAAAGGTTTTTACCCAACCCATTACGGTTACTTCGGTATTAAAATTTGTTGATTTTAAAATATTGGAAATCTTTTCTCTCTTGATCATGAACGAGTTATCTTTTACGAGGCGTAAAAATACAAACCTTTCTGTTAATCTCTGAAATTTAAGAAAAATCAGTCTAAAATATTTTATGAGAAATTAGGGTAACGTTAAGTTTTTGCGGTATCAGGGTATGAAAAAATTTGCAAAATCACTCCTCGCTTTAATGGTTTTTGTCTTATTACACATGTATTACACTAATATATGGCCTAAGAAAAAAGACAAGTATGATTTAAAGGGTAGATCATGAACCCATGAGCTACCCTTTTAATTTTATTAAAATTCTCTGCAATCGGATTTTACGAAAACAAATCCTTTACCTTCTTCTGCTACTTCATTCCCATAAACTTCATAAATTTTATCGCCTTTTATCAACAGCTTAATAGGTCTTTCTGAGGTTGATCCTTCTGCGTTAAAGGTATAGTTGAGTTTCAAGGTGTCGTTTTCTATAGTCCCTGATAAAGTTCCTTTGCTGTTGTCTTTCTCGTAAAATTTATTCCAAAGTTTCCCTTCAATTTTTCCATCGGTACTCTTTAAACTTAGAAAAGCCGAATCATTTTTTAGGGATGCAGTATAGCATTGTACATTTTCATTTAAAGTGAATGAATCCGTAGTTGTATTTATTAAAAGAGAATCCTTGGAAGTTCCTTCTTGATGATTGGTCTGATTGCAAGCGGCTAAACCTATCAATAAGACTGCTGTTGTTATAAGTTTGCTTTTCATCTTCGTAGATTAAGTTTAAAGTTTAATTGTTAATTAATGTTAAATAAGCATCTTTTATAGGAGTCGCATTAAACCATTATTAAATCTTTCTATCCTACTTACAAATATTAAAAAAAAAGATATGAAAAATTTAATTAAAGGATTCACTTTATCCACTGCCTTAGTGATAGGCTTAGCATTAAGTTCAGTAGCACAGACAACTCCTACTAACGTAACCAAAAAAGAACGTCCAGCTCGTCCAGAGTTAAATTTATCTGATACCCAGAAGGCACAAATGAAAGCTAACCGTGAAGCAGACAGAACTGCCAGAGATAAATTTGAAGCTACTTTGTCAGCAGATCAAAAAGCAATTCAAGCGGACAAAAGTATCCATGGTAAAGAAAAAATGGAAAAATTAAATGCTTCTTTAACAGCAGATCAAAAAGCCATGATGAAAGCCAATAAAGAGGCTGCAAAGAAAAATCATGAGGCATTTGCTAAAACTTTAAGTCCAGAACAAAAAGAACAATTTGAAAAAATGAGAGGTAAGATGGGAGACAGAATGGGAAATCATAGAATGGGAGACCATCAACATGGTGGAAAGAAAACACAAAGTCCAACTCCATCAAAGAACTAAGAAAATTGAAACCGCATAAAAAAAGCCGATCTGAATTTTCAGATCGGCTTTTTTTATAAATTATAAATCGGCTTAAGCCAAAACTTCTGAGACTAAATCTGCAGCTTCTTTTAATAAAATTGCTGAGAAAACTTTTAAACCAGACTCGTCAATTAATTTTTTAGCTTCTTCGGCGTTGGTACCTTGTAAACGTACAATGATAGGAACTTTAATATTCCCTAATTCTTTATAAGCATCAATGACACCTTGTGCTACTCTGTCACAACGAACAATTCCACCAAAAATATTAATCAATATTGCTTTAACATTTGGATCTTTTAAGATGATGTTAAATGCTGCCTTAACCGTAACGGCATTTGCTGTTCCCCCAACATCTAAGAAGTTTGCAGGTTCGCCACCAGCAATCTTAATGATGTCCATGGTAGCCATTGCTAAACCAGCACCGTTTACCATACAGCCTACGTTGCCATCAAGCTTCACGTAGTTCAGGTTTGAAGCCGAAGCTTCCACTTCTGTTGCATCTTCTTCTGAAGTATCACGCATTGCAGCATAATCTGGGTGACGGAATAAAGCGTTATCATCTAAATCTACTTTAGCATCAACCGCTAAAATTTTATTGTCGGATGTTTTTAATACGGGATTGATTTCAAACATGGCAGAATCTGTAGCTTCGTAGGCCTTATAAAGTGAGGCAATAAATTTGGTCATTTCTTTAAAAGCAGCTCCTGACAAACCTAAGTTAAAAGCAATTTTACGAGTTTGGAAACCTTGCAAACCTACTTTTGGGTCAATTTCTTCTTTAAAAATTAACTCAGGCGTTTTATCTGCAACTTCTTCAATGTCCATACCACCTTCGGTAGAATACATGATGATGTTTCTTCCAGTAGAACGATTCAATAAAACCGAAATATAAAATTCTTTAGTTTCGGTTTCTCCAGGATAATAAACATCCTGCGCAACTAAAACTTTACTCACTAATTTACCTTCGGGTCCGGTTTGATGAGTTACCAATTGCATACCAATAATATCAGTAGCTCTTTGTTTTACCTCTTCTAAATTCTTAGCCAATTTCACACCTCCACCTTTTCCTCTTCCACCTGCGTGAATTTGAGCTTTGATCACTACCCAATCAGAATTAAAATCTTCTTTCAACTTTTTTGCTGCTTCAACAGCTTCTTCTGGTGTATTAGCAACAATACCTTCTTGTATGCGTACGCCAAAACTTTTTAGAATTTGTTTACCTTGATATTCGTGAATGTTCATCTCTTGTAAAAATTTGAGGTGAAATTACTAATACCTAGCTATACAAAAAAACTTAATCCTAACTATTTTGAGTTTTAAAGCATATTATCAAATTGCGATGATAATTCTTTTCTTATTTTTGACCTATGCTGAAAGCAAAAAACATTTATAAAAGCTATGGCGATCTTCAAATTTTGAAGGGCGTTGATTTGGAAGTTGGCAAAGGAGAGATTGTGAGCATAGTTGGGGCGTCTGGAGCTGGAAAAAGCACCCTTTTACACATTATTGGAACTTTAGATCAGGCGGATAAAGGCGAAGTTGAAATCAACGGAACTTCTATCAATCAGTTAAAGTCTAAAGAATTGAGTGCATTTAGAAATCAAAATATTGGCTTTATTTTTCAGTTTCATCATCTTTTACCTGAGTTTACCGCCTTAGAAAATATCTGTATTCCTGCTTTTATTGCTAAAAAATCAAAAGTAGAGGCTGAAGAGAAAGCATTTGAATTATTAACTATTTTAGGTTTAAAAGATAGAGCACATCATAAACCAACTGCATTGTCAGGTGGTGAACAACAAAGAGTGGCCGTTGCAAGAGCCTTAATTAATCAACCCGATTTAATTTTAGCTGATGAACCATCTGGCAACTTAGATTCGCAACATGCAAAAGAATTGCATCAACTATTTTTTGATTTAAGAGATCGGTTTAATCATACTTTTATCATTGTCACTCATAATGAGGAGTTGGCAGATATGGCTGATCGAAAAATCACCATGAAAGACGGCATTATATTTTGAAAACATTAATTACAAACGCTCAACACCCTCTGAGTGCAGAGTTAGCCTATCTTTTAGCGAGTGCCAAAATTGTATTCGGCAATAATTACAATACCTATCCCCAATTAGGTAGTATTTCTTTAGCGCATGAAATTTTGAAGTTTTGTTTAGATGAGCATATTGAGCGAATTTTCCCAACTCATCCTCAAGAAATCAATGCCTTAAAAGCATCCGAGATTTTATTTGAAGAGTTTGGTATCGCCATCGGTTTTTCTAAATATACTTTTAATAAACCTGCTATTGAGGTGAAAGATTTTAATGAGTTATCATCAAAATTATTGCAGTACGGATATCCGCAAAGAAAATTAGCAATTGGTAGGGGAGATTTATTAGGCGATTTAATTTTGATTGATGATGAAGTAAAGAGTTTTGAGCAGATTTGGCTTAAAACAGAATCGCTCTCTTTTATTCAGTTGGGGAAGTTATTTAATCATCCGCATTTTCAACCACTTTTTATCTACCAAATAGACAAAGGTGTCCGTAGGTTTAATTTCCTGAGGGAGGCATCGGGTTTAAAATCAATAACGACTGTTCCCGATGAATTAAAATCGGCCATAGAAAATTTCTTTGATTCGAATAAAATAGAAGGATTTTATCAAGTTTACTTTTCTGGCGATCATTTAGTTAGAATTAAAAACGCATTTGCTTAACATGATGGATTATTCTTCGATTCCTGAAAATAAAACGGCTATCATATTCGAGTTTGATGATGTGCTATACCCTAGGAAAGATTATGATTTACAGGTATATTATTTGTTCGCCAATTTTATAGAATACTTAGAAAGCTTTCCTGCTTCTCAAGAAATGATTTCGTTTATTCAAAAAAGATATGCGCATCATCAAAATTATGAAATGTTTGAGGCCATTTCCCAAACATTTGGAATTGATGAAAAGTACAAGGAGAATCTTTTATTACTTTTTATGAATGCAAAATTGCCATTAAAGCTATTGTTATTTAAAGAGGCACTAGATTTATTACAAGAATTGGCCATCAATAGGAAACAAATATTTATCCTTACTGTAGGCGACCCAAAACAGCAACTCAATAAAATCAAACAAACAGAATGGAATGGTTTAGATAAATATTTAAAAGTTTACTTTACTGACGAATTTGAGAAAAAGCCTTCAACCATGGCTATTCAACATATTTTATTAGAAAATCAATTAAATAAAGAAGAAGTTGTTATCATTGGAAAAATGGAGGAAGATAGGGTAATGGCTGAAAATTGCGGTATTGATTATAAATCTTTATTTTAGTTGTTAAATCAAATAAAAACTTTGTCCATTCGTTTCACGTTAATGAATATAAATACAGACCATGAAAATAAATCATTTTAAAAGCATTACGGCGGTTTTAATATTGTCTATGTCAATTTTAGCATGTAAAAAGGATAAAAACGCTACCATAACACCAACGCCAGCTCCTACTTTAGCAACAAGAGATGAATTATCAAAAGATTCGTTGTTTTTGTATGCAAAAGATGTTTATTTGTGGAATGATGCCTTACCGGCCGTTGAGGTTTTTAAACCTAGAAGCTTTACTGCATCTAGCAAACAGTTGACAAATTTAAATAGTGAGCTTTTTGCGATCACGCAATTTAAAATTAACCCAACCACAGGAAAACCTTACGAATACATAGCAGATGGTAATGGACAGCAAATTCTAGAGCCTAAGTATTCTTATATAGAAGACTTAGTAGCGAGTGGAAAGTTAACTTACGCTCCTAACCTGCAAGCTTCTGTTGGATTAGATGGTCAAGGGAATGATTTTGGTTTAGCTTTATCAGCAACAGGTAGTAATACTGATTACCAGATTTATTTGAGATTTGCTTCCCCAGGATCACCAGCCTCATTAGCAGGTTTAGGTAGAGGAGACAGGATCAATAAGATTAATGGAACTAGTTTGGGAACAAACTTTAATTCGGAAGTTGATTTTATAAATAACGCTTTAGATGCAACTAAACAAACTTCAGTTCAATTGGGAGGGATTAAAAGAAATGGCACAACTTATAGCGTTACCTTAACAAAAGTAAAATATACAAGTAGTCCGATTTATAAGGATAGTATTTATACTGTGGGTTCTAAAAAGATAGGTTATTTTGCTTATGCAAGATTCTCAAATACTGAAAATTCTTTTATAGCCTTAGATAATATTTTTTCCAAATTTGTGACAGCAGGAGTGACCGACTTGGTTGTTGATTTAAGGTATAATGGAGGTGGTTACGTAAGCACTGCACAACATTTAATTAATTTAATTGTACCTACCGCTCAAAATGGAAAAGTCATGTTTGCTCAAGCTTATAATTCAACCATGCAAAGTGGGGCACCCGCAATTTTAAGAAATCAGCCTGTTAGAGATCAATCTGGGAAAATTCAATACAGCAATGGCAGAATAGTTACCTATGCAGATTATTCCTATTCGGTTGCCGACAATACAGAAAAAATACAAAAAACTAGTGGTCTTACCAATGTTGGGAAAGTTGTTTTCATTACTACTGGTGGCACCGCATCAGCAAGCGAATTGGTGATTAATAGTTTAAAACCTTATGTAGATGTAAAGACTGTAGGTAAAACTTCTTATGGAAAACCTGTTGGCTTTTCGCCAATACGGATTGACAAGTTTGATGTTTACATGTCGATGTTTAGCAGTACAAACTCTGCTGGAGAAGGGAATTACTTTGCAGGATTTACCCCAAACTCTGAAAAAACTGATGATGTTACTCGCGATTTTGGTAATACCAGCGAAACTTGTTTAGCTGCAGCTTTGGGTTATATTGATACTGGCGTATTTCCAAGTAGCACCGCATCAAATCAAACCATGAGTATAAAAGGAACTACAACCTCTTCTGCAAATGTTACAGTAAGAGATGTTTTCTCTCCACCAAGTTTTAAAGGGATGATAGATATACCTCACACGAGGATCAAATAAAAAGATTTTCTATTTAAAACAAAAAAGGAGCGTTTTACGCTCCTTTTTTGTTAATTCATAATCTGAGTTTCTCGATGTACTGTGTTTAAAGAATAATTCTTATCAAAATTCTTGATGATCTCTAAAATACTTTGAACGCTATTTACATAAAAAGCTTGATTGATGTTTTGAAACTCATCCGTTGCTTTGTGATAGTCTTTATGATCCTCTACCCCAAAATAAATAAAAGGAATCTTCTTGGCGTAAAAAGAACCCTGATCACTTTGATCAGTCCAGTCATCATGCCCCTGTTTTGGATCGTCATGCCCCAATAATATTTTGGGTTTATTGGTTTTGGTAAAGATGAATTTTTTTAACTCGGGGAAACGAAAAGTTCCACTGGCATAAAGTTCATTTACATCATTATGTGCAATCATATCCATATTGATGTTTAGTTTAATGTTCTTTAAATCTACTGGCGGATGTTCTACAAAATACTTAGACCCTTGTAATCCCATTTCTTCTCCATCAAAAGCGCAAAAAATGAGGGTATGTTGTGGTTTGTTTTTCGAGAAATACTCGGCGTAAGCCAAAACAGCACAAGTTCCGGAAGCATCATCATCAGCACCATTAAAAACTTCTCCGTTAATAACACCCAAATGATCGTAATGTGCAGAGATCACTATAATTTCGTCGGTTTTTCCCTTTATGTAAGCAACCATATTATTGCCATTAACTTTCTCACCTTTTCTAGTAGTAAAATTGATGGGCTGTTTAAAGTTTGGATAATAAGTTTTTAGTCCTAACGCTTTAAATCGGTTAGCGATAAAATTAGCTGCCATTTCTCCACCTTTGGTATCGGTTTTTCTTCCTTCATACTTATCATCAGAGAGTTCTTTTAAATCGGCTAATACTTTGGTCTGACTGATTTTTTGCGAACAACTCACCAATGGTGCGATGAAGAATAATGCAATGAATATTTTTTTTATCATGATTTTTTTAAGTCTTAAGGCAGAAAGCTAAAGGCTTAAAGCCAATTAATTATTATTAACGTTAAAACTAATGAACTTATGCGACAAACTAAATTTTACGCCACTTCTCTCAAATCTACCGCCACCACTCTGGATACGCCTTGCTCCACCATGGTTACGCCATAAATGATATCTGTGCTGGCAATGGTTTTTTTGTTGTGTGATACCACGATGAATTGAGATTGCCCTGAGAAAGTTCGGATGATATTATTGAATTTATCAATATTAGAATCGTCTAATGGCGCATCCACCTCATCAAAAATACAAAATGGGGCAGGTTTTAAAAGGTAAAGTGAAAATAATAGCGCAGTAGCTGTGAGCGTTTTTTCCCCGCCCGAAAGTTGATTGATAGAGAGTGGTCGTTTTCCTTTTGGTCTAGCGATGATATCAATATCCGATTCTAAAGGTTGATCTGGTTGAGAGAGTATCAAATCGCAACTGTCTTCTTCGTTAAATAAGGAACGAAATACTTTCATAAAGTTTTCTCTAACCACATGGAAAGCTTCCATGAATTTCTCTTTAGCAGTATCATCAATCTCTTGAATGGTTTGCAATAAGGAAGCTTTAGCAGTCAATAAATCATGTTTTTGACCTTGAATAAAAGTAAAGCGCTCGTCCATTTCCTGATAAGCTTCCATGGCCATTGGGTTCACAGCTCCAAAACCATCTAATGTATTTTTGATTTTTTCTACTTTCTCTTTTAAATCCTCTTCGTTTTCATCCTTTGGTGGTTCATCGTCAATTAAATCTTCGATATCAATGTTAAATTCAACAGAAAGACGTTCTTTTAAACTGTTTAGTTCAATCTTTAGATTCGTTTTTTGATCTTTTATCTCATTAGTTAATACTTCAGAAATTTCTCTTTTCTTTCTCAGCTCGCTTAAGCTATTTTCTAATTCGGTGATGTTTCCACGAGTTTCATAATAATCTTTTTCAGCTTCTTGTACAGCCTTTTCCATCTCCTCTTTTTGCTGATACATAGCAATTAAATCTTCATCATTATGATCTACATGTTGGAAAACCTGAAGAATATCTGCTTTAGCATGATCTAAATCGTTTTGATTTTTGGCTACTCTGGTTTCTAAATTTTCTAACTGACTTTCGCGATACTCCAAATCTTTTTCAATACCAGCAACTTTATTTTTTTGTTGATGATATTTTAAATTATCGGCATTAAACGCAGAAGAGCGGACAGTTAAAAACTCGCTTAACGCCGAGTAAGAATTCTGTTGACTAATCAACTGACTATCTAATTGAATTTTTTGCTCTTTAAGTTGTTGGATTCTAGGTGTAATTTCTAAAATAGATAGCGAAATATTGCTGAGTTTTTGCTCGATATCTTGACGTCTGTTCTGACTGTTTTCTATAAATGATTGATACTGTTCTTGTTTCGTTTTAACAGTCGTTAATTCGTTTTGGAGTAAGTAAACATCTTTTTGAAGTTGCTGTATTTCATTATTTTTTGA
>JAHJVW010000044.1 GCA_018828585.1 Bacteroidota bacterium
CCAGTCAATTAATTAATGATAGGTAGATCTTCTAGGCTAAAAAATAAATCTTAAATGTGCATCCTTTACCTTCCTCACATGCTACTTCAATTTTACCACCAGCGGCATCAACAATCTTTTGGGTGAGATACAAACCAATGCCTGTGCCTTCTACTGTCTCGTTCATGCGTTGATATTTTTTAAATACATTTTCCATCTGGTCTTTGGAAATACCTAACCCGTTGTCTTTGACTGTTAATATGATAAAGCCCTCTTTTTGTTCGGTTTTGATGGTGATTTCTGGTATGCGGTTAGGAGCGCTAAATTTTATCGCATTGGTGATGAGGTTCAGCATCACACTTCTTAAATTCTTTTTGGCGAAATGAACCTCCTTTTTTCGAAAATTGGTGTGGAAAATGGTTTTGGAAAGCTTAATTTTTTCAGATAAGGCCAATTTAATTTCTTCAAAAATTGCAACAAAACTTTCATTACGCTCATCTGGATCTTCCGATTCGATAGCACCAACTTTGGCTAAATCACTGATGGTGGCTTTAAAATTAGTTACTGCTTTATTCATCAACCCGAATAATTCCATCACCTCTGCGTCTTTCATGTCCAGCTTACTATTTAGAAGGCCAAGCAGACTTTCTATGTTTACTATTGGCGTATTCAAATCATGAGAAGCACTAAAAACAAAGTTATTTAAGTCAGCATTTATTCTTGAAAGGCTTGTATTACTTGTATCGAGATTTTTATTGCTAATATCTAATTGTTTCAATAACTTTTTTAATTCGGTGATATCATAAAAGCTGATGATCGCCCCATCAGAAATTTTACTACCTTTCTTTAGGTAAGGCATGGTCATCACCTGATAAATGTTGCCATCTATCGCTTCCGCTTCTCGTGTAATGGGTTCTCCATCATGGATAACTTTCTTGATATCCTCAATTAATGTTTCAAATTTGATATTCGTGGTAATGTTACCTAGAGGTCGTCCGATATCACTTTCACGGATGTTAATATGCTTTTGTGCCCCCGGAGAGCACCTCTTGATTAACAAGTGCTCATCAACAAACAACTGGCCATTTGTATTACTCCGAAAATAATTGTTCAGGTCATCATTCAGGTCTGTTAAATTATCTATCGTCAGCTGGTGATCTTTATTAACCGTTTGTAATTCCTCATTTACAGATTGCAGTTCTTCGTTTGTACTTTGCATTTCTTCATTAGCCGACTGCATTTCTTCGTTGGCCGATTGCAGCTCTTCATTAAAGGATTCTAGGTTTTCATGAGAAGAGGCAACGCGTTCATTTGCCATAGCTAACGAATATTTTAATTGCGCAACCTCTTGCTCCAAGCTGATGACGTGTTCTCTGGTTACCTCGTTAATATCTTCTACATGAATCACATTTTTCTCTGTCAGTTTGGTCTGACTTTCATCAAATAAGACAAGCAATAATCTTTCCTCTGATTCTTTGAGCTGAAAAGGACTGAGTATAATATTAATTGGTTTGCGATTTTCATGTGCTGCGATTTCGAGAACAATACCATCAAGCACCACTCTTTCATTTAAGGTAAAAGCTTTGTGAGCGGCAGCTTTAAAAGCCATTGCCATATGCTCTGGCAATAAATCGGTTAGGTTGTAATTGAAGTTGATATTTTTTAAATAGGGCTTAGTATCACCAAATGATTGAACTACCGAAAGGTTTTCATCGGTGCAAACACCGTTAAAATTAGATTCTTTTAATAATGCAGAATTGACCTGATTAGTAAGGTCAGATTTAGATTTAGGGATAACGGCTTTTTTACTTATCTCTAACGTAGTCCTCTTAAAATCATCTATCATATAAGAAGAAAAGGCATCAAATCGAACAGCTCGTCCTGTTTTATTACTTTTCAGGATATTCCATTTTCCATTGATCTCGTTAAAGCCATCTTTAATGATAGAGGCACTTTCACTTGGTCCTAAAAACAGATAGCCACCTTCTTTTAATCCAAAATGGAGCATGGCAAAAACTTTTTGCTGTAAGGTGATATTCAAATAGATCAATAGATTGCGACAACTAATCAGATCTACATTGCAATAAGGTGGGTTTTTAGTAAGGTCATGCTGAGCAAAAATCAGCATTTGGCGGATTTCGTGTTTTACGGTATAAGTATTTTCTTCTTTAGTAAAAAACTCCTGTAATCTTTCTTTCGATACAGTTTTAGTAATATGATCAGCGTAAACGCCTTTAGAAGCCACATCAAGTGCTGCTTTGCTAATATCGGATGCGAATATTTTGACCTCAATATTTTTTGGGTGTTTACTTAAATACTCTTTTACCAAAATTGCTATTGAATAAGCTTCTTCCCCAGTAGCGCAACCAGCAACCCAAATCTTTAGTACTTTAGTTTGATTTTTTTTGATAATATCAGGGACAACAGTATCTGCAATAATTTTAAAGGCCGCTGGATCTCGGAAAAAAGAGGTCACGCTGATGAGGAAATCATTGGCTAACAAGGTGATTTCATCAGGATTATCCTTCATGAATTCATAATATTTTTTCACCGTATTCAAGTGATGCTGTTCCATTCTTCTGTTTATCCTACGGATGATGGTTGGGCGCTTATAATCTGAAAAGTCGAGCGGTAATTGCCCTTTGATCAAGTTAAATATTTGTTCTAATTCTTTTTCGTTAATCTGTTCAGAAAGTTGATTGATAGGTGATTCCGATAAGCCATTCTTTACATATTCTTCAATCGTTTGTGGCATAGACTCGGGCGAAAGGATATTATCAACACAATCCGTTGCAATAGCAGCAAGCGGCATTCCATTAAAACCAGCGGTGGCAGGATCTTGTACCAGTACAATTCCTCCGGCATGTTTAATCGCTTCAATACCCTTAGAGCCATCATCGCCAGTGCCCGAAAAAATAATGCCAATGGCTTTCTTACCTCGTTCTTTAGCTAAGGATGAAAAGAAATAGTCGATGGTTTTATGAGGACTTGGATGATTTTTTTTATCAGATAAAATGAGCCTACCCTTTTCTACCGTCATAAATTTAGCACTAGGGATCAGGTAAACCGTGTTGGTAATGATGTCGACATTTTCTACAGCCTCCACCACTTTTAATTTACTGTGCTGGGAAAGTATTTGTACCATCTGACTCTTGAAATCAGCTGAAAGATGCTGAATCACGATATAAGAAACAGAATCTAAAGGGGTATAATCAAAAAATGCGGAAATTGCTTCTAAACCACCAGCCGATGCGCCAATGGCTATGATGTACTGTTGATCGACAATTTTAGCCATGATTTTTTGAGGTTATGTGATGATACTTGCAATTATAAAGCCACTAAATAAAATGTAATTATTGAGGGATCATTTATTTACTTCATTTCATTATGCTTGATTGGGAAAGTGAGTGTAAAGGAAGTCCCTTTATTCTCCTCGCTTAAAAATTTGATTTTCCCATTCATCAAAGCGGTATATCTACTCACAATATTTAATCCCAATCCCGTTCCCGGTATATTACCAATATTATGGGCCCTGAAAAAAGCCTCAAACAAATGTACTTGGTCTTTTTTTGGTATTCCAATGCCATTATCTTTGATAGTGATGATTAAATAACTTTTGGTAATCTTGGTACAAAATTCAATTAAAGAATTTGGACCAGAGTATTTGATGGCATTACTAATTAAGTTGATGACACTATTTTTAAGTAACGAGGGATTGATGGTAACCGTCCGTTCAATACCTGTGTGTTGGTAAATAATTTGCTGCTCCGCTTTGGCCAAAGACTGCATATCCTCTGTAATTTCCTCAGCAAATGTAACCACATCAAGCGCACTAAAAATCGGTTCAATCTTACCGGTTTCTAATAGTTCTAGCGAAAGAAAATCATTTAATATATTGGTTAGATTTTTAGCTGCATTTTTAATAGTTTCGGTATACTTTTTAAGGGTTGGGTGGTTAAGTTCAACTCCTATTCTTCCAATTAAATCAGCAGATAGCTGTATAGAGGTAAGGGGTGTCTTAAATTCATGTGATGCCATAGAAACAAAGCGACTTTTTAATAAATTAAGATGCTTTTCCTTTTCAAGAGACTCACTTATTTTTTTACGACTTAGTTCAATCGCCGCAACGGAATCTGTCAGGCTTTTATTGCTAATATCTAATGCAGCCAAAAGTTTCTTCAGTTCGGTAATTTCATAAAAACTAATGATGGCGCCGTCTGTTTTTCCAGTGTTTTGTCTTAAAAAGGGCATGGTTGTTACCTGATACACTTTTCCATCAGAAGATTCGGCTTCTCTGATAATGATCTGACCATTTTGCATCACCTGTTGCACATCAGCAATGAGTGTTTCAAACTTGATGTTTGTTGTTATATCCGCCAATGGCCTGCCAATATCACTTTCTTGTAGATTAATGTGTTTAACAGCGCTAGGCGAATATCTCTTCAATAGCAAGTGACTATCAACAAATAATTGCCCATTCGTATTACTTCGAAAATAATTATTCAAATCATCGTTAGATTCCAATAGGTCAATATTGGTTTGCTGTTGTTCCTTATTAACCGTTTGTAATTCTTCATTTACTGACTGAAGCTCCTCGTTTGAGCTTTGCATTTCCTCATTTGCAGACTGAAGCTCCTCATTAAAAGACTGAATGTTTTGATTAGATGAGCTCACCAGTTCGTAAGCTGCTTCTAGATTATTTTTTACTTCGATAAGTTCTTGCTCTAAACTACTTAAGTACTCCATACGGACTTGTCTAAGATCTCCGGACCCAATAATGGATTTACTCTTTGGGTTACTTTTACTAGTACTAAAAAGAATAAGTAGTTGCTGGTTTTCATGCCCAACGGAAGAAAAGGGGCTGATGACTATATTTACCAGCTGATTGAGCCCGTTGACATCAAAATTCAGATCGGTTAGCGTAATCTTTTGATTTGATTTTAAAACTTTATACGCCACTGCTTTTATAATCATCGCTATCTCAGTGGGCAATAATTCGCTTAAATCAAAATTAAAGTTTTCATTTTTAAGGTAGATGGAAGTATCACCAAAAGCTTTTAAAACAGTAAGATATTGATTAGTGCAAACACCAGTCAAACCAGCGGCCTCAAGAACGACGGTTTGGTCATCTTTTGTCTCTAAAACGAGAGGTGTTACTGGAGCAAATTTTTTATTCTCTTGCACTGCTGATAAATTTTTATTGACTTTATCTTATGACATAATATAGAAAGAATAAATGAAAGTATAACAAATATACCATACAAGAACTCCTTTATTATAAATAATTAACTTAAATCTATAAATGTGGTGATGGCAATAAATTTAGTCGTTACAATAGACGGAGAAAATGAAAATAAGCAGGTTGAGAGGTGATATTTATCACCTATTTATGAAAATGTCATTCTAATTTCTGGTGAAAAAATGAAATGAGGAAAAAAAGCCTAATAAAGAATATATGAGAAGAACCTAAAATGGATAGAAGCAAAAAAGAGGCTGTCTCAAAAAGGCGGTCTCTTTTTTTTTAAAGAGTTTTACTATTTTCAATAAATAGTTTCACATTTATTTGGTATAATTACTTGATTTAC
>JAHJVW010000045.1 GCA_018828585.1 Bacteroidota bacterium
CCGGACACAGTCCTTGGTTTTTATATTTAGATTTAAGTGACCCTTCGGAACACTTAAAC
This sequence comes from Bacteroidota bacterium, assembly GCA_018828585.1. Lineage (GTDB taxonomy): Bacteria > Bacteroidota > Bacteroidia > Sphingobacteriales > Sphingobacteriaceae > Pseudopedobacter. The sequence goes on from JAHJVW010000045.1 coordinate 60, forward strand.
CAGTTGGGGAGAGAAGAGACAAGACTCTTTTCGTCAAAATCTAATGAAAAATATCCGTGTTTATGGATGAGAATATGAATTACCATCACACCAGATCAGTCGATATGAAAATGCATATATGTCATTATCTGTTCGTTTTAAGGGGTCAATTACTCTCCATCTTGTAATCTATTACATAGTGCATCACATTTATGTTTAAGGGCTGTGGCATGTATAGTCACTAACCTTTACCAATAAAAATTAGCGATGGATTTAAGTATGCGCCAACTTATCTATAGCTTATAAAAAATGTTGCAATGCACTTCTATTCCACTTTCTTTCTGTTTTTTAAAATGATTATACTCACCATATAAATCAAAACGATGGCAAAAGGTATGGCAACAAATCTATATTCAGGAAGTAAATACCATAACAAAAGAACCACTAAAGTTCTCGTTACTGAATGGAAAATTCCAACCCAATGATTAATTATCCATGAAAACGGAACCCACATTAGTCCTGTTAAAATACCTATTGTCAGTGGTAAAGACGAATAGTCCATCATAAAAAATGGAATTGCGATTGAATATACCAAAATTGCTTGCCCCACTGTGAAAAAGAACAGTTTGTCAAAAACATTTTTAGGTTTCTTCTTATCAAGAAAATTTTCTCCAGTAAATTTAGAAATAAATAGGCCCAAGTAAACAATACTACCAGTCGCAATAAATAATACCCAAACAGTTGCCTGCATAGATAAGGTAAGTCCTGCAATTCCAACTATTAACCAAGCTATTAGACCAGCTAAAGGGGTAGCTATAAAATTTCTATTGGTGTACTCAACTCTTTGTTCCTCGAGCGTTCTTTTGGTTTGTTCCATGGATTAATTAAATTATTAATGATGATGATGATTTTCTGTTGAGTTGCGGATGAAGCCCTGCTTGTATAGCAAGTAGGCATGTCTAGTGCCTAAAAAACAAATTGCTTCGTTATCACTCGCAAAGACAGTAGAACGTGGGGTCATCAATCCCTTGTCGTCATGGCGAGGGAACGAAGCCATCTGTAACCTATGGTAAATTGCCTTAAATTAACAGATTGCTTCGTTAGCACTCGCAAAGACAGTAGAATGTGGGGTAATCAATCCTTTGTAGTCATGGCAAAGGAACGAAGCCATCTGTAACCTATGGTAAATTGCCGTAAATTAACAGATTGCTTCGTTATTACTCGCAAGGACAGTAGAACCAACTCGTTTAAGTGTTCCTTTTTCAGGATCACTTAAATGCTTTTAAAAGCCGAGGACTCCGTCCGGTATAAGCCGATTATCTTTTTGAAAGCCGGACACAGTCCTTGGTTTTTATATTTAGATTTAAGTGACCCTTCAGAACACTTAAACCAGTTGGGGGTTATTTCCTAGTAGACTTTTGTAATTTTTCAATATTTGATGTATTAATTATAATATTGTCTGCGTCTTTTTTGTTTCTAAGAAAAATATAATTGCTTGTCTGTCCAATATAAATTAAAGTGCTATCAGTAGAAATAGTTTCGTTTGTTTTAAGGGTTATTTGAACTTTTGTAAAAGTTTCTCCATTTAGTATTTTCCAAGCTTTTATTTTTTGAGAAAAAAGGATAAAATAAGTCAAGATAAGAAAGTAATTGAATAAAGTTGCTTTTTGCATGAAATTAGTATGCTTCTTTGCAAACTCAGATTCACTTGCTATGTTTGAAATAATAGGTTCTATTATGAAAACTAGCCATCCGATTGAAATCAAATAGAAAAGACCTTCAGCTTCAGTCCATTTTGAATTTTGGCTAGCCAATGTCCAAAAGGTAATTGTCATGCCGATTAATAATCCAAAAGCAATTGTCAATGGATGTATGACCAGCATGATAAATAATCTGAATTTAGTTTTGGGATTAATTCTACTATAAAAAATGATATACTTTATTAGTTTAATTGGTTCCCTTTTCTTTTCTCTTATTTTTATTTTTTTAGTAAAATCTTTTCCATCTTGGGTTCTATACTTTATGTCAGGTCTAATTATAGCTAAATAAACGAATATTGCTAAAGGAATAAAATTTGAAACTAAAACTGGGAAAAACGAGAGGAGTAATTCAGTTGTGTTAATGTAATTGTAAATGTCAATTCCGAAAGCGCCAAAATAAAAATGATACTGACAGTATCCAAGGAATATTAAACCTCCAGTTATTAAAGTAGCATTTTTTGTTAAAATGTTCATTTTTATATTATACGCTGACGGTTTGCTAATTTGTGCAGAAATGGCATTGCTTGCAGAACCATTGTGTCGCACCGCACTAAATTAAATAAATAACTGATGAATTAATGTAAACTACTGTCAGCCATTTTTGCGCAAATTTGCTGTTACCAGTTTTTTTAATGTTTTCTTGGTGCGCTTCTTGTATGTGGCTGAACATAAGTCCCGTCTTTTCTTGTATAACCTTTTACGTGAACAGTTCCACTGCCACTTGATGTAGAATTGCTCGTTGATGAGGGTTTATAAGAAGAATAACCATATAAATTTCCGTCTGTTGTCGAGTTGTATTTATGATAGTTTGAAAAAGATGGATTATAAGCGTAACCAAAAAAGTTTTTATACATCAAGTAATTATACTTTTTCCCTTTCTTTCTTGATAATACTTTAGTTCCAGATGGAATAGAATAAGTCAAATAGGATGTTGTGTCGGTTTGTAAATAGATATTAGTAATGGAAGTTGTTTCTCCCACATAATAAATTGTCGTACAGCTAAATAGTGTTGAACATAAAATAAGTGCTGAAAATAATAGATTTTTCTTCATTAGTTGTTTAGGTTAATATTGCTTATAACTTGTATATAGGTATTATTAATTCTCCATCATACAACTAAATCTCGTTGTATTACGGCACATTTTGCGTTCTATTCTTCCATAGTTTACCCATTACAAAACACAAGATAACCAACAAAAATTACCCGCCCAAACAACTATTGCATTTAAGTTAAAAATACCAACAATCTGGTATTGCTTTTTAAAAAATGATTTTCGAAATTTAACCTATCGTTATTTAATTATTTAAAATATAAAGGCATTTGACAACAGTAGGGTGTGGGTGTATCCATCAGGCCTTAAATTTTGGGCGGATCAATGTGATAAAACCGTTTATGGTTTGTATCACCAAATCCAAGAATTTTTTCAATGGATTAGAGAAATCAATCTCACCATCTTTCACCTACGAGATGATTACGACACCTCGTTAGAAGAGGTCATGAGTCGGGTCAATTAAAAGTTCGTACAAACATTTTTTTGTTTCATACAGTGGGGAGGTTGACCGTGGTAGGCAACCTCTTTTTTTATGCCTTCTTTTTTGGGGCTTTCCTATTTCAAGTCGCTTTAGCTTTTTTGAAAAATCCTTTGTGAGGAGGTTTAATATATTTTATAGCTATCAATATGAAATAATGTTGAAACAAACCTTTAAAATTGTCGCTAAAATAAGGGGGGTCTTCCTGAGCGGGGTTGAAGGAATGTTTTGGGCTTACGCTTTGCATAGTGGAAAAATGCTTCGACTCCGCTCAGCATGACAATACGAATCTGCTTAATTTCATTAAAAATCAATGAATTAAAAATAACGTGAATGGTAGGAGTGGAACGAAATGGTAATCTGTTTGTTAATTCATTGTGAGGAGTGCTAACGCAGCAATCTGTTTGTTAAAGACACCAAACTATATTGGTTACAGATTGTCACGCTTCGCTCGCGATGATACCAAGGATCGCTAGCTGGTTTGGGGTATGACATGCCACTTTTTAATTTTGTTCCCAATTTTAAAAGATCGTCCTCAAAAGATTTAGAGAATAGCTTATCAATCTGTCTTATCATTCCACCTTTCCTAATGGCTCGAATTTTGAGCAAATAACAATAACCATCTAGATGAGCATCTTGATCATTTTCATCAGGATTGGACGTTAATTAATCTTACCCTCGCTAACAATAATTTTCAGTATGCTAATGAAAAATCAATGGTATCCCTTAAAATTTGACCCCATCTATCAATACCGGCTTTGGGGCGGCAGAAAGCTGGAACATTTACTTTCTAAACCCTTACCAAAAGACGAAGCAATTGGGGAAGCATGGATCTTAAGCGATAGGGAGGATCATGCCAGCGAAGTTTTAGAAGGCGCTTTTAAGGGCTACACCCTCACGCAATTGATGAAAGATAATTCGGAGGAATTAATGGGTAAACTGGCTCACCAATTTGAACGGTTTCCTTTATTGTTAAAGTTTTTAGACTGTAAGGAAGTTTTATCAGTACAGGTTCATCCCTCAGATCATCAAAAAGCATATATCCCCAAAGGAGATACCGGGAAAACAGAAGCTTGGGTAGTTTTAGAAACCGATAAAGATAGCCGCATTTATGCTGGTTTAAAGCCAGAAACAAACCGAAAGAATTTACTGGAGGCGCTAGAAAACCATCAATTAGCAGATCGCTTGCATGGCTTTACTCCAGAAATTGGAGATGCTATTTTTATCCATTCTGGTACCGTACATACGCTTGGAGGAACAGTCGTGTTTGAGGTTCAGGAAAACAGTGATGTCACTTTTCGCTTGTCTGATTGGGACCGTACGGATCCTAAAACAGGTGAACCCCGCAAACTTCAGGTAGAAGAGGCACTCGATTGTATTGATTTTAACCAAGTGAATATTGGACCCGTGAAGCCAATGGTGGATGCACAACATCCGAATACCGAAAAGTTATTTGATAACGAGCATTTTGTGGTCAATCGAATCAAAGATCAATCGGTTTTTAAAGTGGGTTATACAAATGAACCTACTATTTTGGTTTGTTTGGCAGGAGCTGGAACGCTGGTTTATGATGCCGTTGATTATCCAATTAATAGGGGTGAGGTGATGCTTTTACCGGCTATCATTGGAGCAGGAAAGCTACAACCTAGTCATGAAATGATCTTGTTGCAAATATCGATACCTCCTAAAAAACTTTCAAATTCATGAAAAAGCTTATTATTTTTGATTTGGATGGCACACTCGCCGAAAGCAAATCTGCAATCGATCAGGAGATGGGAGATCTTTTTAGTCGTTTATTAGAGGTGGCCCAAGTAGCTATTATATCTGGCGGTGCATGGCCTCAATTCGAAAAACAAGTGTTGGATCATTTACCTGCAAATTATCTAACAAAAAAACTTTCCATTCTGCCTACCTGTGGCACTAAATATTATCAATATCAAAATGGCTGGAAGCAATTGTATGCTGAGAACTTTACAGAAACGGAGAGAAAGAAAATCATTGCGAATTTAAAGGAGGCTGTAGAGAAATCTGGGTTAGACATCAAAAAAACATGGGGAGAACAAATTGAGGATCGGGGTAGCCAGATTACTTTCTCGGCTTTAGGTCAGCAGGCGCCTTTAAAAGAAAAAAAGGATTGGGACAATGATTTTGCCAAACGTAAAAAAGTTAAAGTCCTGTTGGATAAATCGCTGAAAGATTTTTCAATCACCATGGGCGGAGCCACTTCTATCGACATCACTAAACCCGGAATTGACAAAGCCTATGGCATCCATAAGCTTCAAGAAGTATTGGGCATCAAAATTGATGATATGCTATTTATTGGGGATGCTTTGTTTGAAGGTGGAAACGATCATCCAGCCAGAAAAACAGGAGTAACTTGTATTCAGGTTAGAGACCCTGAAGAAACCAAAAGAGTCATCGAAACCATCATTGCCTGTTTAAATAAATAAATAGAGCGTAAAATTTATGATTCCATTTCAACTACAACGCATTGGCACCATCATGGAGCCAGAGCAAGGCAATGAACTAGAGACAGAAGGGGTGCTTAATCCTGCGGTAACTCGCGGACCAGATGGTGAACTTTATCTTTTTCCAAGATTAGTGGCGAAAAATAATTATTCTCGTATAGGCATTGCCCGAGTAAAGTTTAATAAAGCAGGCGACCCAATTGGCGTAGAACGTTTGGGTATTGCATTAGAACCCGAAGAAGCTTATGAGAAACGACCAAATGGAGGAGGAGGTTGTGAAGATGCAAGGGTGACTTTTGTTGATCCTTTAAAAGAATACATCATGACTTATACTGCCTTTGGCCCTAATGGACCTCGAATTGCAGTGGCCCGATCGAAAGATTTGTTTAAATGGGAACGTTTGGGGCTTGTGCATTACACTTGTTATAAAGGCATTGATTTTAATGGCATTAATAATAAAGATGCCAGCGTTTTTCCTTTGACAATTAGGAGTCCAAAAGGCCATCCTTCCATTGGGATGTTGCATCGTCCGCTCTTTCCGGGTTCAAGTCCTGAAGAAACCGTTAAGCATAAAGAACGCCAAATGGATTCTCATAAAGAAAGCATCTGGATTTCTTATTATAATTTTGGGGAAGACACCAACTTTCAATATGCTAAATTTACCTCTAACCACCGTTTGGCGATGCCCATAGAAGCATGGGAAAATATAAAGATTGGTGCTGGCGCACCTCCTTTATTAACCAAACTGGGTTGGCTTGTGGTTTACCATGGGGTGCATGAATTGGAAGGATCAACACCTGATCAACCTAAACTATGTTATGATGCAGGGGTCATGATCTTATCAGAATTGGATCCTCAAAAAGTAATTTATCGTTCGGCAAAACCAATCCTCATTCCAGAGCTTCCAGAAGAAACCATCGGAACAATTGCCAATGTGGTTTTCCCTACAGGGATAGACCGTCGCGATGATATTGGACAGCCTAACCGTATAGATGTTTACTACGGCATGGCAGATGACCGTATAGGCGTCGCAAAAATGGAAATACCTGATACGCTGCCTGAAACTAGTGCTTAGGTTAAACACACCTTAACAAAGTTTGTATGAATAAGCCATTCTATTAGGATGCGGTTTCATCCTGCAATTAAAAATAATTACTAAGGAATTAAGGGTTGCTCTTTCGAACCATTTAAAAGGTATGTTTTTTAAAAAAAACTAAATAGTTTATTTTTATTTTCTTTTCTTAGTTAAATGAATTGCCCTTCTTTAAACCCAATAAAATAAATGTCCTTATTCATCTTAGTTGGCAGCATCTTATTATTACTTTTTTTAATTGCTGTATTAAAATTAAATGCCTTTATCTCGTTATTACTAGCCTCTTTTTTTGTTGGCATTGCGAAGGCGATGCCTTTAGGAACGATCGTTAATTCTATACAATCAGGTCTAGGAAGTACTTTAGGTTCTTTAATATTGATTTTAGCTTTTGGGGTAATGCTGGGCACACTATTGACTGATAGTGGTGCAGCCCAACGAATAAGTACGGTATTAATAAATTCTTTTGGATTAAAACGAATTAAATGGGCAGTGCTAGTCACTGGTTTTGCCGTAGGAATAGCGATGTTTTATAATGCGGGTTTTGTCGTGTTGATTCCGATGATTTATGCCATAGCGGTCAATACAAAACTGCCCTTTATCTATTTAGGAATTAGCATGGCATCCGCTCTTTCTATTACACATGGGTTTTTACCTCCTCATCCTGGACCTACAGCCATTGCCGTTATTTTTAAGGCAGATATTGGGAAAACTTTATTATACGGAATGTTAGTGGCTATTCCTTCTTTATTGGCAGCAGGTATTGTTTTTCCTGAATTTATAAAAAATATCAAGACCAATCCACCAAAAGGATTATTTGAATACAAGACCTTTAACGAAACCGAAATGCCTTCTTTTGGCATTAGTTTTTTGATTGCTTTAACGCCCGTTATTTTGATGGGATTGGCCACGTTAAGTTCCTTTTTTGTATCAATTGATCCTACCTTACGAGCAATAATTGAGTTTTTAGGTAACCCCACTACAGCCATGCTGATTGCAGTGTTGTTAGGCATTGTGTTTTTAGGAATTAGAAGAGGAAAGAAAATAGAAGATGTGATGAATAAATTAGGATCTTCTATGAGTTCTGTCACCATGATTATTTTGATTATTGGAGCAGGCGGCGCCTTCAAGCAAGTATTGATTGATAGCGGAATAGGGACAGACGTAGCTGTTTTTTTTGAACACTCCACGCTATCGCCATTGGTATTGGGCTGGTTGATTGCAACCATTATCAGGATAGCTTTAGGATCAGCAACCGTGGCGGGATTAACCGCTGCAGGAATTGTACAGCCTTTAGTAGCGAGTTCTGGAATTAGTCCCGAATTGATGGTGCTGTCTATTGGAGCAGGAAGCTTAATGTGTTCTCATGTAAATGACACTGGCTTTTGGATGTTTAAAGAATATTTTGGAATTAGTATCAAAGACACTTTTAAATCATGGACCGCCATGGAAACCATTGTAGGTGTGGTGGGGTTAGCTGGCGTAATGGTTTTAAATTTATTGATTAGCTAAAGGTCTGTTTATCGCAATAAAAAATTAATAATGGAAGAAGTGTATGTGGGTATTGACATTGGTACAACTGCAACAAAAGCAGTTGCTTTTAATAAAGCGGGGAAGGTAATTCAACAGGTTGCGAAAGAATATGCCATTTATCATCCTGAAGCTTCTTGGAGTATACAAAAGCCGCATGAAATTTTGGAAGCTGTACTTTCTTGCATTGCAACCATTACCAAAGATACATCCCCTCAGTTGATCAGTTTCAGCTCGGCTATGCAAAGTGTTTTAATTGTAGACGAGACTGGAAAACCATTAACAGATGCCATCATTTGGGCAGATAACAGAGCGCATTCCTTAGCAGAAGATTTAAAAGCATCAGCACAAGGGCTACACTTTTATCAAAAAACAGGCATCCCCATTCATTCTTTTTCACCAATGACTAAAATTGCTTGGTTCGAAGAAAATGATAAAAAAGCATTTTCAAAAGCTGATAAGTTCATCAGCATCAAAGAATACATTTGGCATCATCTGACGGGTGAATACGTGATTGATTCTTCCATGGCTTCGGGAACTGGAATGATGAATATTTATGATCTGCAATGGGATGCGATTATATTGGATTATCTACACATTAAAACTTCTCAACTGTCAACCATTGTGGGTCCAACCCATACGTTTAAAAGCGACCAGATCAATACCGTTTTTGTAATAGGTGGCGGTGATGGGCCTTTGGCTAATTTAGGTACTGGAGCAATGGAACTGGGTAAAGTTGCTTTAACTATTGGAACCAGTGGCGCTATCAGATTACCCATCGACAAACCTTTTATTGATGTGCAAATGCGAACACAATGTTATCATTTAAAAGGAAAGCAATACCTGACCTTAGGAGCCGTAAGCAATGGAGCCGTAGTTTTACAATGGTTAAAAGAAGCTATTTTACAAACTGAAGACGATTTTGAAACCCTTTTTGAGCAAGCAGCAACGGTGGTTGCAGGAGCTGAGGGATTATTATTTGTTCCCTATTTATTGGGTGAGCGAGCTCCTATTTGGGATGCATCTGCAAAAGGAATCCTTTTGGGTATAAAGATTACACATCAAAAAGCACATTTGATTCGGGCTACAATGGAAGGGATTTTATTTGGACTTTTAAGCATTATGGAGATTTTATTGCCAGATAAACTAAAGCAAAAGGAAATGACGATGATGGCAAGTGGTGGCTTTGCAAAAAATCCATTTTGGTTACAAATGACAGCTGATATCTTTCAAATGAAAGTGATGGTTGCCGAGACGGTAGAGGCTTCATCTTGGGGAGCAGTGTTGATTGGTTTTGAAGCACTCCATATTGAAACGGAGATCACCAAAACATCAGGAATTACTTATCTACCAAATAAAGATCATAAAATAATCTATGAGCAATGTTTCGATAAATTTAAACGCGTTTATCCGCTATTAAAAGAATTAGCCACCTAACTTTCATGATGTCCTTACACTTGCACCATTTTCTTTAAAATTTCTAACTAAAAGGTATTGATCTGTTGGTAGGAGTGATGGATTGTACTCCCTCACAACTAAAATTTATCGGCACTTTAATTCAATAAAATAGCGAACAATTTAAATAATTAAAAACAGTTGTTAATTAATTATATTTGATGAGGCAAAGGCATAAATGGCATGATCTTCGCTATCGATCTGACCAGCGAATCTTCACTAACAAAGCTTAATTTCACATTTAATAATCAAATAATATGACAGCTATAAAATTTAAACAGGTTTTATTTTTCTTGGTGGCTATTTCCATTTCCCTCTCTTTTTCTTGTGATCAGAAGAAAGGCAAAAAACATCATAAAAAAGATAAAGCGCAACAAACCGCTACTTCAGAAATTAAGCAAAATGTATCAGCTCACAATTCTACCATTAATTGTGATACCTCTATGTGGAAATATGTTTACAACCCTTCCAGATTAAAGGTTATTGATAAATGTAAAACAGTGACGGGTATCATAGAAGAAAGTAGTACTGACGAAGATGGTGACCAACACATGCTATTAAAGCTGGATAAAGGACAAGGCGACATCCTCACCAAAAAGAACATCAAGAAAAAACAAGGTTATCTAGTTATTGAAGCCGTTTGCGTGAATAAAACAACTTTGAAAAAGGTGGGTAATACTTGTAACGGATTTGTCAATCATATCTTGATCCCTCGCATCAATGATCATGTACGCGTATCAGGAAGTCTGGTGATTGACAGTCATAATGGATGGGCAGAAATACATCCAATTTCGAAAATGGAAGTCATTAATTAGGTGGGACAACATCTTGAAGACCTCTTTAATTTGGCGCTCAGATTTCTATCGGTATTCACATTGTTGTTGATGATGACTTTCTTTATCCAGATTAGATCATCATTATTAATCCCCATACTTTTGCCAACAACAGCTGTTTTTTTTGAAAGCCAGTGAAAAACTACGTGAAAATTGTTTTATGATTTTTCTATTCTCCTTTCTATGGACAAGTCAACCAAAAACACGATGAATAAAACCAAATCAAACATTTAAATAGCTTACCATGTCTGTTTTAAAGAAAAAATCATAATTTCATCACTTAAAAGCAAAGCCACATGGATATCAAAGATCAATTCGCTCACCTTCCAAACCCTTTGAATTTACTCAAGATACCACGAAGTAAAATTATCCAAACTAAACGACAAGAATTGCCAGGACAAGTGCCGGGTACTTTTGTGATTAGTGATACGGCGTTAAAAAGTAAGCTTTTTGTGTATTCCTATGATGAGGAAAACCTCGACGAACTGGAAACAGATGATATTGTAAAAGCTTTTGATTTTATGGCTAAATATCCAGATAGAACCCATTGGTTAGATGTGAAAGGTTTAGGTACACAGTCGGTCTTAGATGCCATTAAAACAGAGTTCGATGTCAATACTTTGGTGTTGGAAGATATTGTTAATACTTATCAGAGACCTAAAATAGACGATTATGACGACTATCTATTTGTAGTGAGCCGAATGTTAGAGCTAGACTCGAGGCTACAACTAAAGAACGAACAATTATCTTTCTTGCTTTTCCCCAATCTACTTATCAGCTTTCAGGAAGATTATGACGATGTCTTAGATCCAGTACGAAACCGCCTCCGTAAAAATGTAAAAGGGAACATCCGCGTTTTAGGGGCTTCTTATATGCTTTATGCTTTAATTGATACCGTGATTGACCATTATTTTGTGATTTCAGATAGATTGGGTCAGGAGCTAGAAACCATTGAAGACCACATCTACCAAAAACCCCGTAAAATATTAATGTTCCGTATACAAGGTGCAAAAAAACTCATCATCTCTATGCGACGAGCCATTTGGCCCGAGCGTGATAAACTCAATGAAATACTCCGTAGTATCAGTCCTTTAATCAACGAAGAAACCAAGGTGTTTTATCGCGATGCATACGATCATAGTATCCAAATGAGCGATTTAATTGACAGTATGCGGGAAAACTCCACCAGCCTACTCGACCTTTATCTTTCGCTCATCAGCAACAAGATGAACGAGGTGATGAAAATCTTAACCATTATTTCGGCAATTTTTATTCCTTTGACTTTTATTGCGGGTATTTATGGCATGAACTTCTCTCGACAAGACCCTACAACCGGAGCAATATTACCTAATAACATGCCCGAATTATATGTCCACAATGGTTATCTATATGTTTTAGGTTTGATGGGTTTAATAGCTATTTTGCAAGTATGGTATTTTGCCCGAAAGGGATGGTTTAGGGATTAAATGGGCAGTTTCTGGTTTCCAGATATAGCCTTATCCTAGAATTTTAATTTATGGTTTGTTCAAAATGATTTTGCTTTTACCCTCAAGGCTTTCCTGCCCTCATGAGCGGGCAATCTCTAGTTCCCTTTTTCTTGATAAAAAAGTAACCCAAAAATCAAGGCTGTACATCTTTTATTGCATAAAGCTATTGTAAGCCTTATTTCGTCAAAGTTGAGGCCTCCAACGCTTTTTCCCACTTTAGGGCTTTAACTTTTCCTTGTTCACTTGTTTATGAATGTTTTTGCAGGGCTTCCAATGCTTTCTGCTGCTAAAATCTGTAAGGCCGTCCTTATTGAGTGGCTCTGCTATTTGTCTAAAATTAGTATGAGAAAGGATATTTTTATTAACTAAATCTTTAACCGATAACATTCCTGAGCTTAAAATCCGCCTTGATGGTCCCGAGTTATCGGGACGGCTCTTTGGTTACTTTTTGCGGAAAAAATGCGCTAGCATTCTTGAGCTTCATTAAAAATAAATATTAAATAGCAATAAAAGTAAAAGGCGTGGCCCGCCATAGGGCCGGAAAGTCTTGTGCGCAAAAGGCAAAAGAAGAGATATGTTTTAATCTGGTATTTTGCAAAAGAAGGACGGTTTAAGGATAAAAGAAGATGCGATTTTAGATATTCCAAAGATACGCAGCCATCTCATCCCTATCTTGGTATTAATATTGCACCTTGTTTTACATGAAAGGTTCATTTGAAATTGAAATCAACATCATGGGGGATGTGGACAATAAAATAGCAAAAGTAACTGGGTTCGAAAACAGTTCGGATTTTGAGGTACAAATGCCTGGAGATCGTTCCGATGTCAAGATAAAAATGGATGATCAAGGTTATATTGTTCAAATCGAAGGCATACCACTAGATAATAATACGCTATTCAGCATCAGCGAAGGGATAAAAGCACATCGTAAATTATAAATGCTCTTTAGTTTCTTTTAAACAACAGCATCACCCTCAATTCAACAATTAAAACATCATTTTCCTTTTCGTTTATCTATTCATTTTAAGCCTATTTTCTGTGTAACGATTGACGCATTTCTACAAAAATTTATTTTATCATTTTAAAACAAATTCAATAAAGCAAAGTATGAATGAGAGGGAAATATTATACATCTAATTCTATCAAAAATAATAGCAGCGAAAGCTAACATTTTAAACCTTTAACCTTATTTTAGCAGCGATGCAATCCTTCGATCTCGATAAAACCGATATTTTAAAGATAAAACAGGCACTAGAAGGGTCTGATGAAAATTTATTAATCCTTCTGGAAGAATACCATGCTTCCGAAATAGCCATTCTTTTCGAGTCGATTTCTTTAGAAGATCAAAAAACCATCATCCATCTTTTACCCGCCGAGTTAGCTTCCGAAATCATATCGGAGATGAGTCACGAGGCACACCCTGAAGAGTTATTGATCGAGATAGACTCGGAGAAACGTCAAGACATCATCGAAGAGTTGGATTATGATGATGCGACGGATATCATCTCGCAAATGGGGGTCGAAGATCAGCATGAGATTTTGTCTGAAATGGACAAAGAACATGCGGTCAACATCCGTAATCTGATGACCTATCCGGAAGATACCGCCGGTGGTTTGATGAACACTCAGGTGATCAAGGTCAATGCTGAAATGTCTAAAAAACAGGCGATAGACGAGATCATCCTACAAAGTGAAGAGATTGAAGAATTTTATACCATCTATGTAGTTGCCGCTGACGATGTTTTGCAGGGTATTGTATCGCTAAAAGACATCATTAAAGCCAAAGCAAATGCAAAAGTTGCTGATTTGGTGAATGCTGATTTTGTTTATGTAAGAGTAGATGTGGATCAGGAAGAGGTAGCCGATTTGATTTCGCAATACAATTTAACCAGTATTCCGGTAGTGGATATTAACATGCGTTTATTGGGTAGAGTTACCTTTGATGACGTGATTGACGTGATGCAGGAAGAAAATACCGAGGATATGTTAAAAATATCCGGAGTATCTGAAGATGAAGAACTAAGCGGTAACTGGATAGAGGCAGTAAAGTCGCGTTTGCCTTGGTTAATTTTGAATTTAGGGACTGCTTTTTTGGCATCCTCCGTGATTCGCTATTTCGAACCCACCGTTACAAGGATTGTGGTTTTAGCAGGTTACATGACCATTATTGCAGGGATGGGGGGTAACGCCGCTACGCAGGCATTAGCCGTAACTGTACGTAGGATTACTTTAAGTGATTTATCAGATCAGCAAGCTTATCGAACTGTAATTAAAGAACTTACAGTAGGTTTTATAAATGGTGCTGTCAATGGTTTAATCGTTTTTCTTTTTGCCTTTTTCTATGACGATAGCCCGATGTTAGGCTTGGTGATTTTTATGGCAATGACTGGAAATTTAGTCATTGCAGGGATTACCGGTGCTGGCATTCCTTTGATCTTAAAAAGGGTAGGAATTGATCCCGCCATTGCCTCCTCCATCATCATTACTACCTTTACAGATGTCTTCGGATTCTTACTTTTATTAGGTCTGGCCTCTAAATTATTGCTATAATTGCAATCTGGAAAATCGCAAATTGATCATAGTTGATGGAAAAACCATGGACCATAAACTATCAACCATAAACCATGATCTTTAAAACATAAAACATGCAAACAAAACACAACTGGACAAACGAAGAGATATTAGCCATTTACAACAAGCCATTTTTAGATTTGGTTTATGAAGCTGCCACCATACATCGCGAAAACAAAGATTACTCTGAAGTGCAAATCAGCTCTTTAATTTCTATTAAGACTGGGGGATGCCCCGAAGATTGTGCCTATTGCCCGCAAGCTGCCCGTTACCATACCGATGTAGATGTACACGCGATGATGAAGGTAGATGAAGTGATTGCTGCGGCACAAAGTGCAAAAGAAGGTGGTGCATCTCGCTTATGTATGGGTGCTGCATGGAGAGAGGTACGTGATAACCGCGATTTTGATCGCGTGATTGATATGGTGAAAGCAGTGAACGATATGGATATGGAGGTTTGCTGTACTTTAGGGATGTTAACCGCAGATCAAGCGCAACGTTTATCTGATGCGGGCTTATATGCTTACAACCATAATTTAGATACTTCTGAAGAAGATTATAAGCGGATCATTTCTACCCGTACCTATGATGATCGTCTAAAAACCATCGAGAACGTACGTAAAGCAAAATTAACCGTTTGTAGTGGTGGAATTATTGGTTTAGGGGAAACGGTAAACGATAGGGTAGCTATGTTAAGAGTTTTGGCCAATATGCCACAACACCCAGAATCTGTTCCGGTAAATGCTTTGGTACCCGTAAAAGGAACACCTTTGGCAGATCAACCTCGTGTACCGATTTGGGATATGGTGAGGATGATTGCTACCGCAAGAATTGTAATGCCAAAAACAGTAGTTCGCCTTTCGGCTGGAAGAAACGAAATGAGTACTTTAGAACAAGCTTTTTGCTTTATGGCAGGGGCAAACTCCATCTTTGCCGGAGATAAACTATTAACCACGCCTAACCCCGAGTTTAAAGACGACATGTTGATGTTTGATTTATTAGGTTTAACCACACGTAAAGCTTTTAAAAACGGTCGTCCGCAAGATAAAGTAGCGGAAGTGGAAGCTTAGCTTAGATTTAAGAATAAAGATATTAAGATTAAAGACCTGATGATTTCATTGGGTCTTTTTTTCTTTTATTTGAATTTAGTTTTGAGAAAATAATTCCTGACTTACTATAAGTTTTTTTCATTTACCGCATCGTCCTGAACGATAGTGAAGAATCTCCGCAAAGCGATTTACTGGCTTTTTCATTTTGATGATTTTGCTTTCTTTTGAAGAAGGTTTTGATTTTGAAATCGTCCGCCTCAATTGTCGGCGGAATGGCTATTTCTTTTCAGATGAAAAGAAACAAAAATCTCTTTTTTTCCGCTCAGGTGCTTTGGCCGCACAAAGCTTAAGCACAATCATAAAAGCAGGAGCGCTTATTTTTACTCGTTTATTACTTTTTGAAAGTACATGCAAACCGAACGTAAAATCGCATGCGCTACAGGCTTGGTAGTGCTTGTAGAATGGCAGTGCTTCTACTTTTATGATTTCTCCAGCACTACTCCAACGCTCCTTATCACAAAGTAACCAGATATAATCAATACAACGTTGCAAATCAACAAAGCAGAGCCACACTATATGGATGGCATCAGAAGATTTGGAAGAGGAGTCCAATAAATCTTTTGCAAATACTTTCATAAACTAATGACAAGCAAGCTGAAGAAGTGTTGGATGCCATTCAACATCAGAAATGCTTTCATACGGCTCCTGCTTGCGCATAGAAAGATTTATTGAGGCTAATCGAACAAATATTGTGCAAGCCTTGATTTTTGCTCAACTTTTTATCAAGAAAAAGTTGAAAGCCATTGCCCGGCTAGGGCAGGCAAGCCATGAGGGCTCAAGAAAAAAGAAACACAAATATCAAACCTTCCTATACAAACTCAATATCCTCCTAAACTCCTTTTTCATTAAAGCATAAGGTAATAAGTTTTCTCCTACAACTTCAAAACCATGTTGCTGATAAAAGCTAACAGACGCACTGCTATCCATAGATTTAAGCCAGATGATGGACTTCTGTTTTTCGCGAGCTAGCGCAATTACAAAATTCATCACATGAGAGCCAACACCTTGTCCAGTGACAGATTTCATGAGGTAAATACGCTCTAATTCAAGCGCTTGTTGGTCGGTAAAATCCTGAAAAGCTTTGTGAATATTTAACTTTAAGTAACCAACAGCTTCTTCATCTTTATAGATGAGGTAAAACAGCGCATTGGAATCGCTCAATTCTTTTTCAAATTGTGGTGGCGTAAAGTTAGCTTGTACATAAAATTCCCCTCCATCATCCCATAAATACAGATAATGATCGTTATAGGCTTTATTGGCTACTTGGCTAAGCAAAAGTTGATCAGTTAGTTGGCAAGCTTTAATTTGAATCGACATAAATTTGAAACAAGATTTAGGATTGATGGTTTTGAAGCATCAAAGCAGCTCCATAATTAGTAATATTGCTCAATATAGAAAATGAAACTTATTCTTTTTAAAAAACAGCATTACCAAATCCTGATCGACTGGGTAAAAGACGAAGAAACTTTCTTCTTATTTGCGGCTCTTAGTTTATCTTATCCGCTTAACCTAGAACAATTAGATGATTACTTCCTGAAAAATCCGGAAAGGAAAGCTTATTTAGGTTTAGATGATGATGGAATTCCAACTGCTTTTGGAGAAATTATCCCTCAAGATGAGCAATCATCGCGTTTAGGTCACCTCATCATCGGCGAAAGCCAAAAAAGAGGAAAAGGACAGGGGCAAGCATTTATCAAAGCTTTGAATCAGGAAGCTAAAACAATATCTGCAATTCAAAAAATGGATCTTTTTGTGCATGAAAGAAATGATGCAGCCATCAATTGCTATCTCAAATCTGGCTTTCAATTTATACCTAATGATTTAATCATCAACTACAAAGGAAAAGTCCATAACATCCTAAAAATGACAATGGATTTCTAATTCCATTTCTAATTTGACCATCTACAAACAATAGAGCGCACATCAATTTCTAGCTTTGTAGCTATGGAAAATGGCCAATTCAGTTTGATTTATGTTTATGATGCGCTTTGTGGCTGGTGCTATGGATATAGCGGGGTGATGAAAGATATCTACGAGAAATATCAGGATGATTTCAATTTCGAGGTGATTTCTGGAGGGATGGTTTTAGGGGAAAGTGCCGGGCCAATCACCAATAGGTCGGCGTTAATCAAAAGCCATTATCCAAATGTAGAAGAAACAAGCCAAGTTAAATTTGGCGAGCCATTTATTAAAGCATTAGACGAAGGTGGCATTTACCTGAGTTCAGAAAAGCCTTCCATTGCTTTGTCTGTTTTTAAAACTTATCTTCCCGATAAGGCGGTACTATTTGCCCATGCCTTACAAAAAGCGTTAAATTTTGAGGGTAAAGATTTAAGTCGGGATGAAACTTATATTAATTTAGTACCCCATTTTGAGATTAACCCAGATGAGTTTATCGAAAAACTAAATAGCGAAGAATTTAAACAAGCGGCCTATTACGATTTTGCCTTAGCTCGCCAATTACAAGTGACGGGCTATCCGGCAGCATTTATTAAAACAGGCGATCATCATTTTTATATGATTGCGAAAGGATACGCCGATTTGGAGACCATGGAATTGCGAATCGCCAATGTTTTAAAGGAAACAATCGCATGAAAAAAATAGCAATTATAGGCGCTACAGGTATGTTGGGGAAACCCGTAACCAAAGCTTTAATAGCAGCTGGTTTTGAGGTTACCATTATTACCCGAGATGTAGAAAAAGCCAGAGGTGTTTTCCCTGATTGCACCATTTTATATGGCGATTTAGAGGATAAAATGAGTTTGTTTGAGACTTTAAAAGGGCAAGATGCGGTGTATTTGAGCTTACATATTTCGCAAAATACCAAACCTAAAGACTTTATGCCCGAGACAGATGGTTTGCTACACTTGATAGAGGCTGCAAAAGCAAATCAAGTGCAACGGATTGCGTATTTGTCATCTTTGGTGAAAGATTATCAAGGGCAAAATTGCTTTAAATGGTGGGTGTTTGAGGTAAAACAAAAAGCGGTACAAATTTTAAAAGGATCGGGTATTCCATATACCATTTTCTATCCATCTAACTTTATGGAAAACTTTGATAAAGGAGGATTTAAAGCCGGGAAAAAGATGAATCTAGCGGGTCACTCGAGTATCAAACAATATTGGGTAAGCGGACAGGATTATGGAAAACAAGTGGCTAAATCTTTCGAGATTTTAACGGACGAAAATAGGGAGTATACGATTCAAGGTCCTGAGGCCCATAGGATGGAAGACGCGGTAAAGATTTTTATCAGTCATTACAAAAAAGAAACTTTAAAAATCGCTCGTGTCCCTATTGGCGCATTGAGATTAGCGGGTAAGTTTTCACAAAAAGTAAATTACATTTATCATATTTTAGAAGCCATTAATAAATACCCCGAGAAGTTTGGCGCTCAGTTTACCTGGGACGAATTAGGAAAACCCACCGAAACGATTGCTGCTTATACCCAAAGAATTCAAACGGAAGGAAATTAACGGTGGTTTGTTTAAACTTCTACCTGTCATCCGAGCTATCGGGACTATCGGATGACAAAAAAAAAGGATGAACACCCCTTAGCGCTCATCCTCTTAAATCTTAATTTTCTAATTAAATACTACATTTTTAAAACCCAACGCTACACTTTAGTCTTCGGTCTTCTGACTTCCGACATAGTTTAATGGCAGAGCACAAGTCAGACTTTGGCACCTGTCTAAAGCGCTAAGACTTCTGCTAATTTGGGACATCATAAACTCTTGTCCGTCATCAGGTATTTAAGATCAACTGAATTAACGCAGTTTTAATTTTGTTGCAATTGCTGATTCCAATTTTTTGTTTCCTGCTACTATCACTTTGTTTTTACCTGCCATAACACAATGTTTGCAAAGTTGCAGGGAAAGTGCTTTTGTGGAAGTGCTTCTTTTCTATATCTTTAATCTGTAAACGGAATGGAATGTGGTTGTAATGCCGCAACTTCGCAAACACCCGTCCGTTAGCTGTTATTCTTGTAATTCTGAAGATAAAGCGTGTAAAGACAAAGTCGAAATCATAGTAAATTAATATTTACGCTAATTTCTATTACTTAAAACAAGATTTTATTGACCGAAGTCAGTTATTAACATGATTTTAATTTAAAGTAAAAGAAGCAATAAAGTTTTAACCTTTATTACTTCTTAAATAAATTGATAATTCTTTAATAATAATTAAATACTTTTTATGCTTTTCCAGTTAAAATTCTATTCCAATACATCCAAGGTAGAACCAAAGTTTTTAACAGCCACATACTCCAACGTTCTTTAGCTTGGTTAAAAGGAAAAGTTTCTAAAGGCTCATTATTATAATCAAATTCTGCAAGCATAAGCTTACCATAACCAGTAATTAATGGACAAGAACCGTAACCGTTATACTTTTCTGTTAATGGTTGCGCTTTCATTAATGAAAGTAAATTTGCCACTAAAACCGGAACTTGCTTACGCACAGCAGCGCCCGTTTTAGCATTAGGGGTATTGCCTGCATCTCCACATCCAAAAATATTTGGATAACTATTATGTTGTAAGGTGTCTTTATTTAAATCTACCCAACCTAAAGGATTATTTTTAACAGCTAAAGGGCTACTTTTAATAAAATCTGGTGCCGATTGTGGAGGTGTAACATGTAACATATCAAACTTTTGTTCAACTATTACCGTTTCTCCTGCTTCATTTTTAGTTTCAAAATATGCAATCTGATTAGGTCCATCTATTTCAACTAAATTATTGTTGAAATGTGTTTTTATACCATATCTTTTGATCACTTTATTCAGCACATCAGCATATTTTTTTACTCCAAAAATAATTCCTCCACCACTGTAAAAATGAACTTCAGATTTATTTGTTAAATCATGTTTTCTAAGATAATCAGCAGCTAGATACATGATTTTTTGTGGGGCTCCACCGCATTTAATTGGGGTGTTTGGATTGGTGAAAATGAACTTCCCTCCTTTTAAATTCCTTAAAGTTTCCCATGTATAAGGTGCTGTAGCATAAGTATAATTACTACAAACGCCATTTTTACCTATAGCTTCTTTTAAACCTTTTACTTTATCCCAGTCTAGCTGAATACCTGGCGCTACCACTAAAAAATCATATGAAAACTTTGCACCACTTTTACATATAAGAAGGCTTTCATCCGGAATAAACTCAGAAACAGCTTCTTTAATCAAATGCGCTTTATCTGGAATTACATCTGCTTCATTTCTAATTGTTTTCTTTATATCGTAAATACCACCACCAACTAATGACCAAGCAGGTTGATAATAATGTTTTTCTGACGGATCTATAATCCCAATATTTAGCTTACTATCTTTTAATAAAAGTTGTGCAGCTACAGATATGCCCGCATTTCCTCCACCTACAATAAGTATTTGATAATGGTTTTTCATTCGATTATCTTTTAGTGGTATTTATTTTAAAAGGGATATATAAAGGGCAAAAACTAATAAAACTAGTTGCTATAAATACAACAGAAAATAACAGAAGAATAATCGCCAATGTGCCGGAAACGATTCCTGAATAATACAATGCTATAATTGATATCGCTATTAGAATCCTAATAACTTTATCTAGGGTACCCATATTTTTTTTCATAACGCTTAAATTTATATTTAAAGTTATGCTTAATATGTATTGTATTCCGTGATATTGGTCACTTTATATTTTGATTTATCGCAAAAAAATATTTCCTTAAAAGAATTCAAATAAACCTTTATATAAATTTATAATCGTACCCTTCTAATTGAGATAATAAATCTGCAGGTTGATCTGTAGCTGTAACCCTACCTTCTATTTTTGGTGACACAGGCGAATGAACTGCTAAATATTCTGTTAAAATAGTATGAAGCTTTGCGCCCATTAATTTTGGGTTTTTAACATGATCTATTCTGCATAATGTATCATTAGGGTCGCCTTCTCTTTCGCAAGCTATTATAGAGTATAGTTTATCTTTATCTACCTTTTTACCTTTTACTTTCACCCAATTTAAGCGATTACCTTTTTCGTTATACGCTGTGAAATTAATTTCCATTCCGCAAAAACGAATCACCCAACCCCCAAAACGCTCTGCCGGGTCTTTTGCAAAAACATTATGCAATTCTTTCTCCAACCATTCATGCAATTGCTGTCCGGTAATTTCACCAGTTTTGGCATCACTGTTTACAGGTAGCATGCTCCATAAAAACTCGTGAGTAATTTCTGCAACACCTGTTTTAGCATCAGGAACTAAAGGCGGACAAAATCTAAAACCATTACTAATGGCAATATCGGGCTTAAATTTCCACATGATGGCATCAGTAATCATATTATCCATAGGATTTTCTAATACATAATACCTCACTAAAGGCACCGTAGTTTTCCCAACTACTTTATCTAATTGCTTTTGAAAAGGAGCTCTGGCTTTTTGTACCAAATCCAACATTTCTTCATCTGGTTTGTACAATTCGGGGTCAACATCTAACAGTTGATAATTATGATCTTTAATTTTTCCATCTTCAATTACAATATCCAACTTAGAAATAAACGACCCAAATGCCCCAGGTTCTGTTACTTTAGTGTACTTAGTATCAATTGGTTTTCTTACTCTTTCATGCGTATCGGCACCTAAAATATAATCAACACCGTCTACCTCTATATGATTTCCTAAATCTACTTGCTGTGCTAAACCCATATGAGTCACTAAAAAAACCATTTCGCATTTCTCATAATCACGCAAAATTCTTACATATTTCCCAACATTAAGCTCAGGCTTTGTAAACGTAATTCCTTCACTATAAGCAGGTGATTGCCTTTTTGGTGTTAAGGGATCATTATAACCAATAAAACCAATTTTTATACCCGCCATATAGCTTGTCCAATAAGGCGGAAACATTAAATCTCCATTTTCTATATCATTGGTTTGGTGAAACATATTGGCGCAAATTTTTTGAGCATCATAACCGCCCATATCTTTACGCATCATTTCTTTACCATAAACCACTTCCCAATTACCTGGTAAAACTAAATCATAGCCAATATTATTAATAAGCGGCACAATGGCTTGTCCTTCGGTTAAAGCAGCAACTGCTCCTCCCTGAAAACAATCGCCACCATCAATAATTAAAGTATTAGTTGGGTTTTGCGCTTTTATAGTATTTAGCATCGTCTTTAAGACTGCAAAACCGCCCCTTTTCTTATATACAGGCTTATTATTCTCCCAAAAAAACTCATCATGAGTATATAATTGAGCATGAATATCAGCAGTATGCAATAAGGTAATATGCTTTACCTTGCCATCTAAAACAACTTTACTTTTAAGAATTTCATTTGCATGATGCTGATCTCCGGTAATTGCCGAAGCTATTTGCGGCAAACCAGAAAGGGCTAATCCAGCTAAACCAGCTGTTTTAATAAATCCCCTTCTATTACTGTTACACCCACAAGAAGTGCTTACATCTTTAGACATATTAATTGAATTTAGTTTATATTAATTGGTTAAGTTGCGTTTGATTTTGGGAACAAACACCTTTTTTTTATAATTATTTGGGCATTTTAATCCCAATTTAAAATGTAGTTCTTGATAAGTGAACTATAGCTTTTTCGGTTTCATTCATGTGATTTTTTGCCTTCATTTTCCACTATTTATGATGTTGCTCTAATATAAGCTGCAAATACTTTTGTTTATTATTAATTTTCTATTTAAAACAATATGCGATAAGAGGCTTATCATCAGCATTATTATAATTGATTATTTTATGAAATTAGAAATATTAAATAATACCAAGGGTGA
>JAHJVW010000046.1 GCA_018828585.1 Bacteroidota bacterium
CCAACTGCGTATAACGTAAATATAAGTGATTTACAGGCATAAAAAAGCAACCAATTTTCTGAATGATATATTTAGTTGCCAATAAAACAAGAGTGTATAAAGGCTTAAAATAGCTACAAACAACGGTAAAAAAACAGGCAAGTACCTTTAGGTACTTTTTAAGCATTTCATGGCCGATGATATTGAATATCCGGCGCAGGTTGAAAGCAGTGAAGATCAATCCCACATCCGCTGATGCATGCTTGTTGGTTTTCTTAGTCATGATATAATAAAACCCCCACTGCCGCTTGATGATGCCATAAGGATGCTCCACAATCGCCTGCCGTTTACGGTATAACTCTTTATTGAGTTCTATTCTAGTTTTGTTGGCTTCAATCACTTGGGCATGTTCCGTCCGCTCGATCAGCCTGCCCGCTTTGTTTTTGGTGCAACGCTCAAAACAGGGACAGGAATGGCAAGCCCTGGTCTTATAATGTTTCATCCTATTGGTAGTTTTGCCATGTTTTTTAAAGTACCATCTGCCATTGGTGGTTAAAGATTCCCCAGCCGGACAGGTGTAAACATCAAGTAACTTATCATAAGTAAAGTTAGCCACATCAAAAGCTAAGTCAGGAGCATGGGAAGCTACTTCAGGAATAGCCACCATCACTTCTACGCCTTGCTTGTGGGCATAATCGAACTCCGTTCCGGTATGGTATCCTTTATCGTAAAGAAGGGTAAAATCAGCTGTACCCAATATCTTTTTCGCCCTGCGTACCATGCCGCCCATGGCCTTGCTGTCGTTCTGGTTGGTCACCTTGAAATCTATCGCTAAACAATGTTTGGCATCAACGGTGGTTTGAATGTTATAAGCTACCTCTGTAATGTTGTTACGGGTGATGAGCTGCCTACTATCAGGGTCTGAGGTAGAAATCTGTACTTCACCAGTTTCCTCTAATCGCTTTTGAAAAGACTGGTACTTGTTCTTGTGGTGTTGATGCTTGTTGATTTTTTCTTTTATCTCTGCTTTTTCAGGTTCGGTAAGATCATGGTCCTGCTGGGCAAGTAAGGCGCTGTATTCTTTCAACTTTTCATCAATATAAGCGATGTGCCTTTCTAGTTTAGCAGGGTTGAAATTGTTCTTTTTGGAGTTCTGTGCTCTTAGTTTGGTACTGTCTCCAGCTAGGAGTTTGGCTCCAATGAGGTCAAAGTTTTTAGCCAGGGAAACGGTGGCGTGGAATAGCTTGCGTACGGCCTTAGGGTTA
This sequence comes from Bacteroidota bacterium, assembly GCA_018828585.1. Classification (GTDB taxonomy): domain Bacteria; phylum Bacteroidota; class Bacteroidia; order Sphingobacteriales; family Sphingobacteriaceae; genus Pseudopedobacter. The sequence continues at coordinate 1,245 of JAHJVW010000046.1, forward strand.
TCCTTTCTAAAATTAGCGATGGTATTATGGTCAGGTACCAGACCATTCATCAACCACATCAGCTCGATGTTGCGTTTACACTCTTTCTCTAAAGCTCTTGAAGAGCGAATGCGGTTCAGGTAGCCGTAGATAAACAGGCGTAACAAATCAGCAGGATGATAGGCTGGTCTGCCGTTATCGATAAAGTCCATCTCAAAACCATAATCCTGAAGTTTGATGGAAGAAACAAACAGATCAATCAGGCGGACTTCGTTATCCTGAGCAACTGCCTGTTCTAAGCAGAAAAACTCCGTTTGGTTTCTGTCTTTTCCAGTAATGAATTTCATAGCTGAAAATACCAAAACAACAGCTCAAAACTGCCAAAACTTATTCTTTTAATGTGGGAAACTGAACAGAGGTTTTTAGACAGTTTGACGTTTGGCGAATTTGTTTTTTAATGGCTTAGAAAGCAAAAATTGGTCTGCCATTATGGACTTAGTTAATTGTGATGAAATAACGTAAATCAGTTCAGTCATTATAATGCAAATTTGTGGTTAGCTGCCATTTATTTTTTTACTAAATAAGTTCATAATGTTTTAATTATCAGTCAGGATTTATAACAACTGTGACTTTCCAATTGCTCGTTGATTGTTTTTCCAATTCATTAATTAAGCCTTTTTTATTTCTAATGTGGCCTGCTTTATCATAAATAAAAATCACAAGGTCATTGCAATCTGGATATTCCTTATATCTTCCAATATCTATTAGAAGTTCTTCTCCTAACTCCTTTGAGCCCAGTCTTTCACTACTCATTTTTACCTCAATAATTATTTTTTCTTTTTTGAGAACAAAGTCTAGCCTAGAATTTCCTCCAGCGGTGCTTGGAGAAAAATCTTCTTTGCGAATATCATCAAAGTGGAGATTTAAGGTGGCATTTAATAAGTCTTGAACATCATATTCGTCTTTGATGATTAATGTATCTCTGCTTTGTCTGCGGTCCCTAAGTTCTTGTGCAACTTTATGAAACCTTGAAAGCAAATTTAAAAGTTGATTGAATTTTTCTTTAGAATTATCAGTCTTACTAATTATTTCGCTAACCTTAAGAAGGTCAATTTTCTCATAAAACCATTTTAGTTTTCTTACTTGATATTTCATGCCATCTCTTGCACTCTCAATCGATTCTTGTAATGTTGGTGGAACATAATTTCCTAAAAAAATTCCACCACCACCTCCCGTATGTCTTTTGTAATCTTGCGCATAAAAATTGTCAGGCCTATCAAAAGCTTGCTTTAGAAGCTCTTCCTTGTAAACGTCCCAATCAATAAAAGCATCCCACCATTCATCTTGTTCTTTTTTAGTTAAAATTTGTTGAGACAAAAATTCTAATCCATATTGAAGTCTTTCATTAGCTTTCAACTTAAACTCTACTTTATCAAACACTAAAATTACTTTTTGTTCATTTTTATCTCCCATAGTAAATATTATTCTAAGTCAGCTTGGGTTTGCAACGTCATTCAAAATGGTAGTTAACTTGTATATATGCGCTACAAACATTTTCCAAAAACTAAAATACCATATCTTTTCAACTAAAAAAGAATAGCGGCACAACCCCAACCCAAATAAACCTGATAGCAATGAAAAGCTCGCAAGCCAAAAGCGAGCGGACTTGCAATGGATAGCAGGACTGCCGCAACCCAAAAGCGGTGGAAATTGCTTTTCCCAAATGGGATTCCTTGAAACTAAAAAATCTAAACAATTAGCTGTAAATTCAGGCTCCTAAATTTTCTTGATAGAAATGGAGGGTAAACGATTGCGGTAGCGGTATATTGCATGTACGCGTATTTTTTAATTAAGAGCTTTTACAATTGGAGAAAGAGGATTTTAAACTCTTGTTTGATACTTATTTTGATGCCATAAAAAATTACCTTTTTTATAGGGTGGGCGATGTTGATATAGCAACCGACATTACTCAGGATGTTTTTATGCGCATTTGGGAGAAACAGATGAAATTGGACATGAACAATGCCAAGTATTTGCTGTACAAAATTGCTCGCGATATGCTGGTGAGTAAATACCGCAGAATGGAGGTAGAAAATAAATATGTGAACCGCATGCAGTTTGAAATGACGGAGATTACCACGGATAATAGTTATGATTTTAAACAGCTGCAAAAGAAATATGATGCTGCTTTAATGCGATTACCGGAAAAACAACGAACGGTATTTTTAATGAGCAGGAGTGAAGAATTAAAATACGCAGAGATTGCGGAACGCTTAGACATCAGCATTAAAACGGTGGAGAAAAGAATGTCGAACGCGTTGTTTTATTTAAGAAAGGTTTTAGCATGAGAGATATGCAAAAGAATGATTTAAAAGATCCGGTGGATTTAATTGACCGGATGAAACCCATGGAGGCAAAAAGAAATAAAGCAGATGTTTGGGCAGAGTTGGAAAAAATAATGGATGAGCCTAGAGCAACCAAAGTGAGGAGCATGAACTTTTCGACTTGGAGCGTAGCGGCTAGTATTGCCATAGTGGTGACTTTAAGCTTATTGGCAACAGCAAGATTTTATACCATCACCATTAATTGCAAAGCGGGTTCGCAAAAAACAACAACTTTGCCTGATGGCTCTTCTGTGGTGTTGAACTCGGCTTCTTCCTTAAGTTATCACCCATTTTGGTGGTCTTTTGATAAAAAAGCGGAGTTAAATGGAGAGGCTTTTTTTGAAGGGGAGCATGCTAAAAATTTCACGATAACATCCGACAAAGCAGAGACTACCGTTTTAGGTACCAGTTTTAATATTTTTGCCCGTGATAATGATTATAGCGTAACTTGCCTCACTGGCAAGGTAAAAGTGTTGGCACACACCACTAAAGAAGAGGTGATTATTACACCTAATCAAATGGTTTCTTTAAATAATTCTGGTAAATTAACCCCCAATTTAAATGTGGATGCTCAGCTTGCAAGAGAATGGACAAATAATCAATTTATATTCACGCAGATTCCTTTGAAAAATGTACTTTCAGAAGTATCTAGACGTTACGGAATCAGTATTGAAGGAATTGAAAACTTAAACCAGCCCTATACCGGGAGTTTTGTAAAACAAGAACATATTGAGGATGTTTTAGCTATTATTTGTAAACCTTTTTCACTTGACTATAAAAAATTACCATCGGGAGGTTTTGTTATTGAACAAGCGCCATAATTGGCGCTTATTCCCTTTTGTAGTTTTATTTTTTGGGTTATTTTTATCTCAAAGCTTGTTTGCCCAACAAGCTATTGTTGTGAAAGCCAAAAATCAGTCGCTCAATAAAGTTATTACTGCCTTAAGGGATCAATATGATGTGAAGCTTTCATTCAATGATGACAAGCTTGCTTCCTATGTAATTGATGTTGATAAAAGTTTTTCTTCTGTCGAAGATGCACTTCGTTTTTTGGTGAAAGGTTTACCCTTAAATATCGAGCAGGTGAATGATGTCTTTATCATCACCAGTCAAAGGACTAACCCCACAGCAAAAAAGTATTTACTATCATGTAACGTAATTGATGGAAGAGATTATGAAACCCTTCCATTCGCAAGTATCGTAGTCGATGGCTATCCATTGATTACCGACCAAAAAGGGAACTTCGCCTACTCATCTACCAGCGATTCTACTTTTAATTTACATATCTCTTACTTGGGTTATTATAAATTGGACACACTAGTTGGTGCCAATTCAAATTTAGCAATTAAGCTTTTCCAAAATAGTATTAATATTCAGGAAGTGGTTTTAACTGGTGAGCGATCTGAAAAAATTTTAGACACCAATTACAATGCGGGGAGCTTAAAAATTAACCATACAGTAGGACAGTATTTGCCTGGCAGCAGTGATAATTCTGTCTATAATTTATTGCGTTTACAGCCTGGCATTCTAGCCGCTGGGGAGCAATCAAACGACC
>JAHJVW010000047.1 GCA_018828585.1 Bacteroidota bacterium
AGATCGGAAAATGCGCCAAGTGCCTAAAAGAAATATCACGACATAATATGCCGTTAGGCAATTATCGTGAATTTGAGTTTGAGACGGAATAGTATTGGCAGTAATGGTCACTACTTTATCTTGTAAGCCCATTTTGCCGGCACTACTAAAAACAACATTAATTTTACTTTTTTGTCCGGGCTGAATTGGATCTGTTGGTGGCTCGGGAACGGTACAACCGCAAGTGGCAACTGCATCTTTAATAATTAAAGGCGATTTCCCTGTATTCACAAAAGTAAAATTATAAGAGACCTTTTCGCCTTGCACTATTTTCCCAAAATCATAGGTATCCTTATCGAACTTCATCACCGGAGCGGCTTCTGCTGAAATCTCAGTAGTTTGAGTTTCAGACTGAGTTGTTGAATTAGCTTTTTGATTTTGATTACATGACGCTAAAACAATCATTGTAAACGCACTAATAAAAAATATTTTCATTTTGTATTACATTAATCCTCTACCAAATTTTTTAATTTTCCCATCAGCCTTTAAGTCTGATAAGATTTTGTCTAAAATACCATTTATGAACGAGTTACTCTTAGGCGTACTGAATTCTTTTGCGATTTCCAGATATTCGTTAATGGTCACTTTAACGGGTATACTGGTGAAATAAATCATTTCTGCTAAAGCCATTTTCATTAAAATAACATCTAACATTGCAATTCTGTCTGCTTCCCAATTCTTGGTTTTATCAGCTATTAACTTCTGATAAATTGCATCATTCGCTATTGTCTTTTGAAATAAATCTAATATAAATTCTCTGTCTTCTATCCAATTAGAGCTTACTTCAGCTAACTTTTGCCCACCCGTTTCAGAAGAAAAGTTTTTTAATGTTTTAGCAATCATCGCTTGCAAAACATCCTGATCTACTTGCCAATTTAGGTGTTTTTCTTCTAAAGCTTGCTGTGCAAGTGTAGATTTGAGAATGACCTTTTTGAAAATGAATTTAATTAAATCTTTATCGGTATGTAATTCCTGAATAGGGTTATTGAGATAGCTCTTGTATTCTTCAGAAACTTTTAAAGTCATAAAAAGGGAGCGAGCCAGCTCTGGGTCAAAATTCCAAGAAGATCTGTATTTCTTCTTTGCAGCTAAATACGCTCCATTATCCAATAGTAATTTGATGAATAGGTTATCCATCACTTTAAGATTGGCATTTAAATCATCTTCTGTTGGAAGATGCTTATTTGATCTATCAATAGCATCAATTTCAGCATATTGAACAACATCATTAATCAATGTTAGCAAACTGATATACATTTCGAAAACTTGATCAACACTTGTCAACAGATGTTTTTCGAAAAGTCGAGTGTCTTTTACTTCAGCTTGCTGGTAAGCATAAATGATTTGCATTACCTTTACTCTTAGATGCCTTCTATTTAACATTTTTTAAAGAACGATTGGTTAAAAAACCTAATTATTACTATTTGAAATTTTATCTTTTAATAAGATGATTTTATTTTCTTGATATCTGCAATTCTTTTCTCAACGATTTGATTTGCAGCAATGATAGTTGGAATATTTTCTGATTTTGATTTTTTCAATACCTCTCTAGTGGCTTCATAAATATTCTCGGCTAATTGCATGGTTCTTTTCTTATTATATCCCTTTAGCTCCGAATAAACATTAATTAATCCTCCTGCATTAATTAAATAATCGGGAGCATAAATTATCTCTTTTTCAAGAAGCAATTTAGCGTCCTCCTTTTCATCAGCCAATTGATTATTTGCAGATCCAGCAATGATTCGACATTTCATCCGACTTATCGTCTCAGAATTTACAGTAGCCCCTAAAGCACATGGTGCATAAATATCAAAATCTAAATCAAATAGATTATTGTTATTTGCCATTTCGGCACCGTATTTTTTAGCTACTCTAATCAAACGCTCATCATTAATATCGCTGACATATACCTTCGCATTTTCATTTCTAAGTAATCCTACTAAATGCTCTCCAACATGCCCAGTTCCTTGCACTGCGACTGTTCTTCCGGCAAGACTATCAGTTCCATAAAGCTCTTTAACGCAGGCTTTAATCCCCATAAAAACACCTTTTGCGGTGACAGGTGAAGGATCGCCGCTACCGCCAATAGATTCAGGAACGCCAGTAACATATTTAGTTTCCATACGGATATACTCCATATCTTTTGGACCAGTTCCTACTTCTTCAGCTGTTATGAATAAACCATTTAGATTTTCGATGAAACGTCCAAATCTTCGCATTAAAGCTTCTGATTTGTCGGTTCTGCTATCCCCAATAATTACAGCTTTTCCCCCGCCTAAATTCAACCCTGTTATCGCGGCTTTGTAAGTCATGGCTTTTGACAAACGCAATACATCATTCAATGCCTCAGCTTCGGTTTGGTACGACCACATTCTTGTCCCACCAACAGCGGGACCTAAAGTTGTATCATGAATGGCAATAATTGCCCTTAAACCAGTGTCATCGTCTTTACAAAACACTACCTTTTGATGCCCGAAAACGCTGAGTTGATTAAATATCGAATTTGTTTCTAACTGAATTGAAGACATATAAGAAAAAATGATTCGTCGTTTCATGGCAAAAGTAGCTGTTATTTTTTAAATAATTGAATTATAAAAAAGAAGTTGGCTTTAATTGCAGCATTCCTATGATTTCTTTAAAAAAAAATGCTAGAGAATTTTAATTGAGAACTCTTGAGCCTCTTTTGTGTTTTAGCTCTGGAGAAACGCCAAACTAATATTAACTTTGTATATCGTATGAAGGAACTTGCTTACTTAAATAAATTCTTTTTCAAATACAGGTGGAAACTATTACCAGGAGTAATATTTGTTATTATCTCGAATTTCTTTGCAGTGTTGCCTGCGCAAATAATCCGGTTGGCTTTTGATTTAGTTACTGATAACATTGCTTTATATCGATTATTTAATGGTTTTGATCGTCAAAGTTTAGTTCTATCAATCTTTGGTAACAGCCTTTTATTTTTTGGTGGATTGGTTTTGTTGGTAGCATTAATAAGAGGTTCATTTTTATTTTTTATGCGCCAAACGATTATCCTCACATCCAGGCATATAGAGTTTGATTTAAAAAATGAGATCTATGCACATTACCAAAGATTATCATTGGCTTTTTATAGAAGAAATAATACAGGTGATTTGATGAATAGAGTGACCGAAGACGTAAGTAGAGTGCGAATGTATATTGGGCCGGCTATAATGTACACTATCAATACCACGATTTTATTTATTCTAATCATCATTGCGATGTTTAGCGTAAATGTAAAACTGGCTACCTATTGTTTAATTCCTTTGCCCATTTTAGCGATAACCATTTATTTTGTAAATAGCATTATCAATAAAAAAAGTGAGCTTATCCAACAAAGATTAAGCAGTTTATCTTCTTTTGTCCAAGAGACCTTTTCGGGGATAAGAGTGGTGAAATCTTATGTGCGAGAAGATAGCGTGAGAAATGGGTTTTCCAATGAAAGTGAGCATTACAAAAACGAATCACTTTCTTTAGTGAGAGTGCAGGCTTTCTTTTTCCCAATTATGCTTTTAATGGTAGGTTTAAGCACTATCATCACCATATATATAGGTGGTTTACAGGTGATGGATGGAAAAATAAGCTCTGGAAATATTGCTGAGTTTATTGTTTATGTCAATCAATTGACTTTTCCAGTAACTTCTCTTGGATGGGTGACCTCTTTAATTCAAAGAGCTGCGGCTTCCCAAAAACGAATCAATCAATTTTTAAAAACAGAACCAGAAATTAATAATCCGAACCCAAATCCATTAAGGGTAAATGGAGATATTTCTTTTGAGAACGTCAGTTTTACTTATCCTGATACTGGAATAAAAGCATTAAGAAATGTTTCATTCGAAATTAAACAAGGAGAGCTATTAGCAATCATCGGTAGAACGGGATCTGGAAAATCAACCATAGCCAATTTAATTATGCGAATGTATGATGTAGACAAAGGAGAAATAAAAATTGATGACACGAACATCAAGTATATTAATTTGGAGGATTATAGAAGTCAAACTGGCTTTGTGCCTCAAGAGGTTTTTCTTTTTTCAGATACCATTGCTAGAAACATTGCTTTCGGACAAAATGAATTAGACCATCATGCAGTGGAAATAGCTGCTAAAAATTCTGCGGTTTATAAAAATATCATGGAGTTTGATAAAAAGTTTGAGACCTTTATTGGAGAAAGAGGGATTACGCTATCTGGAGGTCAAAAGCAGCGTGTTTCTATCGCTAGAGCCATCATTAAAGAACCTCAGATTTTAATTTTTGACGACTGTCTTTCTGCAGTAGATACCAAAACGGAAGAAGAGATATTAAATAATTTAGGGAAAGTGATGAAAGGTAAAACTAGTATTTTAATTGCTCATCGGGTATCAACCATAAAAAATGCTGATAAAATTTTAGTACTTGAAGATGGCGAAATAGCTGAACAAGGAACTCACTCGTTCTTAATGCATAAAAAAGGGATTTATCACGAACTTTATGAAAAACAACTCTTAGAAGAAGAGCAAATCTCCTAAAGTTTATACCTATAATTTGGAACTTTAATAATTTCTTTCTTTATTTAGCCTATCAAAACTTAATTATATCACATTCAAATGGGAGATTACGAAAACAGAGAAAGAGAAGAAGTCTTTTCAAAAAAGGTTAGAGCGGGAAAAAGAACTTACTTTTTCGATGTAAAAGCAACAAGGTCTAACGATTACTACGTTACTATTACCGAGAGTAAGAAGAGATTAGAGGATGGTGTATTCATTAAACACAAAATTTTCTTGTATAAAGAAGATTTTGAAAAATTTGCTGAAGGTTTAACAGAAACTGTTGAATATATCAAATCACATCAAGAAGTTGTAGAGAAAAGATACGAGTTTAATCCGGATGCTGCTACTGCAAAAACCGATGATGATTTTTCTTTCGATATTTAATGTATAAATAAAAAATTGAAAAGCCATTCTAATAGTATTAGAATGGCTTTTTTTATTCTTGAAATATTGGGTATCAAAAAATTAAAAAAAAGCAATGGTTTAAATTATTATAATTACATTTGTACAAATTAATAAATAACAATAATGAATAATGGAACAGTAAAGTTCTTTAATTCAACCAAAGGATTTGGTTTTATTAAAGAAGACGGAACGAACAAAGAATATTTTGTACACGTTTCAGGTTTAGTAGATGAAATCAGAGAGAACGACGAAGTTACTTTCGACCTACAAGACGGAAAAAAAGGATTAAATGCAGTGAATGTTAAACTTGCTTAAGCAGGTGTCTTAATATAAATCACAATTAATTCAACACAAGCCATTGCCTAAAAGCAATGGCTTTTTTGTTATCAATTATCTTGAAAAGATTCGAAACTTTTTAATCCTTAATTGTTATTATACTTTTGTTAACACATGGGATATAAAAGTTTAGCAGATACCGTTCAAGATCTTGAAAAAAACGGACACCTCATTCGTATCAACGAAGAAGTTGACCCCTACCTTGAAGCTGCAGCAATTCATCTTAAAGTTTACGAAAAAAAAGGACCAGCCCTCTATTTCGAAAATTTAAAGGGGAGTGAATTTCCAGCTGTATCTAATCTTTTCGGTACTATTGATCGAAGTAAATTTATGTTTAGGGACACTTTAGAGAACATCAAAACTCTGGTTGAACTTAAAAACGACCCTCTAAAAGCTATAAAAAATCCTCTAAAATATGTTGGCGTATCGTTAACTGCCTTATCGGCTTTGCCAATGAAGGTAAATAAAAGCTTTGCTGCTAGTAATTTTGGACGATGCAAAATTTCTGATATTCCGGGTATTGTGAACTGGCCAATGGATGGTGGACCATTTGTAACCATGCCACAGGTTTATACTGAAGATATCCACCAACCAGGAATCATGAGTGCGAACTTAGGAATGTATCGCATTCAATTAAGTGGAAATGATTATATTTTGAATGAAGAAATTGGTTTACATTATCAATTACACCGAGGAATAGGTGTTCACCAAACCAAAGCCAATGCTAAAGGGCAGCCGCTTAAAGTGAGCATTTTCATTGGTGGACCTCCATCCCACCCCTTAGCAGCTGTTATGCCTTTACCAGAGGGTTTATCTGAAATGACTTTTGCTGGCGCTTTAGGAAACAGGAGATTTAGATACTTTTATGATGCTGAAGGTTTTTGTATTTCAGCTGACGCCGATTTCGTCATCACAGGAACTGTTGAACCGATGCAAAATAAACCGGAGGGTCCGTTTGGAGATCATTTAGGCTATTATAGCTTGCAGCATCCATTTCCATTGTTGAAAGTTCATAACGTTTACCATCGGAAAAATCCAATTTGGAGCTTTACGGTAGTTGGTCGCCCACCACAGGAAGATACCAGCTTTGGCGAATTAATTCATGATATCACTGGGGCTGCAATTCCAAACGAAATCCCAGGCTTACATGCGGTTAATGCAGTGGACGCAGCAGGTGTTCATCCGCTTTTGTTTGCCTTAGGAAGCGAACGTTACACACCTTATTTAAAAGAGCGCAAACCACAAGAAATCATTACCATAGCCAATCATATTTTTGGAAAAAACCAATTGAGTTTAGCGAAATACTTATTTATTTGCGCTAAGGAAGATAATCCAGATTTAGATATCCACAACATCCATGCTTTTATGCAGCATGTTTTACAAAGGATTGATTTAAGCAGAGATTTACACTTCCAGACCAGAACTACCATTGACACTCTGGATTATAGTGGTTCTGACCTGAATTCGGGATCAAAAGTAGCTATTACAATTGCTGGAGAAATCAAAAGAGCGTTATGGAATGAGACACCTTCTAATTTTTCTTTACCGCATTCATTTAGTCAATTCAAAATGGTGATGCCTGGAGTTTTAGCAATTGAAAGTCCGAAATATTTGGATGATGCTACCACTTTGAAAGAAATTGAAATCCTTAATCAGCATTTAAAAGATAAAGAATTAACAGGCTTGCCTTTAATAATTTTATGTGATGATGCTGGCTTTACAGCACAAACCGTGAATAATTTTGTTTGGGTAACTTTTACTCGAAGCAATCCATCTCATGATATTTATGGCATCAATAGTTTTACTGAGCATAAACATTGGGGTTGTGAAGGCCCATTAATTATCGATGCAAGGATAAAACCACACCACGCACCACCTTTGCTTTTAGACCCAAAAGTAGAAGAAAGGGTGAATGAATTAGGAAAAAAAGGTGCTTCTCTTTATGGTATTATTTAAAGCTCAAAATCACCTTCTGAATCAATTATTTTAATAAAAAATACTACCTTAGTGAAATTTTAAATCCTTTTAACATAGACTGAATTCTAAATTCTTATCGAAAAATTTTTATTTGATATTATTACTTCTTGTTTTTTATTGATTAAAATAAAAACGATGAAATGATTATAGAATCCAAATTATTCATCAATATGACTCTACAATTAAAAGCTTTTATTCTAGTGCAAGCGTTGTTAATTCCTGTTTTTTCAAAAGCACAAAGTCGACATGTCTTCCCTAAAGATACCATCAAAATCTCTGAAATTTTAATAAAATCAAACCGAGCTAAACATTTACCTGAAGAAGATGGAACTTATATTTATGCGGGAAAAAAGACCAATGTATTAGATTTAAAATTTTCCGAATCAAATTTAGCTGGAAATGTTGCCAGAACAACACTTTCTCAAATACCTGGCATTAATATTTGGGAAATGGATGGTGCTGGTTTACAAATAAATATAGGCTCTAGAGGAACAGATCCTCACCGTTCAATAGAGATGAATATGAGGCAAAACGGGTATACTACCAATTCTGATATTTTTGGATATCCAGAAAATCACTATTCAGTACCTTTTGAGGGAATTAAATCTATTCAGTTAGTTCGTGGTTCTGCTTCATTACAATTTGGTCCTCAATTTGGAGGAATGATGAACTATGTAATGAAAGAAGCAGATAGCACACGCGAATTTTCATTTGAAAGTCACGAGACTGCGGGTTCAAACAATTTCTTTAGCTCATACAATGCAATTGGTGGAACAAAAAGAAAGATTAAATATTATGCTTATTATTCCCATAAAAATGGTGAAGGTTGGCGTCAAAATGCTGATTTCAATTATACCGGTTATTATGCAGCTGTGACTTATCAATTTAATCCTAGAGGGAATGTATCTTTCCAGTTCTCAAAAAGTAATTATTTACAAAAAATTGCTGGTGGTTTAAGTGATTCACAATTTGCCAATAATTCACGCCAATCTGTAAGATTTAGAAATTACTTTCAACCAGTAATTACCATCCCTGCAATTATATTCAATTATCAATTTTCACCAAAAACAAAATTAAATATTACTTCTAATGGTATATTTGGTGAACGAAATAGCGTACAATTTATAGCACCACCAGCAATTGCTGATACAGTAAATACTGCATTAGGTTCATTAAATAATCGTCAGGTTGATAGAGATTACTATAGTGGGTTCACAACCGAAGCTCGATTATTACATCATTTCAAATTAGGGAATCTAGAAAGCACCTTGTCTACAGGTGTACGTTATTTTTCTGAATTGACGAAGCGTAAACAAAAAGGTAAAGGAACGACCACAACCGATTTTGACTTGAGTACCCTATCTCCATACGGTATTGACCTAAAATTAAGGACAAATAATTATGCGTTGTTTGCCGAAAATATTTTTAGAATTAGTCAAAAACTTTCTCTGATACCTGGTATACGTTTAGAAATTATCGATACAAAAACCAATGGTTTTATTAGTAATTTCAATTCCCCTGTTTCTTATAATAGTAGCAGAAAATTCCCTTTACTAGGTTTTGGAACGCAATATCAATTAAAGAAATACACTCAACTTTACGGAAATATTTCGCAAGCATATCGTCCCTACATTTATGCCAATATCACACCCAAAGACAGAATAGATATCGTTGACCCTCATCTTAAAGACAGCAAAGGTTATGATATAGATTTAGGTTACCGAGGCAGTCTTTCAAATCTGCTTCGCTTTGATGTTAATGTATTTTACCTCTATTATGGAAATAAAGTAGGTTTAATTTCTAAAACAAATACAGATAACAATAAATATTTATTTACTACAAATATTGGAAATTCATTAGCAAAAGGATTTGAATCTTATTTTGAATTTACCCCTTCCAATTTGGTTAACTTTAATTCAAAAATCAATTTTAAAGTTTTTAACTCACTATCTTTTACCCATGCCCGTTATACTAGCGGACAGATCAATAAATCCAATACGAATATATCATTAATAGGAAATTGGGTAGAAGGTACTCCAGCATGGATAAATAGAACTGGTATATCATTAACACACCAAAATTTTAATGGGACTTTACAATATTCTTATGTAGGTAAAAGCTACGGAGATGCAGCAAATACCATTTCTGATTCTAGTGGTGCAATAGGGCTTGTCCCTTCGTATTATTTACTAGATTTTTCTTTGAATGTTAATATATTTAAGAATTTTAAAATTGATGCAAGTATAAATAATTTTACGAATGTTAAATATTTTACAAGGAGAATTACTTATTATCCTGGCCCGGGTATACTTCCAGGAGATGGCATCACATTTAATCTCGGTTTAGCTGTTAAGCTTTAGCACAAGAAGAAATTCTTTAAACTTATACACCATAAACTCTTATCTTTGCGCCCGAAAAAAGGTTTGATTTTTTTCAAATCTTCATATTGATTCATTTTCAAAATATTTATATATGGCCTTACAGTGTGGAATTGTTGGATTACCAAACGTTGGAAAATCTACTCTATTCAATTGTTTATCAAATGCAAAAGCACAAGCAGCAAATTTTCCATTTTGTACTATTGAACCTAACATAGGTGTGATTTCTGTTCCAGATGACCGACTAACAAAACTTACAGAATTGGTAAACCCCAAAAATGTGGTACCGAATACCATTGAAATTGTTGATATAGCGGGTTTGGTAAAAGGAGCCTCTAAGGGCGAAGGCTTAGGAAACCAATTTTTAGGAAACATTAGAGCTACTAATGCTATTATCCATGTTTTAAGATGCTTTGAAGACGATAATGTGATTCATGTTGATGGTTCTGTTGATCCCATCAGAGATAAAGAAATTATTGATACAGAGCTTCAGTTGAAAGATTTAGATACGGTTTCGAAAAGAATTCAGAAAGTAGAGAAAATGGCTAAAACTGGTGGAGATAAAGATGCAAAACGTACTTTTGACGTTCTTTCTGTTGTTAAAAATCATTTAGAACAAGGCAAATCTGCCCGAACTGCCGCAATCACTGAGGATGATTTTGAGTTTATTGAAGATTTAAGCTTACTTACTATTAAACCAGTATTATACGTTTGTAATGTTGATGAAGCATCAGTAAATACTGGGAATAAATACGTGGATTTGGTGAAAGATGCCGTGAAAGATGAGAATGCAGAGGTTTTAATTATCTCGGCCAAAATTGAGTCTGAAATTGCTGAACTAGAGGATTTGGAGGAAAGAGCCCTATTTTTAGAAGATTTAGGGTTAAAGGAATCCGGTGTTGCTCAATTAATTAGAGCTGCCTATCGTTTGTTAGATTTATACACCTACTTTACGGCAGGAGTTCAAGAAGTAAGAGCCTGGACCATTACAAAAGGATTTACGGCTCCACAAGCTGCCGGTGTAATCCACTCTGATTTTGAAAAGGGATTCATCAGAGCAGAAGTTATTAAATACAATGATTACGTGACACTAGGATCAGAAAATGCTTGTAAAGAGGCAGGTAAATTAGGCGTTGAAGGAAAAACTTATGTTGTAGAAGATGGCGACATCATGCACTTTAGGTTTAACGTTTAAACTCTATATTTGAAATATCGCATCCGTAGTTTAATGGATAGAATGTAAGATTCCGGTTCTTACGGTACAGGTTCGATTCCTGTCGGGTGCACAAAATATAACCTCATAAATCAAAATCCAATCATTAATTACAAACTTTGTCTTTTAATGATCGGATTTTTTTCTTTAAAATCCCTATTTACTTTCCTTTTAATCATTCAATTTGTATCTTATAGCATACATTGTGTGATTTTTGACTCAACGCAAATGAAACATAGACTATCATCACTAAAATACTTACAATCAAACATTTAACTTTCAAATTTCTAGAGTTTCAATTTTTGGTCTTGCTATTGAACAATACCGATGAAACAATAAAAAAATAGAAAATCATGAAAAAATTAATTTTAGTAATAGCAGCAATCGCATTTTCTGTAGGTGGTTTTGCACAAACCAACTCATCATCAAAATCGAAGTTTGGATTAAAAGGTGGTTTAAATTTACCTAAGTATAGGTATATAAATTCCAATAACAATACATCAAATGACACCAAAACCAGCACAAATTTTAATTTAACGGGCTATGCAGATGTTCCCGTTTCAACCATGTTTAGTGTTCAACCAGGAATTTCAATTCAAGGAAAAGGAGCTAAATATTTTGATAATGGTACGAACCAAGTAGAGGATAACATTCTAGTGGTAGAGGTTCCTGTAAACTTATTAGCTAATTTATCAGCAGGTCCAGGTCATGTCTACTTGGGCGGTGGTCCGTATGCCGGATTTAACGTTTCTGGAAAAAGAAAGTATATCACCAACAGCAGTACTACTGATGCAAAATTAAATATCGGCAACAAAAATGGCGATGATTTAAAAGGTCTAGACTTTGGTTTAAACTTGTTATTAGGTTATCAATTAAATACAGGTTTAAATTTTGGAGTTGGTTACGGTTTTGGATTAACTAACTTAAAACCTACTAGTACAAGCAACACAAATGTTCAACAGAATAACCGTGTAGCATCTTTCACTGTAGGATACGCTTTTTAATATCTTTTAAAACAATAAAGGAAAGAGGCTAACTGCCTCTTTTTTTGTTTAAAAAACTTTGAAATCATAATACTAATAACCCTTCATTAAAAATTGTTAATTTTATATGCTTGAAAAAACTACTATTTCTACTCATTCTTCAATTTTATTGTCTTTTGTGCCATGCACAAAAAGTTGGACTTGTTTTAAGCGGTGGTGGCGCTAAAGGTTTGGCTCATATTGGCGTATTAAAGGCACTTGAAGAGAACCATATACCCATTGATTACATAACCGGCACTTCTATGGGTGGCGTTGTTGGCGCCATGTATGCCGCAGGCTATTCCCCTAAAGAAATTGAGTATATCGCTTTAAGTACCGATTTTCAGGATTGGGTGAGTGGTAAATACGAGAGTGATTATAGCTATTTTTTTCAAAAAAAATCTTTAAATCCATCTTTTATAAAAGCAAAACTTCAGATTGATACCGGATTTAACATAAAATTTAGATCTAATTTAATTAATGATATTCCTCTAAATTTTGCATTAATCGAGCTTTTGTCGCAAGCATCAGCGAATGCCAAAAATAATTTCGACCAACTTTTTGTTTCTTACCGCTGCATTGTTTCTGATGTATTGTCTCAAAAAATGATCCCAGTTAAAAGTGGAAACTTAGTGGAAGCTGTAAGAGGAACTTTTACTGTTCCATTAGTTTACCGCCCAATAAAAGTGGATGATAAATATGTTTTTGATGGCGGTTTATATGATAATTTCCCTGTCGATGTGATGAAAAAAGAGTTTAAACCAGATGTGATTATCGGAAGTAATGTTTCTTCAAAGAACTTCAATACCTATCCAAAAAATAATGATGAGAAATTGATGAATAAATTCTTAATTTATCTTTTCTTAAGCAAATCAGATTCAACTTCTATTGGTGATAGTGGCATCTATATTCAGCCCAATTTAAAAGATTATACAGCAACTAATTTCTCTCCTGTTGAAGAGTTAATCCAACAAGGATACGATGCTACCATTGCTGAAATCAAGAAAATTAAAGAGAAAATTCCAAGGAGTGTATCTTCCGAACAATTAGATTCAGAGCGTAAATCTTTTATAGAAAAAAACCCCTATCTCACTTTTAATAAAATAAAAGTTTCTGGAGTAAATAGTAAAAAGAGAAAATATGTTGAAAACCTTTTTAGCGAAAAACATAAAGAAATTAGCTTAAAGGACATCAAAGAAAGTTACTTTAAACTATTGGGTGATGATAATTTTGAAACTGTTTACCCCAGATTAAATTACTCCCAGATTGATAGTAGTTATGAATTTGAATTGATAGTGCAACCAGAAAAAAATTTTAAAATTGACTTCGGAGGAAGTATTGCCAGTCGCCCAGTAAGTAATGCTTTTATAGGCTTACAATATAATTTTTTGAGTAGAAACTCCTATACAATTGGAGCCAATTTTTACTCGGGTAGATTTCATGAATCTGCACAAGGAACCTTTAGAATGGATGTGCCAGGTAAAATTCCATTTTACCTAGAAACTGAATTCACTTATAATCACTGGAATTATTTCGAATCGGGACAAATATTTCTAGAGAATATCTCCCCCACTTTTATTGAGCAGCATGATGGAAGATTCTTGTTCAAAACAGGTATTCCGTCAGGCAAGAATGCGAAAACTGAAGCTTTCGCTGGATATTTCTATAACGGTAATAAATATAGTCCTACAGACAATTTCACAACAGGGGATATATTGGATGAATCAGCATTTAATGGAAGTATTTATGGTTTAAAATATGAGAAATATAATCTAAATAGAAAGCAATATGCTGATAAAGGATCTGATCTCTCTTTTGGTATTACTTATTTTGATGGAATCGAAGATTACAATCCTGGTAATATTTTAAGAAACGATCCTAATTATCCAAATATTAAAGCTTCGGAAGTAGCAAGAAACTGGTTTAAAATCGAATTTAACTCTGAAAAATACATTAAAATTGGCTCAAGATATACTTTAGGCTATCAGATAAATAGTGTTTTTAGTAATAAACCAACTTATAGTACTTTCAAAAATAACCAACTAAACACACCTGCTTTTTATCCTTTATCAGATTCTAAAACACTTTTTCTAGCAAATTTTAGAGCTGATAAATTTTTAACTGGTGGAATTAAAAACGTTTTTAATATAAAAAAGAATTTTGACGTTAGGTTAGAAGCCTATATTTTCCAACCTTTTAAAGAAGCAATAAAATCCGGGAATCAGCAAACTAGATTAGGATCCTCTTTTTCTGATCGTCGCTTTATTGTCAATACAGCGCTTGTTTATCATACGCCCGTAGGTCCCATTGCTCTAAATTTTAATTATTATGAAGATAAAGCTAAAAGATTCGGAGTTTTTTTTCATATTGGATATTTAATATTTAATAAACGAGCCTTAGAATTATGAGATGTTTCTTAATCCTCTTCTTTTTACTTTGTGTAAAAACGTCCTTTGCTCAAAACGTCACATTGCAAGAGATTAATTATTTCACAGTAAAGGAGAATTTATTAAAAAATGAAAAGCTAGCTATCATTGCTACTGATTCGTTAGAAAACCCAATTGAAAGCATCAATGGGACATTCAACTTTTCTGTTAATGGATTTAAACAAGAGCTAAATTTTCATGATGGGGTGGCTATTTGTCCATTGCAAATAGAAAAATCAACTTTCATTTTTATTAAGCACCCAAATGATAGCGGTACTCACTCTAAACTTTATTTCGTTTATAAAAATGGCAACAACTTGAAGCCATTTGCCATTAATTCTATTTGGTTAATTACTTTACCAGTAGTTTTAATATTAATCGGTTATTTATTTAGAAAGTTAATTGGCTTGATGATTTTTGTTCTGCTGATTCTATTCTACTTTTACTATAGCAAAGGTTTATCAATGCCGACTTTCTTTGAGTCAATAATCGAAGGAATAAAAAATATGTTTTAGAATGGCATTCCTATACCAAATTGTATTTGTGAAAGCGAATATTTTTCTGGCCCATTAGTAGTTAAATATTTAGCTTGAAATGACTTTCTAGCTGAAGAATTAAACCAATATTTGTATACATATTGATCGCTACCCGTAAATTGTGGATCTTTAAATTTGAGTCCATAATCTAACCTAAAAACAAAGAAAGAGACATCAAACCTTAACCCAAAACCTGTACCTACTGCAGTTTGATTCCACAATTGGTTAAGTTTTATTTGAGATCCTGGAAATCCTTTATTACTCAAATTCCAAATATTTCCAAAATCAACAAATGTGGCGCCCTTTAATTTGGCACCAAAAATATTATCTAATAATTTAAATCTGTATTCTAAATTAGCTTGAAACTTTAAATCACCTAATTGATCTAAATTTCTAAGATTAGTTCTGGCAGAATCAGAGCCTAAAGAAGATCTATTATAATTACCTGGACCTAAAGTTCTGGCTTGCCACGCTCTTATACCGGTAGATCCCCCACCAAAAAATAATTTATCGAAAGGCAAAGATTTAACGTTTCCATACGCATAACCAATTCCAGGATTAAATCTGGCAATAAACTGTTTGTTTCCTCCAAAAAATTTATAAAATCTTACATCAGTTTCTAATTTTACAAACTGATAATAAGGCACTCCAAATATAAGTTTAGCACCAGTTGTATCAGTTTTTTTACTAATTCCGCCTAATAATGACGCAGTGTTGCCACCCAACTCAATATTACCTGAGAAGAATGTGAATTTTTCTAAATTATTTAATCTTGCTAGATTATAGGTGTAATTATAACTACTGCTAGAAATTAGTTGGGAATTAAGCGTAAGCAGAAAAAAGGCATTGCCATTATTTCGTAAATTATCAACCAAATTTGGATTAACTTGTCCTTTAGCATACTGTATACTAATAGGTGTAAATGAATGTAATTTATATTTAGTTTCTACCCAATCATAAGTTAAGTTGGTTCCAAAACTACGTCGAGAGTATTTATCGGTTAATTTATAAATTTGATAGCTTGTTCCTATCCGAGTATGTGGTACCCCATTTTTACCAAGGTTGGGTAAATTAATTGGTGCGATTAATCTCGGAAAGCTTAAACTCACCCCAAATTGATAATCTCTACTCAATAATCTATTGGAGAGACTCCCTTTGATATTTTTATCGAATTGTAAGCCCCCACTTGCTTTCACTTCAAGCAACTCTGCACCTCCTAAAAAGTTTCTGTTTTGATAGGTTAACCCAAGGTTTATCCCCGTAATACTTGAATTGAAAGTATACTCGCCATCTAATCTATTTGTTTTCTTTTTTAATGGTATAATATCAATTATACCTTTTAATACTGCAGAACTGTCATTTGCTTTACGATAATCTACATTAACGCCTTTAAATACATTTAAATCAAATAATCTTTGTGTTGTTAAATTAGAATTCTCAATGCTATACTTATCTCCTTTTTTAATAAAAAGATAGTTTGCTATTCTTTTTGGTTTAAAAAAATGGGAGTAATCATAAAAATAATATTGTGAGTCTACCACAGCGGTGTCGGGTAAATTCTCTTTTAATATCGTTCCAGAGCTTGGCTGTATCCTTACGTAAGTATCTTCAATGTGATAAACTTTGTGCAAACTCCCATCAAATGGGTTAAGAATTTCAATTTCAACATCAGCCGCAGCACTATTAAAGTTAGTATCTATTGTTTCTCTTACATATTGTCTAACAAAATCAAAATATCCATTTTTTTTCATTAAGCTATAAATTTGCTCTCGCTCGTAACCTAAACTATCCGTATCATATCTTTTCCCAGGAGTTATTTTTGTGAAATTCTGCCTCTTGGATAGGTAGAGACTTTTTATACTCGAATCAGGAATTTCGTAAGTAACGTTTCTAAATTTGAACTCGATACCTGGATTAGCCGTATAAATAATGGATGCTCTTTTATTTTTTATACTTACGCTATCTTTAACTTTTGCATTTAGATAACCTTTGTTATTTAAAAATTTCTCGATTTGATTTCTCGATACTTCAACTAAAGCGCTATCTAAAAGATGGGGCGGTTCGCCCAACTTTTTATTACCCTTCTTATTAAAAGTATTATAAACCCATAAAGGGAAGCGTGAATTGGGCCTAATATCTAATGAAATATAAGAAGCAGCTTGTTCTGCAAATTGATCATTCACCCCATTAACAGTAAGTTTGGTAACTAAAGCTTGGTCTTTGGTTAATCGTCTGGTTGAGCGACAACCTAATGCTATAAAGCCAAAAAAGATTATAATTGCAAAAGGATAAGATAAATATGCTTTCAAAGTCTCAAATCAGTTTAGTAAAGTCCCTTCATCAAAAAAAATACAGGAAAGAGGAACAGCTTTTTATTGTAGAAGGTTTAAAATCCATTTTTGAATTTTTAAATTCTCCCTATGTTCTTCACACTATTTATGCCACTTCTGACATTTTCCCAAAATTGGCTAATTTATCTCATAAACAAAAAAAAATTGAGGTTAGCGACAACGATTTATTGAAGATTAGCACTTTACAACATCCCCAAGGAATAGTAGCGATTTTTGAAATACCAAAAAATAAATATTTTAATCATATGGAAATTGATGAAATGACTATTGTTTTAGATGGCATTCAAGACCCTGGTAACTTAGGCACTATTATTAGAACAGCAGATTGGTTTGGTTTTAAGCATATTATTTGCTCTGAAAATACGGTTGAAGTCTACAATCCAAAAGTAGTACAAGCCACTATGGGTTCACTTTCTCGTATTCAAATTCATTATCAATCTTTAATAGATTTACTAAAGTCTTCATCCTTACCAAAATTCGGAACTTTATTGCAAGGAAATAATTTATACGAAACTACTTGGCCAAAAACTGGATTTCTAGTTTTCGGGAGTGAAGGAAATGGTATTTCAGAAGAAATACTTCAAATTATTACTCATCCATTGACTATTCCAGGCTCTGGAAATACCGAATCATTAAACGTGGCCATGTCAGCAGCCATTTGCATGTCGGAGATTCAAAGAAATATCCTTAAATAAATTGCCTTGTATTAAAATTTTACTATTTTTGCAGTCCTTAAAACAAAGGGTCGAGTGGCCGAGTGGCTAGGCAGAGGTCTGCAAAACCTTCTACAGCGGTTCGAATCCGCTCTCGACCTCGTTTAAAATTTAAAAATTAAAGTCATGGCAGTAACGCGTTTAAAAAGAAAAGACAGAAGAAATAAAACTACTTCACGTTTGGAAGTGCAGTTTTTGAAGAATGCTACCAATATAGAAAATGGTAGTCGCTCACAAGAGCCTAAGCACAGTCAAGTTGTTAAAAATGATGCAGTTTTAGCTTCTCTAAGCAAATAATATTCGCTTAAATTTTTTCGAATCCTGTTTATCGGCCGATAAACAGGATTTTTTTATGTATCATGCTTTTATCTCTTCCATCAGCACTCAGCTTCATGATATCATCCATTCTTTAGCTTAATTGTCTATCAACGAGTATTTAATATTAATAAGCTTGATTCATTAAATTCACTTCTAAAAAATAAAGATCAATCCTAAATATGTAACTCATTAATTTTATATTTAGAGATAAATTTTATACAATCATTTCAAAAAGTGAGTAGTAAATCTGTTATCATGAAAATACAAAAAATTACGCCTTTTCTTTGGTTTGATCATCAAGCGCAAGAAGCAGCACAATTTTACACTTCAGTTTTTGAAAATTCAAAAATCATCAATCTATCTCCCATGGTTAGCACCTTTGAGTTAGAAGGACAACAATTTATGGCTTTAAACGGAGGTCCTCATTTTAAGTTTAATGAAGCAGTTTCGTTTTATGTGAATTGTGATAATCAAGAGGAAATAGATTTCTTTTGGGATAAATTGATTTCCAACGGAGGGAAAGAGGGTCAATGTGGGTGGTTAAAAGATCAATTTGGAGTAAGCTGGCAGATTATACCTACTATTCTTCCAGAATTGATGACTAATCCTCAAAAGAGTCAAAAAGTAGTAGCTGCTTTTATGAAAATGAAAAAGTTTGACATAGAAACCTTAAAATCAGTCTAAATGAAAAAGCTTCTCTAAAACTGAAAGTTAAAGCAATTTTCTTCCTTATAATTTAAGATTTTATCAAAAAACCTCAATGTATTTAAAGCTCATTTCCCTTCTAGGCTATTTGTTAGCCGTTTCTGGTGCTATTTATTTAGTCTACAGTGAACAACTTTTTTCAGAAAATCTTATTGTTATAGGTATTCAAATTTTTGCTGGCTTATTAATGATTTGGTCAAGAGTAACATTCGGATTAAGAAGTTTTTATGCTGCCGCAGATACCACAAAAGGAGAGTTAGTAACCAAAGGTCCTTATCACTTTTTACGCCACCCTATTTATGCCTCAATTATCTATTTTGTTGGGGCTGCTTTAATTGCTTATCCTTTTTTAGGTGTATTATTGGCTTTTTTAACAGTCTTTATTGGACTTTTTATCAGGATGATTTTGGAAGAGAAATTCTTGAAAAATGAATATCCGGAATATCAGGCTTATTCTAAAAAAACGAAAAGATTTTTACCTTATATTGTTTAATTATTTATTTCCTCAAACCTTTCAAAATACTTTTTACCAAACCTGGACCCTCATAGATAAAGCCAGTATAAATTTGAACCAAACTTGCTCCGGCATCTAATTTTTCCTGTGCGTCTTTCGCTGAATGAATCCCTCCTACTCCAATGATTGGAAAAGATTGATTAGATTTTTGTGATAGGTATTTGATGACTTCCGTTGAACGATCTCTAACTGGCCTACCACTCAAGCCCCCCATTTCTTTTTTCAGGCTTTCGTCCGATTCTAAATTTTCTCTAGAAACGGTTGTATTGGTAGCAATTACCCCAGCGATTTTTGTTTCATCAACAATTTCTACAATATCATCTAACTGAGAGTTGGTTAAATCAGGAGCTATTTTTAATAATATTGGTTTGGAAATTCCATTTTTAAAATTACGATTTTGTAAAGTGTTTAAAATATTCTTCAAAGGTCCTTTTTCTTGTAAATCACGCAGGTCTGGCGTATTTGGCGAACTTACATTGACCACAAAATAATCGACTACTTCAAATAAAGCATCGAAACATTTGATGTAATCGTTCACTGCCTGATCATTAGAAGTATTTTTATTTTTCCCAATGTTTCCGCCAATAATCAATCCTTCTCTTTTGAGTGATTGTAATTTGCGGGCCAAAACTTCCACTCCCTTATTGTTAAATCCCATGCGATTAATCAAGGCTTCATCGGTTTTAAGCCTGAACATTCTTGGCTTTTCATTACCGGCTTGTGGCAAAGGTGTTACGGTTCCAACTTCTATAAATCCAAAACCAAAATTGGCGAATTCTTCAATAAATTCTCCGTTCTTATCAAAACCAGCTGCCAAACCAACCGGGTTTTTAAATTTTAAGCCAAATACTTCTTTCTCTAAATTTTGATTTTGATAACCATAAATGTATTTCATCAATTGTGGGAAACCCCAAATTTTTTGCAGCACTTTCAATGAGTCGGTTACGGTATAATGTATTTTTTCTGGATCGAACTGGAAGAATAAAGGCTTGAAGAATTTATACATACTGCAAATTTAAAATTTTAACAAGCTTTATCTCGATTATAAATATGTTTTATTGAAAAATAATAAATAAAATAAACGTGGGTGGCAGCGATACCCCTTAGCGAATTTGAATTTTTACGGAAAATGATTAAGGAGTAAAGCAGAAAACACGACTAACAATAAATAAAGTGAAGCCATTGCTTTTTAAAAAACAGCCTGTTAAACATTTTTAGGGTATTCTTCTTAATTTTTAAAATTCTTATGTAACCTATTTGATTTGTTGACGTCTTATTTACGAAGGCATAAGGAACAGGTCGTTCCTGAAAAGCAAAGAATTTCCATCCATTTTGGGTAAGGGTATTTTAACCCTTATAGGATTCCTTTTGCCTAAAATGTCGATCACAAAAATTAAAAAAATGAAGACAAGCATACTCAAAAAATTAAGTATTTCATTTATCATCCTGCTTTCAGGATTTTTCGCAAAGGCACAAAATATCACCGTTTCAGGAAAAACGGTTAATCAAAATGGTAAACCTTTAGATTTTGTAACTATTAGTTTGTTAGCTGTAAAAGATTCGGCTTTGATAAAAACAGCTCTTACTGATGAGGAAGGAAAATATTCCTTCTCACATGTTGTCCCAGGTAACTATCTAATCAGTGCAAGAATGTTTGGTTTTAAAGATGCTTATAGCGCTGCCTTTATGGTAAACCAACAAAACTTTAACATAGCTGATATTGATATGACTATGGCTTCTAAAACTTTAAATGAGGTTACTGTAACTGCTAAAAAACCTTTAATTGAACGTAAAGTAGATAGGTTAGTAATGAATGTAGAGAGCAGTACTTTAGCTATTGGCTCGACCGCTTTAGAAGTTTTAGAGAAAGCTCCAGGAGTTACGGTTGATCAAAATGATAACATTGCAATGCAAGGAAAACAAGGTGTTAATGTGATGATGGATGGTAAAATGACTTACATGAGCAATGGCGATTTAGTGACGATGTTGAGAAATATGCCAAGTAGCGAGATTGAAACTATTGAGTTGATTACCAATCCTTCTTCAAAATACGACGCAAGCGGTAATGCGGGGATCATCAATATCAAAAGAAAAAAAGGGAAAGGTTTGGGTACTAATGGATCAACGACAGCAGGCATGGGTTACGGACAAAACTTTAGAGGAAACGGAGGAATCAATCTGAATCACAGAAGTAAAGATGTGAATGTTTTTGGAAGCTATAATTATAATTTCAGTAATCGAGATCAAGTTTTAAACATAAATAGAATTACAGGCACTAACGGAAATGCTACTTACTTCTCTCAGTTAGCGAATATCCGCAATCAGAATAAAAATAATAGTCTAAGAACCGGAGTCGATATCTTTCTCAACAAAAAAAGTACCTTGGGTTTTCTAGTCAATTCATACTTATCTGGCGGGGACGATAGAAATAGTAATCAAACACTGGTGGGTTCGTCTTTTAATAAGGCGGATTCTTCAACTAAGGTTTTTAACACCACCGACAAGTTTTATAGAAACTATTCTCTCAATACCAATTATAAATTGAGCTTAGATTCATTGGGTCAAGAATTCTCGTTTGATGCTGATTATTCTAATTTTTATGGGAAAGATGATAATAATTATGATAATTTCTTTTATAGGGCAGATGGTAGTAATTTGAAATCTCCATGGTTTTTTAGAAACCTGACCCCATCGAAAATCAAAATTTCTGCTTTAAAATTGGATTATGCAAAGCCTTTAAGCAAAAAAAGCAAATTAGAATTTGGGTTAAAAAGTAGTTGGGTAAAAACCGATAACGATTTCCAATTTACCCAACTGAGTAATAATGTGTGGCAAAACGACCCCGCAAGGAGCAATCATTTTATTTATGATGAAAACGTAAATGCTGCATATGTTAGCTTTAGTACCGAAATTAAAAAAACGAATATTCAATTTGGTTTAAGGGCAGAACAAACGAATTCAAAAGGCGATTTAATAACAAGTAATAAAGTAGTGGAGAGAAATTACCTTAACTTTTTTCCTACTGTATTTTTAACCCGCTCTTTAGGAAAAAATCACAGTCTTTCGTTGTCTTACAGTAGAAGAATTGATAGGCCTGATTATGATGCTTTAAATCCGTTTGAGTTTTATTTAGATCAATTTACTTTTCAAAGAGGAAACCCTTTCTTAAATCCTCAGCTAACCAATAGCTACGAAATGGCCTACACCTTTAAACAACAATATAACTTATCATTCAATTACAGTTTAACAAATGATGTAATTACAGATGTGCTATTGCCTGATGATGCTAAAAAAGCACTTTATCAAACCAAAAAGAATTTAGACCAGCAAATTAGTTATGGCTTTAATCTAAATGTTCCTATTACCTTAACAAAATGGTGGAACAGCAGCAATAATGTTGGAGGCTTTTATCTCGGTTTTAGATCTAATGACCTACAAGGGCAAAACATTAAAAATGGAAAGAATATTTTACAGATGAACTCTCAACATAATTTCACATTGGCTAAAACCTTAAGTGCAGAATTGAGTGGAAATTACACCTCACCAATGGAATATGGAATTATAAAAATAAACTCACAATATAGTGTTGATGCAGGCTTGAGTAAATCATTCCTAAATAAAAAGTTGAGTGCAAAATTCGCAGTAAGCGATATCTTTAATACCAGAAAACAAGTAATTGATAGCGCATATCCAGGATTAAATTATCACTTGACGCAAAAAAACGAAACCAGAATTGCGAAAATTAGTTTGAGTTATAAATTTGGTAACAACGATATCAAACCAGCTCGTAGAAGAGCTACTGGTTTGGAAAGTGAACAAGGTAGACTAAAAAACTAATTCTCAAAATCCAACATATATTAAAATTCCGCCTATCTCGTAAAGCGGAATTTTTTTTGTCATTAGTGGCATGAATTTTTCTTTCATTTTATAAAAACAATTGTTATGACATTTCAAAACAGAAAAACAACCGGAAAATTTTGGGATAAAACCAAAGAAAAAAGAGAAGAATTGCATGAAAGAGATGCGGTGAAAGCAAATCATCCTAAAGTAATTGAAAAGGAGAAACCTACAGAAGAAAAGGAAATCAAAAAGGAGAAATAGTAGCATTTCATCC
This sequence comes from Bacteroidota bacterium, assembly GCA_018828585.1. Taxonomy (GTDB): domain Bacteria; phylum Bacteroidota; class Bacteroidia; order Sphingobacteriales; family Sphingobacteriaceae; genus Pseudopedobacter. Next base: position 23,592 of record JAHJVW010000047.1, read on the forward strand.
TGTTAAATAAACGGGATTGAAATAACAGCTCCGAAGCAATAGCGAAGGACTATAATGAAAAGCCCGACTGGCATTAAGAAATGCGGAGGAATTTGCTTTACAAAACCTTTAAAAAGAGTTGTATGGCAATAAATGCTGCTTCAATTTTGCTACCTTTGCGCCCAAATGATTGCAATAAACGACTTAACTTTCCTAATTGGCTCTAGAGCCTTATACGAAGAAGCCAACTGGCATATTAAACCTGGCGAAAAAACAGGCCTAATTGGCGCCAATGGAACCGGAAAATCAACCCTACTTAAAATTATTGTAGGCGAATATAGTCCTTCTACAGGATCTGTTTCCATGTCTAAAGATATTAAAATCGGTTATCTGAACCAAGATCTATTGTCTTACGATTCGCATCATAGCATTTTACATGTGGCGATGGAAGCTTTCGAGCGTCAAAATCAACTTCATGATGAAATTGAGGTTTTATTAAAAAAGATGGAAACCGATTATTCGGATGAAATCATTAATAAACTAAGCGATAAGCAGCTAGAATTTGAAGCTTTAGACGGTTATAATATCGAATACCGGGCTAATGAGATTTTGGCTGGTCTAGGTTTCAGTACCGAAGACCAACACCGTCCTTTGAATACCTTTTCGGGAGGTTGGCGGATGCGAGTAATGTTGGCGAAAATTCTTTTGCAAACTCCAGATATTCTTTTATTAGATGAGCCTACTAACCACATGGATTTACCTTCCATTAAGTGGCTGGAAACTTATTTAAATGGCTTCGATGGTGCCATTGTCATCGTTTCTCACGATAGATATTTCTTGGATAGAATTGTAAACAGAATCGTTGAAGCTCGAAAAGGAAAATTAACAGCTTATGCTGGAAACTATTCTTTCTATCTGGAAGAAAAGGCTTTGAGAGGTGAAATCCAAAAAGGAGAATTTAAAAATCAGCAAGCTAAAATTAAGCAGGAAGAACGTTTAATTGAGCGTTTTAGAGCCAAGGCATCAAAAGCTAAAATGGCGCAATCCCGGATGAAAGCTTTGGATAAAATGGAACGTGTAGATGATGTAGATGATGATAATCCAACTGTAAACTTTCGTTTTAAATTCTCTAAACCGTCTGGAAGACATGTCATTAAAGTAGAAGAAGCTTATAAAAGTTATCCAGCTATTGAAATTTTAAAAAATGCAGATGGCCTTATCGAAAAAGGAGATAAAATAGCGCTAATTGGAGCGAACGGTAAAGGAAAATCTACTTTATTAAGAATTATCGCTGGCACAGAATCATTTAAAGGTAAATGCGAGAAGGGACATAATGTAACCACTACTTTCTTTGCTCAGCACCAGTTAGAAAGTTTGCATCTAGACAACTCTATTTTAGAGGAACTGCAGTCTTTCGCCCCAAAACATAGCGATACTGAAATTCGTTCTATTTTAGGATGTTTTTTATTTACGGGTGATGATGTTTTTAAGAAAATTCGGGTTTTATCTGGAGGAGAAAAGTCAAGAGTGGCTTTGGCTAAATCATTAACTACAGATTCTAACTTTTTGATTCTGGATGAGCCTACCAACCACTTAGATATACAATCGGTTAACATCTTAATTCAGGCTTTAACACAGTATGAAGGGACTTTTATAGCTGTTTCTCACGATAGGTATTTCTTGGATAATGTAGCAAATAAAATTTGGTTTATTGAAGGTCATGATATCCAAGAATATCCTGGAACGTATCAAGAATATGAAGAATGGCAAGCTCGTAGAGACAAAGGCGTAGAGCAAGGTGGTATAAAACCTACAAAAGCGGAGAAGTCAAAAAAGGAAGAGCCAAAACCATCTGAGATAGAAGAAAAGAAAAAGCATTTGAAAAAACTAAATCAACAGTTACAAACGCTTGAAGAGGATATTTCCGAAAAAGAAAAGACAATTAAAGAATTAGAAACTGAAATTGCAAAAGAGGAAATCTATAGCAACCCAACAAAATTAAAAGAGGTGAATGAACGTTATACTTTAGCAAAAGAACGACTTGGCGCAGTACAATTGCATTGGGAAGAATTAGCTGAAGAGATTATGATTTTAGAAGGATAATTAGTTTTTGGTTTAGAGTTTTCAGTTAAAAGTTAAATTAGGTTTGAAAAGAAAAAGCAATTTTCTTGGAATTAGATTGATGCTATCGACTTCGGTCTCTGGACTTCGGGCTTTCCTTTTACTTTTAACTTTCAACTTTATATTTTCTACCTCTTGTTCTGCTCAAAAAAATCCTAAAAAACCAAAGGTTAAAGTTATTACTGCCCCATCTGCAACTTTAATTTATGATGATATCAATTATATCTCAGCAATTAAAAGTGTTGAGTTTTATAATGACAACAAAAAAGGTTCTTTCCCTTTAATCACACTAGGTACACAAGAAAAATTAAGGTTAGATTTTGATGATTTAAGAAATGGTAGCCATAGTTTATATTATAGTGTGGTGCATTGTGATGCTAATTGGCAACCTTCGCTCCTATCGCCTATCGAGTATTTAGAAAGTTTCGGCGAAGACCGAATTAATGATTATCGTTTATCATTTAACACTTTTCAAACTTATACACACTACCGTTTAGAGTTACCTAATTTTAGTGTTATCCCTAAAGTATCTGGGAATTATTTATTAAAGGTTTATGAAGATGGAGATGCCACGAAACTTTTGCTGACCAGAAGGTTTTATATTCTTAACCAAAAAGTAAGTTTACAGGCCGAAATTACTCGGTCTAATCTGGTACAAGAAAGGGAAGAATATCAAAAAATTAATTTTAGTATTCTTCACCCTGGTTTAAATATCCAAAATCCTTATTTCGAGGTCAAAGCTGTGGTAATGCAAAATGGACGTTCTGATAAAGCTCAGTTGACGGAAAAACCATTATTCATCAGAAATAATCAACTCATTTATTCGGATGACCGAACCAATGATTTTAAAGCCGGAAACGAATTCAGACGTTTTGATACCCGAAGCTTCCGTTATAAATCAGAAGGAGTTGCACAAATCACTAAAGATTCTTTATATGAAATATTTCTCTTTCCTAACGGAAGTGTAAATAGTAAAAGTTACTCTTATCAATTTGATGAAGATGGAAATTTCTTTATCATCAATCAGGATGGAACAACAAATGACTACGATGCTGATTATGGAAATATTCACTTCGCTTTAAAAGCGCCTGCTCCAGATGCAAATGGGTTCGCTTATGTTGTAGGAAAATTTAATGCTTATCAACTCAACAGTCAAAATCGGATGACTTATGATGTGCAAAACAAACAATTTACATTAGACATGCCTTTAAAACAAGGCGTTTACGATTACCATTACGTTTGGGGAACTGATGAAGGTAAAATATTGGATGACCTCGTTTTTGATGGCTCATTTTATCAAACAGAAAATAATTACCAAATCTTAATTTATTACAGAGCTCCAGGTTCACGTTATGATGAGATTATAGCTTTTGCTCAGCTCAATACTGCAACCAATCCACGCAATTACTAATTTCAAGGTCTTTTAATTAATCTTACCTTTGTAAGTCTAAAACACATATATGAAAGGAAAAAATCCACAAAACTCTTTAATTACTATGAACGAGTTGGTATTGCCAAATGATACCAATACCTTAAATAATTTAATGGGAGGTCGTCTATTACATTGGATGGATATCGCTGCGGCCATATCAGCTCAAAAACATTGTAATAGAATTGTAGTTACTGCATCTGTAGATAATGTTTCCTTTCAACACCCTATTAAATTAGGAGATGTAGTCACCATCAACGCTAAAGTCACCCGAGCGTTCAATACTTCGGTCGAAGTACGTTTAGATGTTTGGGCCGAAAATATCCCATCCGGTCATCGAGTAAAATCGAACGAAGCTTATTATACCTTCGTTGCTGTTGACCAAAGTGGTAGAACCATTCCTGTTCCAGCTTTAATTCCCGAAACTGAAGAAGAAATTGCACTTTTTGAAGGCGCATTAAGGAGACGTCAACTAAGGTTAATTTTAGGAGGCAAAATGAATCCCGATGAGGCTACAGAATTAAAAGCATTATTCACTGCTGCTAAACAATAAAATCATTTGGGCGTTACCCTCCGCAAAAGCTCGGGTCGGGCTTTACATTCATACTGCACAGGCATTAGCCACTGAGACCGGTATACATTTCAATCCCTAACGCAAAGCAAAACAATTCATAAAAAAAGAGCCCCGATATAATTCGAGGCTCTTTGGTTGAGGGTTAATTTGTTGTTGTTCTTTGGTTAACTAGTCGAGCCTTAAAAAGTCCATTTTAGTTTTTTAGGGTAAAAATTAGTAGGGTTATATTGAAGAGATGTTTCAACTAGTTTAGATAATATTAATAGGATTAGGAGTTGCCAT
>JAHJVW010000048.1 GCA_018828585.1 Bacteroidota bacterium
AATTCTCTTGAATGATGTCATTGCAAAAAGCGTGGAAAGTATAGATATTTACACGATAAGCCTCGGGACCAATAAAATCAAAAAGCCTCTTTCGCATAGCAATGGCTCCAGCGTCGGTGTAAGTTAAACACAAAATATTGTGAGCGAGCGTATCTGTTTTTAACAGAATATTTCCAATACGAGCTGCTAAAATCTGTGTTTTACCTGTTCCTGGGCCTGCAATGACCAAAACCGGACCTTCGGTTTGATCTACTGCTTTTCTTTGGTTTTCGTTAAGTGTTTTTAATGCTTCCTGAAAGTTTTGATTGTATTTGGCGAGCTGATTTTGCATAGTGTTAAAGGTAATGAATAGCATTAATTTTCATGCAATAAAGGTTGTTCAATAAACCTATACCTGTTCGGCAGGCAAGTGATTAAACCAAAAGCCCGTCCCGATAATTGTCGGGAAGCGAGCGGATCCCGTTATCGGGACGGGACTATCGGAACCTAAGAATTACAGCCTTTGCTTTTCAAATTCAAACTTTAAACTCCTAACTCAAAACTATTTACCTACCTTTGCAAAAAAATTATGCCGGCATGATAAGGCTGGGAAAAAATTATGAGTAATATATTAGCGATCGTCGGGAGACCGAACGTAGGGAAATCTACCCTATACAACCGTTTAACGGAAACCAGAAAAGCCATTGTTGACGACCAAAGCGGCGTAACCAGAGACCGACACTACGGTATTGGCGAATGGACAGATAAAAGCTTTACTGTGATTGATACCGGAGGCTATGTTGCTAACTCGGAAGATGTGTTTGAAGCTGCCATTAGAGAGCAGGTGATGATTGCTATCGAAGAAGCATCTGTTGTGGTGTTTATGGTAGATGTAACTACCGGAATTACAGATTTGGATGATGACATTGCCCAAGTTTTAAGAAAAAGTAAAAAACCCGTTTTTGTTGCAGTAAATAAAGTGGATAATCATCAGCTTCAGTCTGATGCTACTGTATTTTACAGCTTTGGATTAGGTGAGATTTACTGTATTTCTTCGATGAGTGGATCAGGAACTGGTGAGCTTTTAGATGAAGTGATCAAGAATTTTGATGAAGTACCTGAAGAAGAAAACGCTTTACCAAAATACGCAATCGTTGGTCGCCCGAATGTGGGTAAATCATCCATGATAAATGCATTAATTGGTAAAGACAGAAATATCGTTACCGAAATAGCTGGCACAACAAGAGATTCGATTCATATCCATTACAATCAGTTCGGACATGAATTTATGTTGATTGATACCGCTGGTTTACGTAAGAAAACCAAGGTGCATGAAAACATTGAGTTTTACTCAGTTATGCGTACCATTAAAGCTTTAGAAGAGGCGGATGTGGTAATTTTGATGATTGATGCCGTTGACGGCATCGAATCTCAGGATGTAAATATTTTCCACCTGGCCGAGAAGAATAAAAAAGGTGTTGTTATTGTGGTAAATAAATGGGATTTAATTGAAAAAGATCATAAAACCATTAAAGAGTTTGAAACTAAAATAAAAGAAAAACTAGCTCCTTTTACAGATATCCCGATGATTTTCACATCGGTGACGGAGAAGCAAAGAATCTTCAAAACAATCGAAGCTGCGGCAAAGGTTTACATCAATAAAACCAAGAAAATTCCAACTTCAAAGTTGAATGATATCTTATTACCATTGATAGAAAAAACACCACCACCAGCCACAAAAGGTAAACACATAAAAATTAAATACATTACACAAATTAATGCGACATCGCCTATGTTTGCATTCTTTTGTAATTTGCCCCAATATATTAAAGAGCCCTACAAAAGGTTTATCGAAAATAAATTGAGAGAACATTTTGACTTTGAAGGTGTTCCAATACAAATATTTTTTAGACAGAAATAAAAAGCTAAATGCATAAGGCTAAAAGCAGAATGCGCTAGCAAGTTTAATCAACAACAAATAATAACGAAAAATGAGAAAATTTATCCCTTTAATCGTATTAGGTGTTGCTTTAAGTTTTACGGCTTGCAACAGTAATCAGAAATCAGAAAAAGAAATTGATTCTTTAAACCAGGCATCGGCAGATTCTTTATTAAACGCTGCTCTAGCAGATTCTACCATGGCAGATAGCACCGTAGTTGATAGTATTAAGTAAAAAATAAAGCCTGGTTTACGCCGGGCTTTTTATTTTATCTAAGGCTTTTTTAATAAAATCGTCATCCTTATTAAAAATTCTATAAAATCCTTCCTCATCAAAATAATACCTCGCCAATAGCGCTTCCAACTGAACCACTATTAGCGACTTTGAGATTTTTGCATCACTTAAATTAATCGGTATTTTCTTTTGCTTGCAATAGGCTAAAAATCGCTGAAAGTCAGCATCAGAAATCTTAAATCCATTTAAAAAATCATTCGCATTTTTAAATTTTTGAACCTCAGGTTTATTGATTAAAAATCCATAAACAAATTGGGGAATTACAGAACTGCGTTGAACTGATTTGAAAAAGGGAGTGATTTTAGAAGTATCTAACGGAATAAAAATATCTGGCATAATTCCACCTCCGCCGTAAACAGTTCTTCCTTTGGTAGTTTTATATATTTTATGATTTTCACTAAAAGTGCTATCCGTTAATGCACTATCTAATGAAACATAATCTCCATGCTCAAAACGATGGTTTATTTCATCTCGGTAGGTATCAAAACCATCGTTGTATGATTTTTGAATAGAACGACCAGATGGGGTGTAATATCTGGCAATGGTTAGATTCATTGCAGAACCATCTCCAAAGCCAAACTGCTCTTGCACCAGTCCTTTGCCAAAAGAACGACGGCCGATAATGGTTGCTCGATCTAAATCTTGTAAAGCTCCAGTTACAATTTCACTTGCTGATGCGGTTCCTTCATCAATCAAGATGATCAATTTACCGTTTTCAAAACTTCCTTCTTTTGTTGCCTTATAATCGGTTCTAGGCTCATGTAAACCTTTTGTGTACACAATCAACTTTCCGTCGGGAAGAAATTGATCTGCCAAAGCTGTAGCAGCACTTAAATACCCTCCGCCATTTCCTCTCAAATCTAAGATCAGGCTCTTCATTCCGTTTTTCTGCAATTGGTTCAATGCATCGCTAAAATCTTCATCAGTATTCGCTCCAAACTTGCCTATTTTAATAAACCCAACCAAAGAACCCTGCATTAAATAAGATACGTCAATGCTACTCACTACAATTCTATCACGTACTATTTCGAATTGCTTGGGTTGCGCTACTCCTTTTCTTATAATAGAGACTTTTACACTACTCCCTCTTTTCCCTCTTAACTTATTAACAATATTATTTGATAATAATCCATCCCCTTTTAAACCCTGGCCATTAACCGCGATAATTTTATCGCCTTTAAGCAGACCGGCTTTAAATGAAGGGCCTGCTTCCCTAACATGTGTTACAAAAAGTGTATCGTTTAAAATATAATATTCAATTCCAATACCATCAAAATTACCCTCCAAGCTCTCATTTTGATGCTTTGCGTCTGACGGTGGTAAATAAACCGAATGAGGATCGAGACTATTTAAAATATCACTAATTGCTAATTCTTCCAAAGAATCGGTATTAACAGAGTCTACATAATTATTTTTAACCACTCTCAAAATCTTATCTAACTTGTCATTAGAGTGAAGTGAAAAGGAAGGAAAACTACCTCCATTAGCATCACTTAAATTTTGTTGATAAATTGCTCCTACAATTACACCAAACAAACTTGCTATAATTGCTATAATAGCGTACTTTAAGTAATGATTTTTAGATTCTGACATTCTGAGACAAATTAACTAATTATTCTCTTTTAAAAAGACTTGGAAAGCAAACTAATTGTGCGTTTTTCTTCTGCTTTTTTATTTTTTTTCTGGAGAATGCCGATTTTTTTCAAAAGATATTTTTTTGTCTAGATATTTTACGAATTTTACAAAGTATAGATTCCCAACCCATATGACCGAAATTACCGAACAAGACTCTCTTTATACTGATTTAGATAAAAAATCAACACTCGAGATTTTACAAAATATTAATAAAGAAGATCAAACCGTAGCACTTGCAGTTCAAAAAGTGATCCCTCAAATCCATTTATTGGCTGATGCCATCACCGAAAAAATGAAATTGGGCGGGAGGTTGTTTTATATTGGCGCTGGGACTAGTGGCCGATTAGGTGTTCTTGATGCTTCAGAATGCCCGCCAACGTTTGGTGTTCCATTTGATTGGGTTTTAGGATTAATTGCTGGTGGAGATACTGCGATAAGAAAAGCAGTTGAAAATGCAGAGGATGACCCCAAACAAGCTTGGAAAGACTTGACTAAATATCAAATTTCTGATAAAGACGCTTTAGTTGGTATAGCAGCATCCGGAACAACACCTTATGTAGTTGGTGGATTAAAGCAGGCAAATAAACATGGATTAGTTACTGGCTGTATTGTTTGTAACGCAAACAGTCCTATTGCAGCTAATTCTCAATTCCCGGTTGAAGTAGTCGTTGGTCCCGAATATTTAACCGGATCTACCCGTATGAAAGCTGGCACTGCACAAAAATTAGTGCTTAATATGATCAGCACTACAGTGATGATAAAATTGGGCAGGGTAAAAGGAAACAAAATGGTAGATATGCAGTTGACTAATACTAAATTAGTAAACAGAGCAACTAAAATGGTGATGAAAGAAACTGGATTAAATGAAGAAAGTTCTTCTCAATTGTTAGACAAACACGGCAGCGTAAGAAAAGCTGTTGAAGCCTACATGGCAACTTTAGAATAATATGCATGAAATTGAACCCTATTTTCGCTGGCGAGACGATTATATAGCGGCAGAAGATGATCGTTCCCCTTTCTACCAAACTCAATACAATGAATTCGAATTCGATAAACAAATTTATAATTATCTAATTCATCCTCAATGGGATTATTTTGGATCTAACACCCTCTATTTAAAAGTTCTTTTTGTAGATTATGATATAAACTATGCCATTATCGAATTAATTGGCGAGTGGAATGATGCTATTGATAATGACATCATGACTTTGAAACGAGAGATTATAGAATCAATTATCAATCAGGGGATTAATAAATTTATCTTGATTGGTGAAAATGTACTTAATTTTCATTCTTCTGATGATTGCTATTATGAGGAATGGTTTCAAGATGTTGAAGATGGATGGATAGCAGGAATTAATTTTAGAGAACACGTAATTGACGAGTTTAAACAAAATAACATTGATTACTACATTAACTTTGGAGGTAAATTAGACGAATTAAATTGGAGGCAGCTAAAGCCTCTTGAACTTTTCAATAAAGTAGAAGAGCAATTATTGAGAAGGTTAAATTAAAAAAAGCCACCCTTAATCACAGAGTGGCTTAAACCAAAAACTAAATTTAACCTGAAATCTTAATCTCTTTTGAAATCTTAGAATTACTTTTAAGACTTCCTCATCAAGAAAAGGTTTAATCTTTGATTTAAAATTTCATGATACTTAATCTCACCAATGAGCTTATTTTTCCAAATCCTGCTTTAGCAGAAGAAGATGGCTTACTTGCAGTTGGCGGAGATTTATCAAAAGAAAGATTGATTTTAGCTTATGAAAATGGGATTTTTCCATGGTTTAATGAAGAAAATCCTATCCTATGGTATAGTCCTCATGTGCGCTGCGTAATCTTTCCTGAAGAAATAAAAATCAGTAAGAGTATGAAAAAGGTATTAAATTCAAAAAAGTTTACCGTCACCTATAATCAGGCTTTTGAAAAAGTAATTGAAGCTTGCGCCTATGCTAAAAGATTAGGACAGGATGGAACCTGGATTACCAATAATATGCAACAAGCTTATCTCGATCTTCATCGATTTGGCTATGCACATTCTATCGAAGTTTGGGAAAATAAAGAATTGGTAGGCGGACTTTATGGGGTGTTAATCAATCGGGTTTTTTGTGGTGAATCTATGTTTTCTAAAAAAAGTAATGCCTCTAAAACAGCATTGATCTGGCTTTGCCAAAATGCAAATATTAAACTAATTGATTGTCAAATATACGCAGAACATTTAGAAAGTTTAGGCGCAAGGATGATTTCGAGAGAAGAGTTTATGCGTTACTTAACTTAAAAATTAAATACCCTTTAACAAAAAAGCAACGTGAATTTGGGAGCTTTAACTAGCATTCAATGATTACTTAAAATCAGTTGTGATATCAGCAATTATCTTTAGATTTAACTACGTTAATATAATCTTCTCTGATAAAGTTTTGGTAATTGATTGTTCGATTTTAGACATAAAAAAAGTGACCTCTTTTATGAAGTCACTTTCTTTTCAAATTATAGCCATTCTAAAATCCGTCGGCTTTGATTTCTTTCTCAGTGACCTCACCATATTTTTGTACAATGGCCTTGATATCCGCAGCTTTACCCACAAACAGAAATTGTAAGTTGTCAAAAGGGAAATATTTACCACCAATTTCTTTGGCTTTAGCCGATGTTAATCCGTTTACATTAGATTGAAAATTATTGATGTAAGATTCATCAAAACCATACCAGAACATCTGTGTAAGCAAACCTGCTAACTCCCCAGAAGTTTCGTAATCAGGAGGAAATTGTCCGTTTACATAGTTCTTTGCTGATGTTAAAGTTTCATCATCAATTCCTTTATCCTTCATCTTCTTTAAAACTTCTAACGTCTTATCAATGGTAGGTTCTGTAGTTTTTGTAGCAGTAAAAGTAGTTACATAAAATGTTCCTGCATTTTTTAGAGGAGAGAACCGACTACTAGCACCATAAGTTAAACCCGAATTTACCCTTAACTCGTCATTTAACCATGATGTAAATCTCCCTCCTAAAACGGTATTTATTACTTGTATAGCTACAAAATCTGGGTTATTTCTATTAATTCCTTTACCACCGATGTACATGGTCGTTTCGCGAGCATCATCTTTATTCACCAATAAAACTCTAGCTTTATTTGGTATGGGTTCAGGTTCAGAAATCTTCATACTATTCTCTTTTCCTTTCTTCCAATCTCCTAATAATTTAGAGATTTTATCTTTCATCGCCTTTGAATTAAAATCACCAACAATGGCTACTGCCGAGCCATTAGGAATATAATTTTGAGCATAAAAAGCTTTCAAATCTGCTGCAGTAATATTTTTTATAGTACTGGGTTTACCAGAAGTTGGGTTTGCATAAGGATGATCACCATAAATAAATTTATCCCAGTAATTTCCTATCACATTTCTTGGGCTTTCTTTGGCTCTTTCTAATTGTTGTAATCCTCTGACTTTTTCTTTTTCAAATTCTTCTTCGTTAAAAGAAGGTGACAACAAAACTTCCTTAATTATAGGTAAAACTTTATCCTGATCTACTTTGGCAAACTTAGCTGATAAACCAGCAGATTCTTTGCTGGCATAAGTATTTAAAGAAGCTCCTAAAAAATCGAGCTGTTCTTCAATTTGTGCTTTGGTGTAACTTTTTGTGCCGTATTGCAAACCATCGGCAGTAAAAGAAGCTAAGCCACTTTTATCTCCATCGTAAATTGCCCCAGCAGGAATGACTGCCGAAATACTAATAGTTGGTACTTCATGCTGCTCCATTAAATAAATCACTAATCCATTTTTTAAGATGATTTTTTCATAAGCCGGAACCTTAAAAGCAGCCTGAGCATTTGATTTTTGTATAGATGCTGCCATTATTAAAAAGGCTAACATCATGATTGATACTATTTTTTTCATGTTAATGAGATTTGAGTATTGAGATATGAGACCTCTTTATACTTATAACTTTTTACTTTAAACTTACTATTCTTCAACATTTGCTTTCAAAATTCCAACAGTTCTATTAGATTTTTTAAAATACTCGTTAGCTACTCTCTTCACATCATCCAAACTTACTTTGGCGTATTCATCAGGTGCGGTAAACATCTTTTTATAATCACCAAAGAAAAGCTCATAAGTTCCCAAGCTGTTTGATTTGCCATTTATGGTTTCAATAGAACGATAAAATTCCATGAGCTTTTGGTTTTTAATTTTTTGCAATTCCTTTTCGGTGATTCCATCCTTTGCAATTTTATTTAACTCATCATAAACTGCATTTTCTATAGCATCTGTAGATACACCTTTATTTGCGGATACATAAACCTGAAATAAAGTTGGGTCGAAACTTTCACCATAACCTGAAAAAATATTAGTAGCTAGCTGCTTGTCATCAACCAAAGAGGAATACAATCTAGAGGAGTTGCCATTGGTTAAAATTGAGCTTAAAATATCTAAGGCGTAGTAATCCTTGTCTTTAGAATTCGGCACATGATAAGCAATCATCATGTACGGGGAACCCACTTGCTTTTGCACCGTTACTCTTCTTTCACCAGTTTGTTTTGGCTCCACTAAATGCACCTCCGGACCAGGTTTTTGTGCTGGAATTGGCGTCATATATTTCTCAGCCAAACGCTTTACTTCTTCCAACTTCACATTTCCTGAAACCACTACCGTACAGTTATTTGGTGCATAATAAGTTTTAAAGTACAATTCCAAATCTTCTTTCGTCCAATTTTTAATATCCTCCTCATAGCCAATAACGCTCCAATGATAAGGATGCTCTTGAAAAGCCGTTGCGCTTACTTGTTCGCCCAAGGTTCTCCAAGGCGAGTTTTCTAAACCTGTACTACGTTCAGATAATACTACTTCTCTTTCAGATTGAACATATTTTGGATCAATGGCTAAGTTTTCTATCCTATCAGATTCTAAATCAAAAATAGTCTCTAAAGCATTCGCTGGAAACCAATCTGTATAAACCGTTACGTTCTCAGTAGTATATGCATTGTTTGCTCCACCATTAAATTCCATGGTACGGTCAAACATTTTTGGACCATATTTTTTTGCGCCATTAAACATCATGTGCTCAAAAAAGTGCGAAAGTCCAGTAATACCAGGATGCTCATTTCTTGACCCTACATGATAGAACAGATACATATTTGCATTAGGAATGGAATTGTCTTCCAAAACCAAAAACTTCATCCCATTTTTGAGCGTAAAAGTTTTCACATCATCTATTTTGTTTTGGGCGTAAAGCTGAGTGCTTATGCCCAACAACAAAACGATTATCATTTTTTTTGTCATAATTTAATTTGAGTGCTGATTTTATCAATAATGCAATTTAATAATTGAGCAATGAAAAAGCGAATGATAATAAATTGTAGCCCAATTTTTGTATTCTTTATAAAATTAACCTGAGTAAAACAGGTAAAATTTTATCTTTACAAAAAATATATCCTCATGCTTTCAAAAATAAATTTCACACAAACTCAAGCTTACGATTATCTTTTAGATCACTTTGTAGAGATTACAGAAATCCATTTAAAAGAACTTTTTGAAAACGATAAAGAGCGTTTTAATAAATTCTCTGTTCAATTTAACGATATCTTTTTAGACTATTCCAAGAATAGAATTGATGAACGTACAATGGCGCTATTAACCCAATTAGCCAAAGAATGTGAAATTGGAAATGCCATAAACTCCATGTTTAATGGAGAAAAAATTAACGAAACCGAAGACAGAGCCGTACTGCATACTGCATTAAGGAACAGAAGTAATACACCCGTTTTAGTAGATGGCGTAAACGTAATGCCTGAGGTGAATGATGTTTTAGCCAAAATGAAGAAATTCTCTGAAGCTATTATTTCAGGTTCATGGAAAGGTTATACTGGCAAAGCAATCACCGATGTGGTAAATATTGGTATTGGTGGTTCTGATTTAGGCCCAGTGATGGTTACCGAAGCTTTAAAAGCTTATAAAAATCACTTAAATCTTCATTTTGTTTCCAATGTGGATGGCACTCATATTGTAGAAACTTTGAAAAAAGTCGATCCCGAAACTACTTTATTTCTAATCGCTTCTAAAACATTCACTACACAAGAAACCATGTCCAATGCGCACTCTGCAAGAGATTGGTTTTTAGCTAGCGGAGCTGTGGATGTGGATGTAGCTAAACATTTTGCAGCGTTATCTACCAATGCTGATGGTGTTGGAAAATTTGGGATTGACACCGAAAATATGTTTGGCTTTTGGGATTGGGTTGGCGGCCGGTACTCTTTATGGAGCGCTATCGGAATGCCTATTGTATTATCCATTGGCTTCGAAAATTTTGAAGAATTGCTAACCGGTGCTCATGAAATGGACAATCATTTTAGAGAAACAGAATTTGAACAAAATATCCCAGTAATTTTAGCTTTAATTGGGATTTGGTATAACAACTTTTTCGAGGCTGAAACCGAAGCTATTTTACCTTACGACCAATACATGCATCGTTTTGCTGCCTATTTCCAACAAGGTGATATGGAAAGTAATGGCAAGCATGTGGACAGAAATGGTGATAATGTTAATTACCAAACCGGACCAGTAATTTGGGGCGAGCCAGGTACAAATGGTCAACATGCTTTTTACCAATTGATTCATCAAGGAACTAAATTAATTCCTTGCGATTTTATTGCTCCAGCACAATCACATAATCCATTGGGTGAGCATCATGAAATATTATTGTCGAACTTTTTTGCTCAAACCGAAGCATTAATGAACGGTAAAACCGAGGAAGAGGTAATTGCTGAATTAAAAGGAAAATCAGAAAAAGAGATTAAAACTATTGCTCCGTTTAAAGTTTTTGAAGGTAATCGCCCAACCAATTCTATCTTGGTTAGAAAAATAACCCCAAAGGTTTTAGGCTCTTTAATTGCGATGTACGAACATAAGATATTTGTTCAAGGTATCATTTGGAATATCTTTAGTTTCGACCAATGGGGAGTAGAGTTAGGCAAGCAATTGGCAGGTAAAATTTTACCTGAATTACAAGCTGATGACATCGTAAACTCTCATGATAGTTCTACAAATGGATTAATCAATCTATATAAAGAATGGAGAAAATCTTAAGTTAATTCAAGAAGGTTTGAGCATAAAAAAGCCATTCGATTGATCGAAAGGCTTTTTTTGTTTTGAGCATCTCCTACTTCTTTACTACTTCAATCTGGAACAATTTATCCCATTTCTTGCCGGTTACAAATAATCTCTTACCAGTTGCATCATATGCTATTCCATTCAAAACATCCTGATCGGGCTCTGCTAAAGGACCATGAGGCAAGCCCTTCATATTGATATAAGCTTCAACTGCTCCACTTTTGGGATTAATAATGGCAATAGAATCAGATGTATAAATATTTGTGTACAATTTACCGTCAATTAATTCCAATTCGTTTAATTGCGTAACCGGACCTTTATCATCATAAACTTCTATATAACCTTTAGATTGATAGGTATTTTTATCCAACATAAATATCCGATTGCTTCCATCGGTATTATAAATTATATTTCCATCATAGTACAATCCCCAGCCTTCGTTTGCGTGGTTGTATGGGAAAGTTTTCAATAACTTAAATGTAGCTTTATCATACTCGAACCCTACTTTTTCTTTATACGTCAATTGAATAATCTTATCCCCTACAACCGTGATTCCTTCTCCAAAATATTTTGAATCTAATGTTTGTTTTTGCACTACTTTTCCATCCAAAGTTTCTTTTAATAAAGCTGAATGACCGTAATCTCCAGCACTTTCATACAAAAAGCCATCATGATATTCTAAGCCTTCGGTATAGACATCTGTTGAGTGTGGAAATGATCTGATGATTTTATAGCCATATTGAGCTGGCGTTATAGCGCTTAATAGAACAATGTTAGTGGTTGCGTTTTCTTCTACACCTTTTCTGAAAATTTTAGCAGTAATTAATCTACTCCCCAAAGCAAAACCTTTTGTATCGATTTGTACTTTATTGGTATCCATTGAACTTTTAACTTTTAAATCATCAATAAAATATTGAACAGAATCTACCAATGGATCAGAAAAATTAACTTTCAAAGTTACATTATCACCAGCTTTTAAAACTTCTCCAGTTTCTGGGGTTGAAAAATAAGATGAACTAGTACTACTTCCTGTTTTTTCTTTACAGGCGAAGGCGAAAAGCAAAAGACTAAAACAAGTGATTTTTAAGAAATTATTATTGTTGGACATGAATGTTTGTTAAAATCTATTGATAATAGCTAAGTAAAAGAAAACGACAAATAATTTCAAATTTAACTATTTTAATGTTTTAAAATTGTGATGCAAAATCAAATATTGAAAAATGGAAACTTGCCTTAAATGCGGAAGAACAATACGAAGTGTAAAACAATGGCATTATTGCGCTAAAGTTGACCTCGATTCATTATTTGAAGAAAAAGAAAAGCAAGTGAGTTTTTTATTTGAGAAGCTTTTAGCAGAGCTCATTGATTGGCCTGATTTAGCTTACAGTGCAACTAAAAAATGTATCGTTTTTGTACATCACAAAACTTTTTTGGTGATAAAACCTATGAAAAAAGAGCTCGATTTAAAATTTTACCTTCCTTACTATTCTGAAGAGTTTCCAATTTATAAATCTGTTGCTTGGAGTGGGAAATTTGAAACCAACATCCGATTACATGATTTTGATGATTTAGACCAAGAAGTGATTCGGTTAATCCAATTTTCTTACGAAATGAGTTAACACCAAACTGGCACATCTTCTCAGAAGGTTACTCGACTAGAAATAAAATCTGCCATCATCCTAGAATTTATACTGTAATGTTAAAAAGAATCCTCTCCCATCAGATGGCAGAATCCCTGGACCTGGGTAACCTGTTGCCCTTCTGGTAAAATATATTTGGTTGGCTAAATTATTCACGCTGGCTTCAAGGGCGAATTTTTTAAATTGATAAGAGGAGCTAAAATCCATAATTTGATAGGCTGGAACTTCTCCAATTACCGCAGCGACACCTCCTTCTGTGGCATTTGTAGCATCTGTGAATTGCCTTGATAAGTAACTATACTGATAAGATGCTTTAAACTTTTTATAGGCAAATTTTAATCCTGTTTTGATGTTAACCGACGGAACAAACTCCACCTGTTTACCTTGCACTCCAGGCAACTGGCTTTTTGCGTATTCAGATTTTATAAATGCGGCATTAGAGAATATTACAGTTTTAAAAACACTTTCTTCTTTTCCAAAAGCGGGTAAAATATCTAGTTCAACATAGCTTTCTAAACCATAAATTATGGCTTGCCCAATGTTAGTGCGGTTTCTTTTAATTCTATTATTGGCATCGGCAAATTGAACCTCGCCAATCCTGTTGTTATAATTCAGATAAAAAAGACTGACATCATAATTGATAAAATCGGTTTGTTCGCTTCTCACTCCTAAATCTATAGAATAACCTTTTTCATCTTGTAAATTTGGATCCACCACTGCCGATGGATTGGCAATTCTTATATCACTAAAAGTGATTGAACGATAATTTTGGGAGAAATTTCCATAAACATTTATTACCGCATTTGGCTTTAAGCTCAAGCCTAAACCCGCTATTACAAAATTTCTTGGACTGTTTCTTTTTTCGTCTATTCTCTCGTTTAAAATAATGTTTCCGGCATTGTCTTTTACAATATTTCTGTAATATCCTGCTGCTTTGGTATTGATATTCTCGAATCTGATGCCCGGTGTAATGCTAAATTGAGAACTGATATTGAAAATATTCTCAGCAAAAAGTGACGTATTTCTATTAGGAAAGTCGTAATCGTTTTGCGTTAATTGGTCGGGGTTTACAAAATTAAAATCCGCATCTTTCCCATTGCTTCCCTCGCCTTGCACTGCATGGTTAAAGCCATGATAGTACCTTATTCCTACTAACAATACCGATGGTTTTTTCAAGAAGTTATATCTTTTTAAATACCGCGACTCTAACCCCCAATTATCAAAATCTCCCTTAATTAAATCTCTGGGACCATTATCATCTATTGTTGCCACACGGTTAGGCCTAAATCCTACTGAGTATCTCGAAGCTGCTAAACCAAAAAACCTAAAGTTAAACTCATTTTTTTGGTTAAACTTATGATTTAAGTGTAAAGCATATAAGTTCCAATCTACTTTAAACCAGTTTCGTTGGCGGTTACTTTGCCTGGCATCTATAGCAAATAATTCATCTGTTAAGCCACCGGGTTGTTGTGCCAAATAAGCTGTATGCGTAAAATCTAACCCAATTTTTGTTTTGATATCAAATTGATAATTCACATTTGCATAAGCTGTATTTGCATTAAAATTAGAATTTGGACGCCAGCCTTTACCTTGTTTATGCTGATAAAAAGTATAATAACTTAATTTATCTTTTGTGCCGCTTGCGCTGATGAATGTATTGAGGAAATCATAAGAACCAATAGTTTGACTCGCCGTTAAACTGATTTGTTTGTCTTTCTCGGGCTTTTTCATTACAAAATTAATTAAGCCTCCAAACTGAGTGCCGTATTGTAACGAAGCCGCACCCCTAACAATTTGTATTTCTTCTAAAGCTTCTACGGGCGGCGTGTAATAACTTTCGGGGTAACCCAAAGCATCGGCACTAATGTCATAACCGTTTTGTCTGACATTAAAATTAGATGAACGATTTGGATCTAAACCTCGTCCACCAATACTCAATTGCAATCCAGCTCCATCATTCTCCCAAATGTTTAAACCTGCTACTTTTGCATAAACCTGTCTGGCATTGTTGGTGGCTAAATTGGCTGTTAGATCAGCAACTTTTATCAATTCAGATTTTTTGCCTTCATAAATAGCAAAACCCTCTACCCCGCGTAAATGGCTGAAACCGCTCCCTAATTTTTTTTCCTTTACAATAATCTCCTCTAATTCTTTTGGATTATTATTGAGCTTCATCTCTACATAAACATTTTGATTATTAATGATAGCATTAACCACCGACTGGTTAAAATTAGCTCCAATTGCTATGATATTGTAAGTACCGTTTGGTAAATTCTCAAACAAAAATTCACCTTTAGAATTGGTAGTGGTTTTACTTTTTCCATCGCTTAAATACACTAAACAATCAGCCGCAGCCAAACCACTTTCTGCTTTCACCACTTTGCCTTTTAAAGTAAATTGCGCAAAGCATACATTTGAAAACAGTATTAAAAATAAAATATTAAAAGCCTTTAATCTCATCGTTAAGGGGTAAAATCCAATTTTTAGGTGTAAAAGATTCCTTTTCTTTAGCCAAATCTATTTGCGGATTAACAAAAGTTTGACCCAATCGGCCATTCAAGCTCACATAAACATCAGCAAAAACTTGTGGGTTTGGATAACCATTCTCGTGGTAATAATCTCTTAACAAATGGGCGTATTGCAAAATAAAATCGGGTTGGGTACTCATCATTTTTTCTTGCAAAACGGTTAAAAAATCGCGGTTATTCACAACTATTGCCTTTCCGTTTTCACCTTTAACTGTAAACTGAGCGTAGCCTGCTTTCTCCATTAACATCACTCGCCAAGAGAACCTATAACCTTCCTCGGCCCAAAATAATTCTTGTGGATAAAGCATGTATCTAAATGGAATAATCATTTGAAAAAAAAAGAAAATGGAAAGAACAGCAATTCTAAACTTTAATCCGAAAGGTGTGTACCTAAAAGTTTGTTGGTTTTGTACAAACTCAGCTGGTAATTTTAGCCATCTGTTCAATAAATTGATGATGTTTTGATGGAATTGAGCAGAAAAAAAGATCAATGCGGTAACCATCATAATGTATGGAAACATCCCAATGGGGAAAAGTATAGCAGTCAAAAAATGAAATATGATTACAGAGAGGTAAGAGATAAGCCTTGTTCTCCTGTTCCATAATAAAAATCCAATGCTTAAATCATAAATGCAACCTATCCAAACAAAAATATAGGCAGTGACTTTGTAATTAAACAACCAGCCAATCATTGGCATATCATTACGGGCAGGCAACCAAATTTTTAAGGGCAACGCATTTAATAGCCAGTCGGAATTTAGTTTGGCTAAGCCAGCATATAAATATAATATCAATACCAAAAATTTAATAACATCTAAATTCCATTGAGGAATAAATTCGACGTTTAATGATTTATTACGATAGGCATCAACAGAAAAATAACGATGTGCAGGCAAAAACATCAATAAGAAAAGCACCAAACTGGTAAAGTAATAATGGTTGAGATAAGTGGATTTATCCATTAACTCTATGTAAGTAAAACTCAAGAAAAGTGCAAAAATAGCTGCCCTGTACCACAAACCAATAGCTACTAAAATAGCAGCTACAGCACAAACCATAAATATAATGTAGGTGTAGTTTCCTAAAGGTTTTATATACTCAAAACCATAAAAACCAAAAAAATATTTGGGCTTAATGTATAGCTCCTCTATCCAGCCGTTAGCCCAAAACCTGGCTAAACTTAAAAACAACATGCAACCTGTAACTATTCTAAAAATAGCTAGCGGAGCTGCATGCGTTGTTTTTTTTAAATATCGGCTTATCAAACTTGATTGATTAATCGCCGTCGTTATCGGTATAGGTAATGGTAATACTCATAGCCGATGTCATATCTACCTTTAACAACCTTACTAGTTTCTGCATTTCGTTGTAGGTATCAATCATTTTTGAGTTGTTGTTATTCACCTCGCTGTAAAGATTGTTTTGCAAACCGTTTAGCTTTGCATTTATTACTTCAAACTGTTGAGTGATAATTTCTGATAATAACTTTCCGGATGTGGCATCTTTAACATTTAATGCATCTAGGTAACTTTTAATGGAATAACCTATCGTTTGGTTTTGGTAACTTTTTCCTAGAAAGAAATCATAACTTGCTGTTTGAGCTGTTTTAGCCAATGTCAATGCCAAATCTTTGGTATATAAGGCTTCTACTTTTTCCGGAAATTTGTTCCCTGGCGTCATACTTCCAGCAGGAATACCAATTTTTCCAGCTCTAATATATCTTTCAAAATTTAAAATGTAGCCGTTAATTAAAGTAGAAGTTGAGGACCCTGCATCAATAGCTGTTTTAGACTTAAAGGTTGTAGCAAAATCACCTTTCCAAGCGGTTAACACCTGATTAAAAACATTACTCATTTGGTTGGTAATGCGTTTTAAATAGTTGATTTTTTTTGCCGCATCAGTTGCTGTGGTATATGCTGCAACAATTTCCGTATCGTTAACGCCAATACCATTGATTAAATAATCTATAGCCGGAAAACCTTGTGCAGCATAAGAGGCGGGTACTTCTAAATTTGTATTTCCAGAAGCTATATTATTTTCTATCGTTGACACATTGGTAGGGTAAATATTGAAATGGGCTCTAATTGCATAGGTTTGCGCTGGACCAAAATCAAACATTTCTACCTTTTGCCAATTGATGTATGCAACTCGCCAGCTTGCCCTAAAGGCTATTAAATTTGTTGTGTTTGGATTTAGGGTAAAGGCATCAGCCTTTGCAAGCATATCATCAAATTGTATTTTAAAATCGGTGTAAGCTGGCAAAATAATTTGATCACTTAAATTTGATAATAAGGCCTTTCTATCAGTTTCATTGGTATTGTTTTTAGTTGGGTTTTCTACTGATTTAGAGCAAGCAAAAACCGTTACTACTAAAATTATCCCTACTAATGTATATTTCAATGGTGACGCAGATAACAACTTCATATTCAGTCAAATTAGTTTATATTAAACTTAGTTTTAATTGCTACTGTTGCAGTATTAATCTTTGCAGGAGTTAAATCCCAAAAGCCATTTGCCGAACCTATTAAAGCATTAAGAATATCATCAGAGAATTTCACATCTGCTTGATACGTTTTGCAGAATCTTAGTGAATAAATAAAACCTAAACCTTCAGAAATAGCATGTGCCCTAGAAGCGTCTGTAGTTGATGTTCCCCATTTGGCTAAATAACCTAAAGCAGCATTCGCAATCGCTATTTCAAACTGAGTTCTGATAAATAAAGCTTGCTTTTCAAGCTCAACTCTGTCGTTATTTACGATAGCAACTCTCCCCTTTAAGAATGCTAAGTAAACATTGCTGTAATTTGTCTTATTGTATTCCCAAACGTAAGACCCTAGTCCAAATTCAGATGTTACCCTTACGGCGTCTGTAGAACCTTCTAAATAAATAGAATTTGGAGTTAAAACAGCGTAAGCTTGATCCCAATTTTGCTCCAATTGAGTATAATTTTTACCATCAACTGGTTGAGAGTTAGGTGCATTTAAGCCCGCGTTTAACAAAACATTATTAATATAATCTATCTGGAAGGCACCAATTAAGCCCTTCTGTATTATTTGTGCAACTTCAATTCCTTTAGCATTTACCATATAAGTACCCAATTTACCGGCAACCCCATTGCTGGCAGTTACGGTGTAAGCATTGCCCAGTGCTGCATTAGTAATTAAATCTGCCTCAATTTTTTGTCTTACCAAATTAGCGTCTGTAGTTGAAAAGGAGGATGCTGAAACAGCTTTTAAACTAAAACTTACCGCATTTAAAGAGGTAAAATTTGAACTGATATCTGGTGTAAATGGGCTTCCTGAATTGGCATAAAGATTTTTAGAAACATCTGCACTAATGGCTTGTGTTTTATTAAGATTGATGTAGGAATTTAAACCTTTAAACATTTCTAGTTTGCTATTTCCAAGAGAAAAATCCACAGTACTTTTATTAGAAGCATCTAAAAATGTACTTGTATAAGGAGTTGATGTAGTGATTTTGCTAACATCTATCTTAGTCCTTAATTGAATAGAGGTGTCATCATTTTTTTGACAAGAAACACTCATTAAAGCTAAACTTGCAATACTTAAAAGAAATATATTTTTCATTGTTCTTATTTAGATTAATTATAAACAGTGCAAATATATCAATCCTAATTAAACTCACAAAATTATTTAGAATTAGTTTAAATAAACGAGATTTAGTAAAACCCTCTCATTGACAAAGTCAATTCCATAGAAGTGGTTACAACAAAATTTATCAAATTAAGAAATTTCATCATGTTAAACGAATTGAAATACCACACCATTAAGTGTTGATCTCTCAACTTATTTTAGGGTCATAATAAACACTTTGTAAGTGAAGGCTCTTCTATATTACCCTTTGATTATTAATGTATATTCCTTAAAAAGGAATCTGTTTGAATAAAACAGGAGCTTCTTTTCTATGAATTCCAGTAAAAAAATTGATCAATTATAAAAGCTCGTATTTTAAATCCGATTGAATGTAAAGTACTGATTGCTGAGTTAGGTTTCGTTTTTCGAAATCCAAATTGACCTTTAGGGAAAGAGTGACTGAAGGTAATAATTATACAAAATACCTTTTCAAAAAAAACCTATAAGCAACCTTTTAGCTTTTAATACCGTAATTGCTTAAAACCTTAAACATTGGAGTACAAAGACGAGCTGCAAATTATTGATGGTTGTAGAAAGAAACAACGAAAGGCACAAAGAATGCTTTATCAGCTCTACTATGGCTACTCGATGAAGATTTGTTTACGTTACGCCAATGATAGGGACGAGGCTTTAGAATTGGTGAATGATGGTTTTATGAAAGTTTTTACCAAGTTAGATTTATACGAATCGAGGCGTTCGTTTAAAAGTTGGTTGAGCACTGTGATGATTCATACTGCGATAGACCATTATCGCAAAAAAATAAAACTACAACGAATGGAAAATATTGAAAATGCGATTGATTTACATGAAAAGGATCACATTCTAGCTAATCTACACTATCAAGATTTAGTGAAATTGGTTCAAAGACTTTCAGTTGCTTATCGGACAGTTTTTAATCTTTTTGTAATTGATGGTTTCTCTCATCAGGAAATAGCAGATCAACTTTCGATTAGCGAAGGAACTTCAAAATCAAACTTATTTAAGGCCAGACAACAATTACGAGTGATGATTTTAGAAATGGATGATTTAAAAACAGGTTGAAATGAAACTCGATTTTGAAGATGATGAATTAGACAAGCTTTTTAAAAGTAAAGCAAAAAGCGTTGGTGAGGAGCCAGCATTTAATGAAGCCGCTTGGGCGGATATGGAGGGAAGGCTTAATAAACGTAAACGTCGTTTCGCCTTCTATTACTTGAGTGCAGCTGTCTTATTTTTAGGAATTTTAAGTTTTGGATGGTTACTATTAAAGAGTGACAGGTGGGATGGAAAGGGAACAGAAAAAAATTACACCACCAAAAATGAGTTTTTGAAACCTGGGAATAAAGCTTTTAAAAATGATAGTTTACAAGAAAAGTTAAATAAAGTCACAACAAATCAGCCAATTATAAATTCTGAAAAATTAACCACTACCCCCTCCTCTAAAAATAATTTCGTTAAGGCTGATACTCCAAGAGGCAATGATAGAAAACCTCAAAAGAAGCAAGATAGAATTTTAGATAATGCGTCAATTGCTTTAAACGAGATATTAACGAAATCTACGGTTGAGATTGTTAAAAATGAAAAAGAAATATCTTTAATAAAAAGAGAACAACCAATTTATTTTACAGAAAATTCGGGTGTATCAAACGAGTTAATAATTAAACCTATTCTTTATCAAAAGGCTTTAACAGAAGCAAAATCAGGGACAAAACCAAGTATGGTGCATTCTAAAGTAACTTGGAGTTTAGGTTTTAATGCTGGACCAGAATTTAATACTGCTGGTAGTTTGAATAAAGTCAAAGGCAATTTCAATGGTGGAATCAGTTTTTCTGGAAAGTTAAAAAAATTCAATCTTTCGCTTGGTGTAAATTATGGCATAAAAAACTACTCGGCAACTCCTTATCAATATCAAAATATTAAGCCACAATTTATTCCATTGATTACGAATATCAATGCAACCTGTAATATTTTGGAAGTTCCACTTAGCCTGTCTTATCAAATCTTTTCGAATAAAAAATCATCGTTCGATTTAAACGCAGGCCTTTCCAGCTATTTTATGTTGAAAGAGAAATATGTTTACCAATATACTGCAATCTCGGGTTATGCAGATCGAACCGTTCAAGTAAATAATCAAAATCAACATTATTTTAAGGTCTTACAACTTTCTGGAACTTATTATTTACCCCTAAGAAATAGTGCCAACCAATTAGGAATTGAGCCTTTTGCAAAATTACCGTTAGCAGGTGTTGGGTCTGGTGCGGTAGACCTAAAATCTTATGGAGTAAATCTTCATTTTAATTATCAACTTAAAAAGAAATAAAATTATGGAACGTCAAGAATTTTTAAAAACATTAGGAATAAGCTTTGCTGTAGCATGTGCGGGTTCTTGCCTAAGTGCATGTGGAGGCAAAGGCGATACGGGCACACCTACAACACCTACTCCTAATCCGGGTGGTGGCGGAACAGGCAATACAGTAAGCATTAGTATATCCGGTAAGTTAGCCAATATTGGCGATCAAACCACGATGAATGGTGTACTCTTTTTTAGGATAGCTACTGGTAATACTTCATCGTCTTTTGTAGCCACCGAAGCACTTTGCCCACATCAAGGTGGTAATCTTGTTTGGCTAAATAATCAGACTAAAATTCAATGTCAATTACATCAGTCAGAATATACAACGAGCGGAGCTGTTACTCAAGGGCCACAAGGTTCATCTGGAAGTACAAGAGCCTTAAAAATTTACGCAACAACTATTTCTGGAGATACCATCACAGCGACGGTAGTTTAATAATTCCAAAAAGCGTCTTCAATATGTTTAATTTCATATTGATCAAAGCCTTTTTTGAATAAGATGGAGATAATATCAAAGCGTATTTCTCCTTTGTGCTCCATCAAATAGATATATTCTTCGGCAGCAATTGATAACAATTGCTGCTTTTTTGTATCTACAAATTCTTCTGGCTCACCAAAATAGTTTCCAGAACGAGCTTTTACTTCAATAAAAATGATGGTTTTATTTTGATAGGCAATCAAATCAACTTCGGCTTTGCCAAAAGTCCAGTTCTCGTCTAAGATTTCGAAACCTTTTTCTTCCAAGTAAATCTTAGCAATGACTTCTGCCTTTTTACCATCATCGTTATGCGTAGCCATTTATTTGGTAATAACCGCTCCTAAATAATTGGAAATGTATTTTTCAACCTCCTTCAGCTCTAGGTATTCTTTCATCAAAATCATCACATTAGCTTCGTCTTTCTCTTCCTGAATTTGCTTTTGCTTAGCGCTAATGATGGTATTGATTTTTTTCTTTTTGAGATGAAAAATTGCACCCATTACCGTTCCTTTTAATTTTTCAGTTTCATCAGGAACCGTGATGTTATGCATGTTGTACCAATTTTCACTCAATTGATAAGGTGTAGAAATCATAGAGACAGCCATATTGGCAATTTCAACATCAGCATGCTGAATAAAATCTTTCTCCTTTGGTAAATATCCGTTCTCTAATTCATCATGATAATATTGAATTACCTTTGAATATAAGGGATTAATAAAAGTAACATCACTTAAATTGGTAATGATATAAGGTCCAATGAAAGTATCTGTCATTTCTTCCCAATGTACCAATTGGTCTCCATACGTTAGTAACACTCTGATAATATCTCTTTCTTGATACTCATCGGTTTGAACAGGGTGTGATTCATTAAGTATCTCTTCAAACTCGGTAGGAATAGTTTCTTCTAAGTTCTGTCTTTGCTGATTTTCTTTCCTGTCTTTAGACCGTTTGATTTTGTTCAATTCAGAAATCAAAATCCGTTCTTCGATTTGTAGCAGATTGCTACATTCTCTTAAAAATACGGAAGCCTTTATGGCATCTGGAATTTTAGCAATGCTTTCTACCACATCCCTGATGACACCGGCTTTTTTTATAGGGTCATTCCCAGCATCATGTAAGAGAATCTCTGTTTTGTAGAAAATGAAATCTTTCTGATTTTTCTCGACATGAGTTTTAAAAGCTGAAGCTCCTAATTGTTGGATATAAGAATCAGGGTCATGTCCATCAGGGAAAAGGACAACTTTAACATCCAAGCCTTCCTCCAAAATCATATCCAAACCGCGTAATGAAGCTTTTATACCAGCTG
This sequence comes from Bacteroidota bacterium, assembly GCA_018828585.1. Lineage (GTDB taxonomy): Bacteria > Bacteroidota > Bacteroidia > Sphingobacteriales > Sphingobacteriaceae > Pseudopedobacter. The sequence continues at coordinate 22,889 of JAHJVW010000048.1, forward strand.
CATCTCCATCATATAAAATAGTTACACTTTTAGTAAACCTACCAATTAACCTGATTTGCTCTACTGTTAAAGATGTTCCTGAAGAAGCCACCACATTTTCTACTCCAGCTTGCTGAACCGAAAGTACATCAGCGTAACCTTCTACCAGATAACAATTGTCAAAATCACGAATCGCTTTTTTAGCCTGAAACAAACCATACAGCACATTCGACTTATGGTAAATATCACTTTCGGGCGAGTTGACATATTTTGGAACCGCTTTATCCGTCTTTAGCGTACGGCCACCAAAACCAATTACCCGACCGGTGAAGTTATGAATCGGGAACATTACGCGTCCGCGAAATCGGTCGTAAACGCGTCCTTGCTCATTTTTGATCACCAAGCCCACATCCTCTAAAAAACTTTGCTGGTAACTATCCGCGACAGCGGCATCTAATAGTGCAGACCAGTCATCGGGCGAATAGCCTAACTCAAATTTTTTGATGATGTCTTCTCGAAAACCGCGTTCTTTAAAATAGCTTAAGCCAATGGTTTTTCCCTCATCAGAGGTCCACATTTTATCGGAAAAAAACTTTGCCGCATAGTTAGAAACAATGTAAAGGCTTTCCCGCTTGTCTTGCTCTTCTTTAAATTCTGGTGTTACTTCGGTTTCCTCAACCTCAATGTTATATTTATTGGCGATAAACTTTAAAGCTTCTGGATAAGAGTACTTCTCGTGATCCATAATAAAACGAACAGAGTCGCCACCTTTTCCGCAACCAAAGCACTTATATATTCCTTTTGAAGGCGATACGTGGAAAGATGGTGTTTTCTCGTTATGAAAAGGGCAAATTCCAATTAAGCTAGTTCCACGCTTTTTCAAATGCACAAAATCACCTACTACTTCTTCTACTAAAGCAGTTTCCAGAATTTTATCTATGGTTTCTTTCTTAATCATCCTCTAATAACAAAATTGCAGAAAATAAAACAGCGGGCAAAGGAAAGCTTAAAACAAAAAAAGGGATGCTGTAAAAAGCATCCCTTTAGAGTATTAAAAGTTAAATTTAGTACCCTGGATTTTGAACTAAATTAGGGTTGGCATCCGTCTCTCTTTGTGGGATAGGGAATACTAACTTATTATCATTCCAAGCAATGTTACCAATATTGGTTTTGTTACGTTTAGCATCATGTAAAAAGGAGCCTTCGAAAGCTAGTTCATGAGCTCGTTCTTTCAGAATATTGGGCAAAGTAGCAATAATAGCAGGTAAACCAACCCTATCTCTAATTACTTTTAAGTCTTGAGTTGGTGTATTGCCGCCAATTGGAACTGCAGGGAACAAACGTTGGTTAGCTTCTGCTCTAATCAGATACATTTCTGCCAATCTGATGATAGATATATTACCATACTGGTTACTGAATTTACCTATAAACCTAGAGCCGCCAGAAGTGAAAAAGGTATTTAATCTTTGATCGCCAGTTTCATAACTGTTATACCAGGAATCTGTAATAGCAGCATCACCCCTGCCTCCATAATCGCCTGAATCATAGAACTGATTAAATCCATTAGTATTGTAACCAGTTCTTGTACTTTGAGTAGTTACCTGAATGGCAAAAACATCCTCTGACGTATTAGAACCTGCAATGCTGCCTTTAGGCGGAAATGCATCTACATAATTAGAGGTAAGTGAGAACTTACCTGAACTAATCACGGTGTTTGCCTCAGTTGCTGCATTTACATAATCACCTTTTTGCAAATAAATTCTAGACAACATGGCAGCAGCTGCGTATTTGTTAGCATAAAATCCGTTACTTGTAGGTAACTTAGTTTCTGCATCTTTTAAGTCGGCAATTGCTTGCTGATAAACGGCTTCAACCGTTGCCCTGCTCACTAAAACAGTTGGATCTACTGCTTTTGTAGGAGTTAATACAATAGGAACTCCTAAGTTTGAAGCTGGGCTTCCATCATTATAAGCTTTTCCAAATAGGCGTACCAACTCAAAATAAACTGAACCTCTGATAAATTTGGCTTGTCCCTCAACACTATTTTTACTTGCTGCATCAACTTTATCTAAAGCCGAAAGCACATTGTTTACATCATTGATAGCTCTGTATCCGTCTCTCCAAATGTTATTTACAAAAAGATTATCTTTTGGTATTGCCTTATTTATAATCTGTGTAAGCCCTTGGAAAGTTCCAGACCATTGAACAGCATCTACATTGGCTAAAAAATCTGCAGTAATGTAGACTCTACCCCCATACATATTCACCGAACCCAATTCTGAATAGGCACCTGTTAATGCAACGCTTACATCCTTAGAAGTTAAAAGTGCTTTATCCTGATCTATACTTTGCGTTGGTTGAATATCTAATTGTTTATCACAGGAGCTGAGACCTGCCATAAGCAAGGTGGTCATCATTAAACTGTATATATATTTCCTTTTCATATTTTTAATTTCTTATATAAACTATAAACCTATGTTTAAACCAAATGAGATTACCTTGGCTTGTGGTGCTGAATAGAAATCAACTCCCTGATTGATGTTGGAAGATTGATAATCGGCATTCACTTCAGGGTCCCAGCCTTTATACTTGGTAAAAGTTGCGATATTCTGCCCAGTAGCATAAATTCTAAGTTTACTTAGCTTTAGACGATTGGTAATGCTTGCAGGAAAGTTATAACCTAGGGTAAGTGTTTTTAATCGAAGGTAAGAACCATCACTTAAGTAACGAGTAGAGTTATTTACTCCATTTCCAAAAAATAAACGTGGCTCTGGAACATCGGTTATATCACCAGGCTTATCCCAGTATTTTAACTGATCTGTAGTCTGATTATCAAAACCATTACTAGCACTCGCACTCATATACTGACCCCCAGCGTTAAAAATCTTATTACCAGAAACACCTTGTAGGAAAACTGTAAGATCGATACCCTTGAAGCTAAAACTATTATTTAAGCCAAAAATATATTTTGGGTTTGGATTGCCCGCAAATATTCTTTGTGCCGCATTTACATCACTAGTGGTAGTTCTATCTAAAGATCCATCAGTTTTTTTAGTGTTGAGGTAATAAATAGCATCTCCATTTGCGGGATTTACACCTGCATATTCAGGTAAATAAAATACGCCTATCGGCTGACCTTCTATACCATAATTGATACTATTGTTTCCTAATTGCTGTCCGTTGAGATCAGTGATTTTATTTTGGTTATTAGCAAAACTTAAGCTAGTAGACCATTTTAATTTACCCACTAAGTTTTCTGAGTTTACTACTGCTTCGAAACCTTTATTGAATAATTTTCCTACGTTTTTAGTATAAGTACCAAAACCAGTAGTTTCCGGAACAGGAACATTTAATAATAAACCTGTGGTTTTCTTCTCATAATAGTCAAAAGATCCGTTTAATCTATTTTTGATTATTCCGTAATCTAAACCTAAATCTAACTGTGCTGTTTCTTCCCAGCTTAATGATGGATTCTTGATTTGTGAAGGAATTTGCCCAGCTAAGCCACCATAAGCACCATTACCACTATATAAACCTCTTGAAGCAAAATTACCTATTTCTGAATTTCCTGTTAAGCCATAACTTCCTCTTAATTTTAAGAAGCTGATGACTTCATTGTTTTTCAAGAAATTTTCTTCACTGATGATCCAGCCTAATGATCCTGCTGGGAAAAATCCATATTTATTTGAAGCTCCAAATCTAGAAGATCCATCATATCTCGCACTAAAAGCAACTAAATACTTGTTATCAAACTTATAATTACCTCTGAAGAAATAAGATAGGAAACTAAATGCTGTTTCTGTACTAGAACCTCCGGTTTTGGAAGCTGCACTTTCAATTTTCTTGTAGGCATCACTTGGAAATTGCTCTCCACTAGTAGAATTGGCTCTAATAGTTTGCTTTTGATAGCTGGTACCCGCAACTGCATCAATTACGTGTTTGGTTCCAAATGTCTTGGTATACGACAAGAAATTGTTCGTATTTAAGTTCACTACAAAATTTGCTGCATTATAGCCGCTACCGTTTCTTGTTCCGGTATTTCTGAAAGTTAAACTACCATAATAATTCTCCTCGTTTTGGTTTAAGTTATCAACAGAAAAATCTGTTGTGAACTTTAACCCTTTTGCTAGTTTCACGTTTGCATAAATCTTTCCAATATTTCTATAAACTTTTGTTTGATAAAAAGCATTTTCCACACTTAACAATGGATTATAATAAACTGGGTAATTAGTCGCAACTCCTGGTAAGCTTCCGCTTAGGAGACCAGTTCTTGGATCATTTAAAGGAGTAATTGGAGATAGCGCAACAATTTGTATTGGAGTAGAGAAAGCATTATCATTAGATACCCTGTCATTTACACTACTACTAATATTTAAATTTAAGCCAAGATCAATAAAATCATTCGCTTGGTGCGTCAAATTAACTCTTCCAGAGTACCTTTTATATCCATTGGCTACGATAATTCCATCCTGGTTAAGATATTGCCCTGAAATATAAAAAGTAGTTTTATCACTACCTCCTGTAAAATTCAAGTCGTATTGTTGTATTACTGGACTTTTTTGGTAGGCCAAGGATTCCCAGTCTGTGTTTACCTTATAGGTTTGGTAATCTGTATTTCCTGCAGAATATCTGGTTAACCTACTTTCTACAAAGCTTGAATAATCTGCCTCAGCTGCTGCTAAAGTAGAATAATAGCCTGCATCAAAATCTTGTTTTGCAGCGCCTTTACCAGCTCTTCGCGTAATTTGAACATATTGTTCTGCATTCATAAATTCTCTATGACCAGTTGGAGAACTTAATCCATTAAAAGCATTGAAGTTAATAGAAGATTTCCCTGACTTACCTTTTTTGGTCGTGATTAAAACTACTCCATTTGAAGCTCTGGCTCCATAAATAGCTGCAGCAGATGCATCTTTTAATACTTCTATAGATTCAATATCATTGGTATTGATATCTGCTAAAGGACTGGTAGAAGCAGATGTACTTGATAAATTTGTAGTTGTTATGACTACTCCATCAACCACATAAAGAGGCTCATTACCTGCAGATACCGAGGCCGATCCACGTACACGGATTTTTATTCCTTGACCCACTTTACCATTTTGAGACTCTACGAATACACCAGCTGCCTTACCTTGAAGGGCAGATTCAAAACTTGTAACTGGGATATTCTCTAAGTCTTTTGAATTGACTTGAGCAATCGACCCTGTTAAGTCTTGTTTAATTTGTGTTCCGTAGCCCACAACCACCACTTCGGATAATTGCTTTTTATCCTCTTCTAGTCTAACATTTACAACAGTTGTAGCTGCCGCTTCTAAATCTTTAAATCCGATGTAACGGAAAACTAAAGTCTTTGCATCGCTAGGAACCGATAATTTAAAGTTTCCGTTTGCATCTGTTTGTGTACCAACCTTGGTGTTTCCTTTTAAAGTAACGCTTACACCTGGTAATGGAAAACCATCGGATGCCGATGTCACCTTTCCTGAAATGGTTTTATCTTGGGCAAATGCCACAGAAACCATTAAAAAGCACATTAAAAAATAGCTTAGTAATTCTTTTTTCATACAAAATTGTTTGGATTAAAGTATGAAGATATAAAGAAGTTTAGGATTAAGCAAAAAAAGAGTTAAATTATTAGGAGATTTCTTAATAAATAACAAAATAGATACAAATCACTAACCCAAACTTAACAGAATTTGATTTTTCTCCACTTTACCTCCTTCTTTGATGTGAATTTTATTGATTTTGATATCAGCGGGTGCTTTTATCATGTTTTCCATCTTCATGGCTTCTAAAATTAGAAGGTTATCGCCTTTTTTTAATTCATCGCCTTCCTTGGCTACTATTTTAAGAACCAAGCCAGGCATTGGGGCTTTTATTTCTTTAATTTTAGTGGAGTTTAGATTCTCGAGTCCTAAATTTTTTAATAACTCGTCAAATTGGTCTCTAATGTCTAAATTATAGTTGTTTTGATTCACCTTGATAACCATTTTCTTTTCGGCCTGATCAATATTTACCAATTCAGCTAAAAAAGATTGATGATTATAAATCAGATGGAATCTTTTATCGTCAATTCTTTTGAAATCAATATTAATAAGAGCGTCATCTAAAAAAATCTCTTCGTTTTTGTAATCTGTCTTAAAATTAAATTTCTGATTAATCTTTATCTGATACATTTCTATTGAGTTAAAACATATTGAATTAAATTAGACCCCATTTTTAAGGCTTCTTGTCTTTTTGCTTGTGTGTCTTCGGGATAAGTCCCAAAATCTTCCCAACCATTTCCTAAGTCACATTCATAATCATAAAAACAAATCATTCTACCTTTATAAAATAAAGCAAATGCCTGAGGACGTTTACCATCATGTTCATGTATTTTGGGTAATCCATTTGGGAAATTAAACTTTTGATGAAAAATTGCATGCGACACCGGAAGTTCTACAAAATCCAATTCTGGGAACACCTTTTTCATCTCTGTTCTAATAAACTTATCTAACCCATAATTATCATCAATATGCAAAAAACCACCGCCAATTAAATATTTTCTTAAGTTTTGGGTTTCCTGACTTGTAAAAACAACGTTTCCATGTCCTGTCAAAAAAACAAAAGGATAGTTGAATAACTCACTACTCCCTACTTCAACTATTGCATCTTCAGCAGCAATATTAGTTCCTAAATTTTGATTGCAAAAAGAAATTAGATTGGGCAAGGCTGTTCGATCAGCATACCAATCTCCGCCACCATTATATTTTAGTTTTGCAATTTTATACGTTGATGTGAAGGAAGTAAAAAGTAGAAAGTAGAAAGTAGAAAGTAAGCTACCTATTATAAAGATATGTCTTTTAACTTTTAACTTTTGACTTTTAACCTTCAACTTGTAACTTATAACCTTCAACTCTCTCTGTTTAAATAATTGATTTCGAAACAGGCTTGCAATGCGGCTGTTTCTGTTCTTAACCTGCTTTCGCCTAAAGTTATGGGAACAAATCCATTTTGCAAAGCCAATTCTATTTCATCTGGCGAAAAATCGCCTTCTGGTCCAATTAAAATTAAATAATTTCCATGGGGTTCAAAGTCTTTTGCTAAACTTTGCTTTTGGCCATCTTCACAATGGGTAATGTATTTTTTATCGGCTTTAGCCTGATGAATAAAATCTTTAAAATTTTTTTGGGGATTTAAACTCGGGTGATAAGCTTTTAAGGATTGCTTCATTGCTGAAGTGATGATTTTGTTTGAACGTTCAATCTTAATTTCTTTTCGTTCAGAATGTTCACAAATAATTGGTGTTATTTCATCAATTCCTATTTCTGTTGCTTTCTCTAAAAACCACTCGAAACGATCAATATTTTTTGTGGGTGCTACCGCGATGTGTAAATAATGATTACGTTTAGTAAACTCCTTTTGGATATTTAAAACTTTTAGAGTCGTTCTTTTGGGATGATCATCGATGATTTCAGCCAAATAAAATCCTCCTACACCATCAATTAAATTAACCTGATCTCCATTCTTTAATCTTAAAACCCTGATACAATGCTTACTCTCCTCCTCATCCAACTGATAAAATTCGGCTTGAATATTTGGGGTGTAAAATAAATGCATAAAACTTTAGTGATTGTTTATCTGATCTTCCTCTTCTATTAAAAGTTGCAGTTTAACAGATTCTATATTTTGATCTACTTTTTTAAGAATGGTAAAGCTGTAGCCATTGAATTCTTTAATTTCACCCACTTCTGGGATCTTACCAAAGATCTCACTTAATAAACCCACAACGGTATCGTAATCTTCATCTTCTGGCAAATCATGAGGAAGAAACTCGTTCACATCATACACCGTGGCAGATGCAGTTACGATAAACTCATTATCAGAAACTTTTTCGACCAAAGGTTTTTCCTCATCGTATTCATCTTGGATATCTCCGACTAGTTCTTCCACAATATCTTCTAAAGTCACCATTCCAGCTGTCCCACCAAACTCATCTAAAACAATAGCAATTTGAATGCGCTTTAATTTTAATTCAGCCATCAAATCATTAATTTTTTTTGATTCTGGGACGAATAACGGCTTTCTTAAGATATCTTGTAAATTGAACTTCCCATGTTTAACAATCAGGGATAAAATATCTTTTGCGTGTACTATCCCTACAATTTTATCGATGGTTTCATCGTAAACAGGGATTCTTGAATATCCTTCAGAAATAATCGTATCTAACAATTCTTCTTGTGTCGCGGCAACTTCGATTGCAGAAATTTTAGTTCGAGGAACCATGATGTTTTTCACCACACGTTCGTTAAAATCAAAAACGTTTTTGATCAACTCATGCTCTGCTTTATCTAAAGCTCCTGACTCTTTTCCTTGATCTAATAGGTATTGTAATTCCTCAGATGAATGAATATTATCGTGTGCGTTATCCGTTCTGATGCCAAATACCATAAGAATAATATTAGCCAAACCGTTCAGCACCCAAATAAATGGACGAAAAATTAAATAGAAAAACTGCAACGGTAGAGCAATAGACATGGTTGTTGCTACTGGTCTCTGAATAGCCAAAGACTTTGGCGCTAACTCTCCGAAAGTGATATGCAATACGGTAATGATAGTAAAGGCAAGACCTAAGCCCATGTTGTGAGCAATAGTGGAAGAAATATCAATGTTGAAAAATAAAAAGATATTTAAAACCAAATTAGTCATTACTTCTTCACCAACCCAACCTAAACCCAAAGATGCTAAAGTGATACCCAACTGCGTTGCTGCCAAATAACCATCTAAATGT
>JAHJVW010000049.1 GCA_018828585.1 Bacteroidota bacterium
TACACCAAAAGACTCGTTTTTCCTTTGTTTTTTCTTATACAAAATCAGGGCGATGTAAACAAAATTTTAAAAAAGAAGGAAGTTGAATTCAGCCTTTGGTTACAAGAAGTTAAATGAAGATAGCTGATTATAAAAGATAAAGCTTGGCTACTTAGAAAAAAATGGAGAGCTAAGATTAGCTAATTCATCAATAAAGAATCAGATCTAAAATCGAGTCTTAGTGTATGATATTTTAAATGATAGGCATTTGTTTTTTAAGCTTTCTCTTTTCTATTTTTCCCCGGATTATTGGATACATAAATATTGATCCTAGAATAATACTCGCTCCTAAGTAAAATCCCGATGTCATTTTCTCATCTTTTCCAAAAATTATTAGGGCTAAAATAATGGCATAAACAGGCTCTAAATTTGTAATCAACGCTACTCTAAAAGCACTTAATTCTTTCATTACAGAGACACCGGCAACATAGGCAATAGATGTACAAATAGTACCTAAAATAAGTAGATAAACGCTATCCATAAGTGTAGGTTTCATTTCTATTGTAAAGCCATTTTTAATGAATAGGTATATGGTTATCCAAAAGAAAGCACCTAATAATTCGTAAAAACTTATGATTGGGGCTGGTCTATTTTTAACCTGTTTAGAGTTGATAATGGAGAATAAACTAGCGCAAAGGGCACTCCCTAATCCCATAATTATCCCGATTTTATATTGGGTCTCAAACTTAAAAATTAAGTAAATCCCAAGTATAATAAATAGCCCTACTACTATTTCAAGCTTCGAAATTTTAACTTTGTTAAGTATAGGTTCTAGAATTGCTGTGAATAAAGTTAAGGAGGATAAACAAACCATCGCAACAGATACGGTAGCGGCTTTTATAGATCCGAAAAATAAAATCCAATGTAAACCAACGATAGCACCAGTGAAAAATAATCTTAGAAACACCTTTCTAGTTACCTTATAATTGGTCTTGTTCCAAACAAAATAAATCCACAAAGAAATTGCCGCAATTAATACCCTATACCATACCAACGCAGTTTCATTGATACTTATTAGTGCCCCTAAAATACCAGTAAATCCCCATACAATTACTGTGATATGCAATATCAGGAGGTTACTTTGACGAGATAGCTTCATTTATTTAGGTGCTTTAATAGCTAATACTACGCCTATACTACCAAAAATTAGATTAGGAATAATGACTGCTATGATTGGAGGAAGGCCACCTTTCAATGCAAAGACATTTGCAAACTGAATTAATAGAATATAAAGGAAGCTCATAGCGATGCCTATTCCAAGAGGTAAACCAACACCCCCTCGGACTTTACGAGACGATAACGCAACACCTATTAGTGTTAAAACATAAGTGGAGAATGGATAGACCCAACGTTTATATTTTTCGAGTTCTAAATTTACCATAATCCCCGAACCGCGAATTTTTTCTTTTTCAATTTTATCATTCAGTTCCCAATAATTCATAGCCGAGTATATATTATCTCTCACATCAAAATCCAAAGGTTTCATATCCAATGTGGTATCTTTTTCTACACCACTAACCATTCTTTCTTTTAATCCGTTGACATACCTAATGGTATAGTTGTAGATTTTCCATTTTCTGGCTACTGAATCCCAACTTATACGGTCAGCCATTAATTTGGATTTGATCTCATCCCCATCAAATTTCTCTAATGAAAAACGGTATCCAGTATTATTATTATTATCAAACGATTCCATATACACATAACTTGATTTATTTAACTGTATGTGCACATTACTTCGAGCATTAGTTTTGCCATCTAAATAAGTATTCTCAAAATTGGTCTTTAATCGATTGGTCTCCGGAATAATAAGCTGATTAAAAATCATACTCACTATAAAAATTAAGCTCGAAGCAATGAAATAAGGTCTTAAAAAACGATTAAAGCTTGCCCCTCCACATAAAATAGGAACAATTTCAGTTTGATCAGCCATCTTTGCAGTAAAGAATATAACCGCAATAAAATTAATTAAAGGAGAGAGGAAATTTAGATAAAATGGGATAAAGCCACCATAATACTGAAAAACAATTTGGCTTAACGTGGCGCTTCCACCCAAAAAATCATCTAATTTTTCTGATATATCAAAAACAACAGAAATAATAGTAAAAATAGCTAGAGTAAAAACAAATGTCCCCAGATATTTTTTGATAATATACCAATCTATTAATTTAATGTATTTGTTGATAAATTTCATTAAAGTTTTTGTCCTAAAACTTGAACCATTTTGTTTTTCCAATCATAAAATTCACCAGATATAATTTTCTTTCTAGCTTCTTTAACTAACCAAATATAAAAATGTAGGTTATGTAATGTAGCAATCTGAGCGCCTAAAATTTCTTTTGAATGAATTAAATGCCTTAAATATGCTTTTGAATAATTTAAATCAGAGAATAAATCACTATCGGGATCGACTGAAGAAAAATCATTTTTCCATTTCTCATTTTTGATATTAATGACACCATTTCTGGTAAATAGCATTCCGTTTCTAGCATTTCTTGTAGGCATTACACAATCAAACATATCAATACCTAAAGCAATATTCTCTAACAAATTGATAGGCGTACCCACACCCATCAAATACCTGGGTTTATCTTCAGGTAATATATCGCAAACCACTTCGGTCATGCCATACATTTCTTCTGCGGGTTCACCAACCGACAAACCACCAATTGCATTTCCTTCTCTGTCTTGTGCTGCAATAAATTCAGCGGATTTCATCCTTAAATCTTTATATACCGAGCCTTGTACAATGGGGAATAAAGTCTGCTCGAATCCGTATTGAGGTACGGTTTCATCAAAGCGTTTGATACAACGCTTTAACCAGCGATGCGTCATATCAATTGAACGTCTTGCATAATTATAATCACAAGGGTAGGGAGTGCACTCGTCAAAAGCCATTATAATATCAGCACCAATTTGCCTTTGGATATCCATCACATTTTCTGGGGTAAACAAATGTTTAGAACCATCAATATGCGATTTAAAGGTAACTCCCTCTTCCTTAATTTTTCTTACTTCGGTTAAAGAATAAACTTGATAGCCTCCACTGTCGGTTAAAATAGGTTTATCCCAACCGATAAATTTATGTAAACCACCAGCTGATTTCAGGGTATCTAAACCTGGTCTTAGATATAAATGATAGGTGTTTCCTAAAATAATTTGTGCGTCAATATCTTCTTTTAATTCACGCTGATGCACAGCTTTTACAGTTCCGGCGGTGCCAACAGGCATAAAAATAGGAGTTTCTATTTCTCCATGGTCTGTTTGGATGGATCCAGCTCTTGCTTTTGAAAAAGAATCTTTTGCCGCTAATTTAAATTTCATGCAATATTGTTAATGGCTGGCAAAAATAGTAATTTTTAATGCCTTAGGTCTAAGTATTTTCTTGGCATTGTCTGTTTTTAAGCTAATTTTGAGAAATCTTATAATCAACGCACTTGAGTATTTATTTTAATTACATTATTTTATTTCTATTTCTAAGCTGCTTTTTTATTCAGCTATATTATTTAATCGTTGTTCAGCGAGGTTTAAGCACTTATAAACCTATTGAAGAGAATAATGATGGCATGAAAATTCCTGTTTCAGTAATTATTTGTGCCAGAAACGAATCAAAAAATTTACAAAAAAATTTACCTAACATATTAAATCAGGATTATCCTGATTTTGAAGTCGTTGTGGTAAACGATTGTTCTATCGATAATAGTGAGGATGTTTTAAGAACTTTTCAGGATTCTTATTATAATTTAAAAGTTGTAAAAATTGAAGAACATCCGCGATATAAAACGGCTAAGAAATTTGCGGTTACTTTAGGTATAAAAGCTACAAGTAACGAACATTTAATTTTTACTGATGCGGATTGTATTCCTAATTCAAATCAATGGATTTCATTAATAACTCGTCATTTTCAATCTCCCGAAAAGGAAATTGTATTAGGCTTTTCTCCATATGATCGATATAAGGGTTTTTTAAATAAATTAATCAGATATGAGACCTTCCAAACAGCGTTAAACTATTTCTCATTTGCCTTAATTGGGATGCCTTATATGGGTGTTGGTCGAAATTTAGCTTATAAAAAGTCACTTTTTTTCAAAGGGAAGGGATTTGCATCACATATGCATATTCCATCTGGAGATGATGATTTATTTGTTAATCAAAATGCTACTCTTGAAAATGTAAGTATTGAATTCACTTTAGATGCGCAAGTTTTAAGCGAGCCAGAAAGAACATGGAAAGCTTATTGGAATCAAAAAAAGAGGCATTTAGGGGCGGGTAAAGTTTATAAAAAACAGCATCAACTTAATTTAGGTTTACAGGCTGCATCAGCAATTTGTTTTTATTTTCTTTTTATCACTGGTTTAATATTACATATAGAACCACTTCTTTTAAGTGTTTTGTTTTTTTTAAGATTAGTTTTACAAGTATATGTCTTCTACAAACCCATGAAGAAGTTGGTTAGTGATGATTTACTTTGGTGGGTGATATTCTTAGATCCTTTTTATTATATTTATTTAATCGCTGTTAGTTTTGCAGGGATTTTTACCAAGAAAAAAATTGCATGGAAGTAAATCCGAATTTTTCTGATAATGCAAAAAATGACTTCATCTTTGTAGAAAGAGCTAAAGAAGGAGATCAGAAAGCTTATGCAGAATTGATGCATCGATATAAAGATTCCATTTATTTTATGGTTTTAAAAATGGTGAATAATAAAGACGATGCCATGGATATTACTGTAACTACCTTTGCAAAAGCTTTTGAAAATTTAGAAAAGTATCGTCCTGATTATGCCTTTAGCACTTGGCTTTTTAGAATTGCTACTAACGGAAGTATTGATTTTATTCGTAAAAAGAAGATACAAACTACATCATTGGACGGGTATAGTGATAGAGATGGTGAAGATCGAGTTTTTGAAATTAAAAGCGATGTTTTAAACCCGGAAGAAACATCGATTAAGAAACAACAAACGGAGCAGCTTAAAGAAATTATAGATAGACTACCACTGCGTTACAAAAAATTAATTATTTTAAGATATTTTGATGAACTTTCTTACGAAGAAATAGCCGAGCATATGGATTTACCTTTGGGAACAGTAAAAGCACAATTATTTAGAGGCCGAGACCTTTTATCAAATATTTTAAATCGTAGAAAGAAAAACCCAGGAAGTGACTTCTAACATTATTCCACATTATTATCCTAATTTAACTAAAATCCAAATTGATCAATTTGATCAACTTTTCGAGTTATATCAACTTTGGAATGCACAAATTAATGTGATCTCTAGAAAAGACATTGATTTGCTCTACGAACGTCATATTTTGCATTCTTTAGGTATCGCAAAAATTTGTGAGTTTAAGCCAGGTACAAATATTTTAGATGTTGGTACAGGTGGGGGTTTCCCTGGTATTCCTTTGGCTATTCTATTTCCAGAAACTCAATTTTTACTGGTAGACTCCATCGGTAAAAAGATAAAAGTAGTAAATGAAATTTCTCACGCCATTGGTCTAAAAAACTTAAAAGGTATTCATCAAAGAGCTGAGCAAGTAAATCAGGATTTTGACTTTATCGTTTCAAGAGCTGTAACTCAATTAAAAGACTTTTATCCATGGATAAAAGGGAAGTTTAAGAAGCAATCTAAGCATGATTTAAAAAACGGAGTACTTTATCTTAAAGGGGGAGATTTGGAAGAAGAGTTAAAAGCGTCAAACCTAAAAAGCATTACTTTATATCCTTTAAGTAAATATTTTGCAGAAGAATTTTTTGAAACCAAATTTGTTGTTTATTTTCCTGCTCAATAAGTTGTTGTTCTAACATTTTCATCAGCAGCTTTATCAACCAAAGAAAATATGCTCGATGAAATTGGATTAATGATGATTAAAGGAATAGGTGGAATAACCGCTCGCTCTTTAATTAGTTATTTTGGGTCTGCTAGTGAAGTTTTTAAGGCTAAGAAGGCTCAACTACAAAAAATAGCTGGTATAGGTTCCAAAACTGCGGATTCAATCCTTAATAAGGATACTTTTAATCGGGCAGAGCAAGAATTAAAATTCATCGAAAAATATAAAATTGAACCCTTATTCTATACTTCTAAAAAGTATCCTAAACGTTTATTGAATTGTGTAGATGCGCCAACTTTACTCTATTTTAAAGGAAAGGCTAACTTAAATCAGCAAAAAGTTGTCGCAGTTGTAGGCACCCGAAATGCTACTAATTATGGTAAGGCGTTTTGTGAGCAATTGATAGAGGGATTAAAAAATCACGGAATTTTAGTGGTCAGTGGATTGGCTTATGGAATTGACATTGCAGCTCATCAAGCCGCAATTCATCATGATTTACAAACCGTGGGCATCTTGGGACATGGATTAGATAGGATTTATCCTGCGTTGCATCGTTCTTTTGCTGAGCAAATGGTTAAAAATGGTGGTTTACTTACTGAATTTCCATCAGAGACAATTCCAGACAGACAAAATTTCCCTAAAAGAAATCGAATTATTGCAGGTATGGCAGATGCTGTAATAGTTGTTGAAGCTACCAAAACAGGAGGAGCGCTAATCACAGCCGAAATTGCGAACTCTTATAATAAAGATGTTTTTGCAGTTCCGGGTAAGGTAAGTGATGAGTTTTCTGATGGATGTAATTTTTTAATTAAAACCAATAGAGCGCACATGCTTACGCGACCAGAAGATATTGAATATATTATGGGTTGGTTTGATAAAGAGCCTGCAAAAAAAAGTATAACTCCAGAATTAGCGTTGAATTTGAATGCAGAAGATCAGAAAATTGTTGATTTAATTAAATCTAAAGATGGAATAGCAATAGACGATTTACAAAATTTATTAGCTATGCCTCAAAGTAAATTGACAATGGCACTTTTAAATTTAGAAATGCAATCCATAATAATTTCCCTACCAGGGAAAGTTTATAGAATGAATTGATTATTCATCATGATCAGCACTATTTTTAGGAAAATCATAGAAAACAACCTCTCCAGTGTGTTTACTGATCATATTCCAGTCGTCGAAAGGGAATGAAATAAGAACCATCCCTGAGGTAGGAATATTATAAATATCTGCATCGGTAAGGTAAATTACCAAGTCTGTAATTCCATTATTATGACCAAAAAGGGCAATTTTATCTGATTTATTGTCTAAATGATTTACAATTTTCATCAGTTGATTGCAAGTGGCATCATAGATAAGTTTATTTTGAATAATATCTTCTGGAGAAGTATCTATTTCTTTACAAACTAAACTAGCGGTAGTTATAGCTCTTAAAGCAGAGCTGGAAACAATTTGATTTGGAACCCAATTTCTTTTTTTGAGTCTTTTCCCCATCATCGGAGCGTCTTTAATCCCGCGAGTATTTAATGGTCTATTAAAATCACTTATTTCAGGATGTCCCCAGTCTGATTTTGAATGGCGAAAAATTAGTAATTGTTTACTCATACTCTATAAAATCTGCAATTTGTTGTTCGTTGATATCATTCATACATTTAAAATGCCCTTTCGGACAGGCTGAAAGACCAAATTTAGAACATGGTCGACAATCTAAATCAATACTTACTTCTAGATGTTTATCAACTTTATAGGGTTTTACTCCCAAAAGTTCTGGCACTGTACTTCCCCAAATAGTGACTAGCTTTTTATTAAAAGCTTCTGCAATATGCGTTAAACCGGTATCAAATCCAATGACATAAGCAGCGTTTTTTACCACAACTACAGATTCATTTAAACTGATTATCCCTGTTAAGTTAACAATTTCTTGGCTTAAACCCGAAGTAATAATATCAGCATTATTTGAAACATCTTTTCCCCCAAGTAATATTACGGGAATTTTAATCTTTTGGATTGTAGCAATTACTTTTTTATTTGGCATTCTCTTGGTGAAATGAGTTGCGCCAATAATAAAAGCAACATAGGGCTTTGAATAATAGCCAGGAAGAATTTCTTCAATTCCTTTTACATCATTTGGTAAAAAATAATCAATAGGCATGCCATCATTTTTAATACCTAAAAAAGCAACTGCTTTTAAGTATCTGTCAACTAAATGAATTGGTTCTACTTTGTTGATTTTTAATTTAATCGCCATCCATTTTTTTAATCTTTCTTTTTGATAAGTAGATGATTTTACACCTAAACTGACTTTCACTAAAAGAGATCTTAAACTGCTATGGAGATCAATCACATCATCAAAATTCTCCGCTTTCAATGCTTTAATCGTTTCAGAAAGTTTCGGCTTTAACAAGTGAAGCTTATGTAAATAAGGATTTTCATCTAAAAGAAACTTAAAAGCAGGTTTGGTGAGGTAATGAATTTCTACATTCTCTAGCTGATTTTTTAGACATCGGATGACTGGGGAGGTATAAATAATATCTCCCATAGAACTAAATCGAATAACTAAAACCTTTAATTTTGAATGTTTCAAACTTTTAGGTGTGGTTTTCTATTAACTAAATGTCGTTCTATTTGTTGAAGACTGAATGAATTAAAGCAATTATTTGAAGTTAAGCCACCTTTTCTTGCTACATACACGCCATACTGCATATCAGCAAAACCTTCGTTTCTGTGTGCATCTGGATTGATAGAAAGTATCACCCCTTTTTCTAAAGCATATTGATGCCAGCGCCAATCTAAATCTAAGCGTAGTGGATTAGCGTTGATCTCAATTATAACTCCATTCAATGCGCAAGCATCAATTATTTTCTTGAAATCTAAAGGATAACCACTTCTGCTTAATAATAACCTGCCAGTTGGGTGTCCCAAAATTGTAGTGAAAGGATTTTCGATTGCATGGAGTAATCTTTGGGTAGCTTTTTCTTCATCCATTTTTAGATTAGCGTGTACTGAAGCTACTACAAAATCAAATTTCTCTAAAATTTCGTCAGGATAATCTAAGCTTCCATCA
>JAHJVW010000050.1 GCA_018828585.1 Bacteroidota bacterium
ATAACAAATATAAATCAAAATATATAAATCAAAATTTTGACTTTTGTTTCATCAAATTCAAAATCGTTCAATGAAAAAGAAAATTACTGTAGCAAAAGGTGACGGAATAGGTCCCGAAATTATGGATGCCACGCTAAAAATTTTAATGGCAGCTGGCGCCGAAATAGAAGTTGATGAAATAGAAATTGGAGAGAAAGTTTATTTAACTGGCAACACAAGTGGGATAGACAAAAGTGCTTGGGAAAGTATTACAAAAAATAAAGTTTTTCTGAAGGCTCCAATCACTACCCCACAAGGTGGTGGTTATAAAAGTCTGAATGTGACTACGCGTAAATTTTTGGGACTGTACGCTAATGTTAGACCCTGTAAAAGCTATGCACCTTTTATTCAAACTAAACATCCTGAAATGGATTTGGTAATCATTAGAGAAAACGAAGAAGATTTATATGCTGGGATAGAGCATCAGCAAACTAATGAGGTTGTACAATGTCTAAAATTGATAAGCAGACCAGGTTGTGAGAAGATAGTTAGATATGCTTTTGAATACGCCAAAAACTATGGCCGTAAAAAAGTGACTTGTCTGAGTAAAGACAACATCATGAAACAAACAGATGGACTGTTTCATGATGTTTTTAACGAAATAGCTAAAGAATATCCAGAAATCAAAAATGAACATTGGATTATTGACATAGGTACCGCAAAAATGGCGGACACGCCACAAGATTTTGACGTAGTTGTTACTTTGAACCTTTACGGAGATATCATATCAGATGTGGCTGCACAAATTGCGGGTTCTGTAGGACTTGCTGGATCTGCAAATATAGGTGAAGAATGTGCCATGTTTGAGGCTATACATGGATCGGCACCAACAATTGCAGGACAAAATATAGCAAACCCATCCGGATTGATACAAGGAGCCATTATGATGTTGACCCATATTGGAGAAACTTCGGTAGCCGAAAAGATTCAAAACGCATGGCTAAAAACATTAGAAGATGGCATTCACACTTTCGATATTTTTAAAGAAGGGTCCAGTAAGAAAAGGGTAGGTACATCTGAATTTGCAGATGCCGTTATTGCTAATTTAAATAAAAAACCAGACCAATTAGAACCTGTTCAATACAGTCCGAATGCAAAGTTTTACCTGCCTAAATACCAAAGAAAAGAACCTAGAGATAAAAAATTAGTTGGTGTTGATGTTTTTATTGATTGGAATGGAACAAATCCTGATGATTTAGCTCAACAACTTGAAGTTATTGGAAACGAAGATATTGCTTTGAGCATGATTACGAACAGAGGGATTAAAGTTTGGCCCGAAGGCTTTAAAGAAACTTTTTGTACGGATCATTGGCGTTGTAGATTCAAATCGCCAAAAGGATATAAAATTGGTAAAAAACAAATAATCGATGTATTATCAAAAGCTTTAACACACAATTTAGACACTATTAAAACAGAGAATTTATATGAGTTTGATGGAAAACCAGCATTCTCATTAGGACAAGGACAATAAAACCTAATAAATATAAACATTCAGCTTTTGCAAGGTCATTTTAGCAAAAAAGATGCTATAGACTTAATCACCAAATTGATCACTGTTAAAATAAGATTTCATGAAGATAAAACGCCTTCTTCACACTCTGAAGAGGGCATTAAAATGAGAGAGAAAAGTATTAAACAGCTGCAAAAAGAACTTTATGATGCAAGAATAAAAATAGAATCAATGACTGATAATGTAAATCTTGAAAGCGAAATAACCTTTTAAATATGAAAAATAGCAGTAAATACACCCTTGTCACCGGCGAATTTTCAACTAAAGATGCAGCAACTATACTTTTTGAATTAATCAATCGCAAAATAAATTACCATAATGTAGAAATTTTGAGTAAACAAGTAAAAAGCGGCACAAATAGTGAAAGTTCTGAAAGAAGAATTGAAGAGCTTTTGAAAACTAAGAATAAAATTCAAGAACAAATTAACAATGCTTTTGAAAATAACCAGAAATTAGCTATTGAATGCCAAATTTACATTAAGACAATTTCTTAGAAATTATCTTAAAAAAATTACAGAAATAAAAATATTTAGTCTAAATAAATATGATTACCATAAAAATGCCTCTCCAATCAAATTGGAGAGGCATTAAAATATTCCGGTAGCCATCTGTAAGAAAGGAGTATCAGAATAGGCGTAAGTCCAACTTTAATTTATATTCTTAAAATTTTAAATGCTTCACTGTTTGTCCTTTATTAATGAGTTGCTTTAAAGAATCAATTCCAATTTTTAAATGAGATTCTACATGCTCGGCAGATGTTTTGGAAGAATCACTTTCTGCCGTCTTCACTCCTTCTGGTATCATCGGCTGATCTGAAACCAGTAACAATGCACCCGTTGGTATTTTATTCGCAAAACCAGTAACAAACACGGTTGCTGTTTCCATATCTACCGCCATTGCTCTTAGTTCCTTCAGTAACCTTTTAAATTCGCGATCATGCTCCCAAACTCTACGGTTTGTGGTATAAACGGTTCCTGTCCAATAATCACGAGAGTGTTCTCTGATGGTTGTTGAAATAGCCTTTTGTAATGCGAAAGCAGGTAAAGCAGGAACCTCTGCCGGAAGATAATCATTTGATGTTCCCTCTCCTCTAATTGCGGCGATAGGCAATATCAAATCTCCAATTTCATTTTTCTTTTTTAAACCTCCACACTTACCTAAAAAGAGTACGGCTTTTGTTTTAATGGCTGTTAGTAAATCCATCATAGTAGCCGCTAGTGGGCTACCCATTCCAAAGTTTATAATCGTAATTCCGTTAGCCGTAACGCTCTGCATGGGCTTGTCTAGTCCGTAGATTGGTGCATTATCATGCCACTCTGAGAAAAGCTGAACATATTTAGAAAAATTAGTTAATAAAATATATTCTCCAAACTCCTCTAAAGGCCTGCCAGTGTAGCGTGGCAGCCAATTAGCTACAATTTCTTCCTTAGATTTTAGTCCTTTTTTAATTGATCCTTTTACTTCTTTTTCAGGAACTGATACGTGTTCCTTTTTAATATCTTTTTCTTCGTTCATATTTTATCATTTACAAAAAAGTCCCGATAAATTCGGGACTTTCAATTATGCTACTTTTAACTTTTTCAAGTCTGATTTATCAAATTTCTCCCGGGCATATTCCATATCAATAATGAGCTGTTTACTTTCCTGCTTTTGCGAGGGAATTTCAAACATCGCATCTATCATAATGGCTTCACAAATTGATCTTAATCCCCTTGCTCCTAATTTATATTCCATTGCTTTATCCACAATAAATTCATAAACATCCTTTTCAAAATCTAGTTTTATATCTTCATATTCGAACAACTTCTGATATTGTTTGATGAGAGAGTTTCTAGGCTCGGTTAAAATATTCAATAAAGTTTCTCTGTCTAATGGATTCAAATGCGTGATAACCGGCACACGACCAATTAGCTCAGGAATCATCCCAAAAGATTTTAAATCTAAAGGTGTAATGTATTTGTATAAATTTTTAAGGTCGACATCGTTATCATCCGCTTTAAATTTATAACCAACAGTTTGTGTTCTTAAACGGTTAGCAATCTTTTTCTCGATACCATCAAAAGCACCCCCACAAATGAAAAGAATGTTATTGGTATTCACCGGAATCATTTTTTGATCGGGGTGTTTTCTACCTCCTTGCGGTGGAACATTAACAATTGTGCCTTCTAGAATCTTCAATAAAGCTTGTTGAACACCTTCCCCAGAAACATCACGAGTGATGGATGGATTATCGCTTTTACGAGCTACTTTATCAACCTCATCAATATAAACAATACCTCTTTCTGCTGAAGTAACATCATAATCAGCTGCTTGTAAAAGACGCGTTAAAATACTCTCTACATCTTCCCCAACATAACCTGCTTCTGTTAAAACGGTGGCATCACAAATACAAAAAGGCACATTAAGTACTTTTGCAATTGTTTTTGCTAATAAAGTTTTTCCTGTACCAGTCTCGCCCACCATCATGATGTTTGACTTTTCAATCTCTACTTCATCTTTGGTAACCTTTTGGTTCAATCTTTTATAATGATTGTAAACTGCTACAGCTAACACTTTTTTAGCATCATCCTGTCCTATCACATATAAATCTAGATGGTTCTTGATCTCTTGTGGCTTTAATAAAGTCAGCGCTGTGTTTAAGTTTTTACCCTTTTTCAGCGTTAACTCTTCGGCCAAAATATCATTAGCCTGGGCAACACATTTATCACAAATATGCGCATCTAAACCAGCAATCAACATTAGCGAATCCTGCTTGCCAGCACCACAAAAAGAACATTTTATATCTTTTTGGTTCTTACTCATTTCTTTAAATCGTTTATACCTAACACTTCATCAACCATTCCATACTCTTTCGCTTCATCGGCTTTCATCCAATAATCACGATCGGATGATTTCTCTACCCATTCGTATGTTTGACCGGAATGTTTGGCAATGATATCATACAATTCTTGTTTCAATTTAAGCATTTCTCTTAAATTAATTTCCATATCTGATGCTACACCTTGCGCACCTCCTGATGGTTGGTGAATCATGATACGAGCATGAGGCAATGCAGCCCTCTTACCTTTTGTTCCAGCACACATAATTACCGCACCCATTGATGCCGCCATTCCTGTACAGATGGTTGCTACATCTGGTGATATAAATTGCATTGTGTCATATATCCCTAAACCAGCGTATACGGAACCACCTGGCGAATTGATATAAATTTGTATATCTCTTTTTGCATCTGTAGATTGTAAGAACAATAATTGCGCCTGAATAATATTTGCATTTTGATCGTAAATGGCATCGCCAAGGAAGATAATTCTATCCATCATTAAACGAGAGAAAACATCCATTTGTGCTACATTCAATTGACGCTCTTCAATGATATAAGGTGTCATCCCGCTAGGTCTTAAAATACCTTCGGCATTACTGATATATTTATCTATATGCATACCACCAATTCTGTGGTGCTTTACTGCATACTTACGGAATTCGTTTTTATCTATGTTCATATCTTATATTTTTTTAAATTCTTTATCTAAAAGGTTTAAAACGCAACATTGTTTTAATCCGCAACGGTGACAAGTTATTTATTAATTTTAAAATTCAATTCAATAACACATCAATTCGGTGTAATTTTTTGGGCGTTCGGGCAGGCTTAACGCAACAACCCTTTACTAAAACAAAAGCAGCCCACTAAGGCTGCTTTTACAAATCGTTTCATATTAAAATTCGTTTTACGCTTCAAATTCTATTTTTCTAATTCCTGGAATTTTGTGTAAGTAATATCTTTTTGATCTAAAGTAATCACCGTTTTTAAGTATTCAAAAACTTTGTGAGATTTTACTTCGTCAAAAGTACGATTTGCATTTTCCTTATCTTGCAAAAACTGAGCAGTATATTGTCCTAATTGCTCTTCTGTTAAAGGTTGTGGACTATACATTCTGAACTGAGCATCTAACTTTGCTTTAGCAGCTTCAAAAACTTCTTCGTATTTGATTTCTAATTTTTGATCTTTTACGATTTTGTTTTCCACTAAAGTCCATCTAAGGTTTTTAGCAAAATCATCATAACCTTTTTCCAATTCTTCGTCAGTTACTTCTTTATTTGCAACTTTTAACCATCGCTTTAGAAATTCATCAGGCAAATCCATTTTTGCTTTCTCAGAACCATATTTGTATAGATCATTAGCTAATTTTCTATCAGAATCTTGAGACATCATGCCTTCCAATTCTTCTGTAATTTTAGCTTTAAATTCTTCTTCAGATTTTACAACATCTGCTCCAAATAGTTTATCAAAGAACTCTTGATTAAGGTCTGACTCCTCTAATCTATTGATGTTTTTTACAGTTAATTGAAATTTAGAGGTAGGAACAATTGGATGCTCTTCATCTAATTTTAAAATTTTAATTAACTGTGTTTCGTTGTCAATGGCTTTTACTAAATCGAAAGGAGAAACTATAGCTTCCTTCTTTAAACCGATTAGTGACTTTTTAATTTTTTCATCTTTTACAATCTCTAATCTTAAAGATGAAGTTACATTGATGCCACCTTCAAAAACAGAACCATCCGTGTTTAACTGAACAAACTCTCCGAAAATCACATCACCATCTGCCACTACGTCAGGATTTGTCATTTTACCATAGCTTCTTCTGATGTTTTTCATTCTAGAAGCTAAAGTTTCGTCATCAACTTTAATATTATAATGAGTCAATTTATCCTTCGAAGTAAACTCAACATCCACTTGTGGCGCTAAACCTAACTCGTAATTGAAAACAAATTCATCGTTAAAATCCCAATTAAAAGAGGTGTCATCTTCTTTTGGAAGCGGCTGACCTAAAATCTCAATTTCGTTTTGCTGGATATAGTTATTTACAGATTCTGATAAAAGACTGTTAATTTCATCAACCAAGATACTTTTACCGTACATTTTCTTCACATGAGCCGGAGGAACCATTCCTGGACGAAATCCTGGAAGTTTCATTTTTTTTGCTTGATCTTTAATAGCTTTATTAACTTTCTCTTGGTAATCATCAGGAGTGATTTTTACCGTTACAACTGCATTTAGATCATTGATCTTTTCCTGAGTAATATTCATTGTTGAGTGTCTTTTTTTATACTTTGACTCTATACAAAAATCCCTCCCAATTTTGGAGGGAGGGATTTTTTAGTGCGGAAGAAGGGACTCGAACCCCCACGCCGTGAAGCGCCAGATCCTAAGTCTGGTGCGGCTACCAATTACGCCACTTCCGCAATTAGGATTTTTTGCCAAAACAATAAATTATTTTGGACTGCAAAGATAGGATTTGGAATTGTTAAAGCAAATGCTTTTTTAAAATAAAATTTACACTTTATTATTTTAAATAGACTGTTTTCCTATTTACAAATTCCATCATTCCATCTTTAGCCAATTCACGCCCGTAACCTGATTTTTTGGTTCCGCCGAAAGGCAATCTTGGATCTGATTTTACCAGTTCATTAATAAAATAAGCTCCATCACTAACCTTATCTGTATATGTTAAGGCTAATTCTGTATTGGTAGTACAAATGGTAACTCCCAACCCCAATCTTGATAATTCAGAAAGCTCAAAAGCATGGTCAATATTTTTTGCTTTAATTATGGCTGCCAGTGGACCAAAGGTTTCTTCATCAAATGCGGGCATACCTGGTTTTACATTTCCTAAAATTGTAGGCTCATGATAACAACCTTGCTGATTGCCTCCAAACAATAATTCGGCACCTTTTTTAATAGATTCTTTTACTTGCTTTTGAAGCTGATCTGCCAAATCTTTTCTAGCAAGCGTCCCTATTTTAGTACTTTCCTCTAATGGATCTCCCGATTTTAAATTGCCAATAGCTTCCATAAATTTAGTTACAAATTGATCATAAATAGCTTCCACAATTATAAAACGCTTTGCTGCTATGCAACTTTGTCCATCATTTAACATTCTAGCATTTACTGCAGTTTTAATGGTTTCATCTAAATTAGCATCTTCTAAAACTATAAAAGCATTGCTACCTCCCAATTCTAAAACCGATTTTTTAATATGCCTTCCGGCGATTTCAGCCACAGCAGAACCAGCTTTTTCGCTACCCGTAAGTGTTATAGCTTTTACGCCATCATGTGAAATGATATGTTCTGTTAAATCGTGATGAACCACCAAACTTTGAAAAATATCCACAGGATAACCAGCTTCTAAAAAAACTTCCTCTATCAATTTAGCACAGCCAAAAACATTTGGGGCATGTTTCAAAACGCCTATGTTACCAGCTGTTAAGGTTGGCGCAGCAAATCTAAAAACTTGCCAAAAAGGAAAATTCCAAGGCATAATTGCAAATACAATTCCAATTGGATGATGTCTCACGAAGCTTTGTTGTGCATCCGTTGCAATATGTTCATCGGCTAAAAAAGTAATTGCATTATCGGCATAATAATCACAAACCAATGCGCACTTATTAACTTCTGCTTTTGATTCTGAAATAGGTTTACCCATTTCTAAAGTTATCATCATCGCATATTTATCAACATTTTTACGCAAAACCTCACCTGCTTTTTTGATGAGTTTTGTACGTTCTTCTAAAGAAACTTTACTCCAAGTTTTAAATGCGGTTTGGGCATTGTTTAGTTTAGTTGTAGTTTCTTCTTTGGTTAATGCCTTGTAAATACCTACTTCTTTATTATTATAGGGGTTTATACTTTTAAATTCCATTTAAATTTAATTTTATTAATCTTCTTAATAGGCTACTGGCTCGTTCCAAAAATCGGCCAATACTTCCCATGCTACTTCTCCATTAGGCATTAATCGCTCGCGAAGTTCTTGCTCGTCTTGTTTTGTTTTAATACCTGGCATTCCGTTTATTAAGGAATCTACAACGGCATCTTGCCACCTGTATTCATTATTTGTAATAGGCGTAGTTTCCCATACCTTATCGGAAATTATTGGCAACGTGGTAGAGTTATATTGAATTAAAATATCCTCTTCTATAAAAGAATCAAAACTTAATTCGATAGCAACTTGAGGCCAAAGAACTTTCATAATTAAGTTTTTAGGTTGGTAAACGGAAGTATATAGCGTCCCAAATCCCACAGTAAACTTTGTATTGTATAAAGGAGGATGCAAAAATGCTTTAGCCAATTCGTTTGCACTGATGTTTTTTGATTTTAAATAATCCTTAAGAAAATTATACCGCTTGATGGTTTGATTAAATTGAGCATTTTCTGGCCAATCTATTTCTCCTTGATGATTAGTTGCAAATGCATCATCGGTAACTAAAGGTGCTTTATCTGGAGCTAACATAACCGTTTTTGAAGCACCAGTTTTATCAACAACTGTTATGTTGTAAGACATGTGTGACGGTATCCCCGTTAACGTTTGTACAGCATCAGCGGTGTTGGTACAAAATTCCAAAACGTATCTTAAGATAAAAGGAATTCCAAAACCATACCCTACTTCTTTACGGCCACCAAAAGTAAGCGAAACACAAAGGCCCGCATCATTCATCCCATCAACTATACCAATTAAACAGTCAGAAGTTCCCATCACTTTATGATCGTTCCACTTACTTAGTAAAATTGTACCTTCCAATAAATTTGGATCATAATCATAATTACGAACCAATTGAATTTCATCAGTTTTGATGACTGCTTGAGCACAAGCACTGATGTAAGCTGGTGGCTGAAATCCAGTTAAAAAACGAGCCATTGTGGGATCTGCATTGGTTAAATTGCACAAATGCTGATAAGTATCCCACATTTTAGGCATATATTTTTTAAGTGCTTCTTGCGAAGTTTTTAAATCAGGGGTATCAATATTGTCTTTTGATGTAAACCAGTTTCGGTATCCATTCCAATAAGAATCGAATAGTTTTTTCCATTTTGCTCCTGCTACGCTAGGCTCAGAAACCGTACTAAAATTTAACTGCATATTTATTATAAAAATTAAACTCATTAAAATTAATGAGTTTAAAAGTGGTATAAAATTTATCCTTTGGTCTATTTTGTTAATGAGCCCATAAGAATTGGTTTTTCTCTTTTGTCTTCCACAATTTCCGATACATATTTAGAACGAATAGCATTAATCCAATTTTTTGCTCTATCGTTCAACTGAAAATCATCCGTCATCATTCTACCTCTAGATACCAATATTCCTAAATCTGCACCTTCATAAAGATAATCTCCTTGCTTAGAAATGTGTAAGAAGAAAGCTTCGTTCTCGGTTTCAACAGCTCTTCTGTGTGTAT
This sequence comes from Bacteroidota bacterium, assembly GCA_018828585.1. Classification (GTDB taxonomy): domain Bacteria; phylum Bacteroidota; class Bacteroidia; order Sphingobacteriales; family Sphingobacteriaceae; genus Pseudopedobacter. The sequence continues at coordinate 9,779 of JAHJVW010000050.1, forward strand.
CCATACGGTCAAACTCGATATTTTCATGATCAATCATGTTCCAAATACCAGATTCGGGAGCCGAATGTACATATTCAATAGTATCTTCGGTATGCTTAATTATCAATTGGCTCCAATCGTCTATATTTACTTTTTTCGCCCATCTTGCGTTTAATTCTTCTACATTCAACTTGTATTCTACGTTCATCCATTCTAAAATATGAAAGATGAAAAGTGGTGCATCTGCCAATGCAAAAACAGCATGATTGGTAATTGAACTTGCTCCTGTTACTCTCGGGTTTAGCTCTCCTAAATAAATTTCTCCGTTATCTTGATCAATTAAAAAATCTAATTCAAAATATCCTTTGTATCCTTCTTTTCGTAATTGATCTCCAAAAAGCTGTGTGTATTTATTCGCTTTTTCTCTTAACTCGGGTGTAAATGCATTTGGATAAATCTCGTTACCACACCAGCCACCTTTATAAGGAGTTAGTTCTTTAAAGCCTACTAATTCTGTCATCAAAGGGGCAACTATGGTGCCATGTCTGGTAACACAAGCTTCAATTGCCGACCCTTTGCAATTGATACGCTTCATTACCTTAACTTCTTTCTCTTTAACAATTTCTTCCTCATGCTTTTTAAATTCTTCTTCGTTAGAGATGAAAAAAGTGGTGTGTCCAGAATCTCCAAAAGGTGTTTGAATAACCAAATCGGTACCTAATTCTTTTGAAACCTTGTTTAGGTGATTATAATCTTTTACCGGACTTAAAACATAAGGTACACAAGGTACGCCTGCTTTCTCTGCAATACGGTTAGTATTTACTTTATTATCCATAAAAGTTCGCATTTCTGCGGATGGAAACATTACTTCTAAGCCTAATTTTTCGGCAAGCATTTCTGTTTTTTCATCAAACATTAAAAACATGGCTTTACCTACGCTACCATTTTTTTTCCTTACGGTGATGTATTCTTGCACTTCTGGATGTTGCAATAAGTAATTGTTGATATCCTCTATACTGGTAAATTCATCATGTGGCATTTCTTTTTTAGGAGAGAACACATTGGGATGCTGACCATCAAAACATTCTATATGGCAAATAAATTTGAAACCTTTAATCCACTCATCGGCACCTAACATATTAAAATTGGTGGCACTGATAAAATATAATGGTTCTTCGTTTTTGTAAAAAAACCTTCTGATGTCTGAAACATCATTTAAAATCTCCATTGGCGTATCCTTTTTAATAATTGGAGCCACTTTCTTTACGATGTTAGTTGTCTTATTTGTATGGTTTACCGTTTTGGTTTTTGCTGGAGTTACTTTTTTTACATTCATATCTTACTTTTTGCTTTATTTAAATTTTTACTCAATTTGTTTATACCCATAGAACCTATGGAAGTGGTTGTTTTGTGGCGATTTAAAACACTATCTTTAAACACTCTTAAACCTAGTTCTGCCTTATAACCATGTATTTCGTTCACATCTAATGCAGTTAAGAAATTGATAATTTCTTTACTAACTACCTGCCCTGGAACTAGAACAGGAAAACCAGGAGGATATGGAATTACAAAAGTTGATGCTACCAATGTTTTACCGTTCGCCATTTCTGATAAACAATTATCTAATGGCACATATTCATAATTGTCTTCATTATATGCCAAGAAATATGCTGCTCTAATATTCCCTCCAGGGACACCTGGTACTGCCTGAAAAGATTGATGGAAATAACTAAAATCTGGCAATGGTGGAACTTCTTTGGTTAAAGAGTGAATACGTTGATGCAGAATTTCTACTTCTTTATTATTTAAAGATTTAAACTCTTCGTCCAATTCATCAGCAATTCTTAACAATGCATTAATCAAATAAGTAACACTTCCTCTGGTAGTACCTATGTTAGTCATGAAAAGGACAGTATTTCTAGAAGTTTTATTAATTTGGATATTGAATTTATCCATTAAATATTTATTCTTGAATGTATCGCCATCAACTCCCGTTCTACCTATGTGCAACGTTATTTTGGTGGGATCTAAAACAAATTCATCGTTTTCCCAAGCATCTTCCATCCTATTCCAGCCTTCTTCTTTGGTATAGTACTCTTTTAAACCAGACTGGCGATAATTATCAGGAATAAAGTCATGAACCGTAAGGATGTCGAAATATTTACTCAACTGAGGATTAACCGTAATTTTTGCCCTTAAAATCATCGCCATTTCGACGCTTTTCTCTACCAATTCAAACCCTTCTAATTGTACCTGTCTTCTGCCTACATCTAAAGACGCCAGCATTTGATAATTTGGAGAAGTAGAAGTATGTGTCATGTAAGCTTCCAAAAATGTTTCTTCGCTTTTACGTCTAAAATCTTGATCCCAAATATGAATCATAGAACCTTGTCTGAAACTGCTTAAGGTTTTATGAGTACTTTGCGTAGCATAAACCCTAACCCTTACAACATCAGGATTTGGCATTTTAGAGATTTCATTTTCGCCTAGAGAATTGATGTGCTCTTTGTATTGGCTTTTGTAAGCTTCACTTTTATATTTTTGATAAAGTTTGTTTGCAGTAAACATACCTGTACGTTGCTTGTAGTTTGTTCCAAATCCAGCGAAAGCAAACCAAGCTTCGTCCCATAAAAAAATCATATCAGGTTTTATGGCCAATACTTCTTCCATCACTCTTTCTACATTGTAAACCAAACCATCAAAGGTGCAATTGGTTAAGAGCAACATTTTTGCTTTATTTAATCTACCAGCTGCTTTTAGTTTAAGAAGTTTATTCTTAATTTGCTCTATTGGAACTGCACCATACATAGAGTATTCTTCAATTGGATAAGAATCTAAATAAACTGGAAATGCTCCAGAAAGAACCAAACCGTAATGATGAGATTTATGACAATCTCTATCTATTAAGACTACATCACTTGGCTGCACTAAGGCCTGCATCACAATTTTGTTAGCGGTAGAAGTTCCGTTTGTCACAAAATAAGTATGCTGCGAACCGTAAGCATCGGATGCCATTTCCTGTGCTTTTTTAATGGGCCCAGTGGGTTGTAATAATGAATCGAGACCGCCAGTTGTAGCAGATGTTTCGGCTAAAAACATATTTCTACCGTAAAAATCGCCAAAATCATTAATCCATCTCGATTTAAAAACAGAGTTTCCACGAGAAATAGGCATGGCATGAAAAATTCCTGTAGGTTTTTGGCTATACTCTACCAAAGCAGAAAAGAAAGGAGTATTGTATCTTTCGGCAATACCTCTCATGATAGTTAAATGTAACTCCTGAATATCTTCTGTTTGATAAAATATCCTTCTGAAACTTTTGATGGTGGCATCTTTTAAATTTGCAAGCGTAGTATCAGTAACATAATAAGCATCCAGTTCTGGTCTAAATTTTTTGATTAAACTGCCAATTAATGGCCCAAGTTCCGTTTCGGGTTTAGAAGAATAATCATTTTTAATAACCTGCTGTATATAAGGTTCAATCAAAGAAGTGATTAATTTTGAATGGTATGGAGGCGCAAATCTAACTACTACAGCCTGAATGTTATGGTTAAAAAGTAACGCAATCATAGCATCTTGAAACGACCTTTGCACCACTATATCGTATGTAAATTTATCGTTTGAGGCTTGTAACTTCTTAAAATTATTTTTAAGCTCGGCCTCATCTTCTAAAGAAATGTTATCTACAAATAAAACTTCAAAATGATTTTTTCTTACAGAATTAAACAATTCATGCTCCTCAACAGATGCAAGGTTTTGCTCGTTATAATCTACAAAATCTGGATTGCTTTTATAACTGTCGCCTACTAATTGCTTGGTAGTTTCGGCAACTAAATTTGCCAAAGAAGTATATTCATGTTTGGCAATTGCGCTTTCTAATTTCTTAATACGGCGCATCCCTGGTGATGCAAAATAAACTGCTACACCCTTTAAATCATTTAAAAGGGAATGCGCATCGCTTAAATATTTTTTCTCTTCGGCAGAACCTTTAACACATCTAGATAATTCTGCCGTTACAATTTTTAATTTATTCCAATAGTCAACCCTTAATTGACCAATGTTATAATATTGTGCTGCTTTTATTTTTTTTGTATCTATCACAGTTTAATCTTTTGAGTATAAAGCCAATTTGTTTCCTTGAGAGTCTATAAATATGGCAAAGTAGCCCATATCTTCGCTAATTAGAGTTTTAGACATGATGATTCTTCCGCCTGCCTCTTCAACTTTGCTTAAAGCATTGTTTAAATCTGAACCACCATTTAGATAGATTAAAGGGCCGCAATCGCTCGGAACATACCCTTGCCCTGCAACTATGCCACCACCAATACCTGTGGTTGCAGGAAAAAATGCCATTGCATTTATATCTGTAATATTTTGCTCCATGCTGATACCGAAAATATGATTGTAAAAATTAACTGCTTGCTGAAAGTCAATTGCAGGTATTTCGAACCAGCTTACATAATTTTTAATTGTTTCTTTTTTCTTCTTCTTATTTCCTTGAGGTAATCCTCCCATATTTTTTTATTTAAATTAAATTTTCGCCGTTAAACGGAACCGACGATGTAATTTGTTCTAATGTATTTTCTTTGAATTTTAACTCTGTTAATTTGTCCAACCTTGATGGCTTTATCAACGGACCTAAGGAAGCTAAGTAAGGACTAGGTTCGTGATGATGATAGATGTCGAACTTGCTTGTTTTTAAATGATCTCGGAAACTTTTTAAAGGTTGCCCTAATCTTAAAATTCCTAATTCGCGACTTCTTTGAACCCTATCAATATTTAATTCTAATGGAATAATTTCTTCTGTTCCTTCTGATTGATGTAGAACTCTTCCGTCGGGCCCGCAAATGATTGAACGACCACAACCACCTGTATCTAAACCATTAATATCAAAAAAGTAACATTGATTAACGGAAGCCATCGCCCTAACAATAGATAATTCAATTTCTCGATCTATAGTTCCTGACATGGTAGGGTGCATAATCACTTCTGCTCCCATAGAAACTAAAGTTCGGGTAGTTTCTGGAAACCACATATCATAACAAATAGATAAACCAAATCTGGCTACTCCTGGTACATCAAAAACACAGAAACTATCGCCAGGTGTTACACCTACCTCGTAAGGATAAAATGGAAACATCTTACGGTAACGCGTTACAATTTCCCCTTCTGGATTTATTACGGTTGCTGTATTATAAATTTTTCCTACGTGATGTTCAAAAATTGAACCTGGTAAAAGCCAAATGCCATATTTTTTTGCCATTGTCTGCATTTCTGCCTCAAAATTATTGGGGATAACTTGCGCCGTATGCGTTAAAGGACCATAAGCACAAAGCTCACTAAACATGATCATTTCTATCCACGGATATAAATTCATAGTAATATCAATTTTCAGCTTCATCATTTCCACATTGGAAGCGACTGCCGATACTTTCATTTGTATTCCTGCTATTGCGAATGGTTTCATATCTAATTACTTGTTGCTTTTTTAATTTCGTTTTCCAAAATGGATAATCCTTTATCTAATTGTTCGTTATTGATGACTAGCGGAGAAAGTATGCGTATGATATTTTTATGCGTACCAGCACTTAAAATAATTAAGCCGTTTTCTGCACAGCCTTTCACAATTTTGTCTACTGTTTCAGAATCTGGTTTATTTGAATCTCCGTTTTTAACAAATTCTAAGCCTATCATTGCACCTATTCCTCTTACATCCCCTATTTTAGGACATTCTTTCATCAATTTATTTAATCTTGTTAAAATGATGTGGCCTACTTCCATCGCTTTTGCATTTAAATCAATCTCTTTCATGTATTTGATGGTAGCCAGCGCAGCTACACAACAGATTGGACTTCCAATATAAGTGCCGCCAATAGAGCCTGAAGCCGCAGCATCCATTACATCGGCTTTACCCACAACTGCCGCAATTGGAAGACCTGATCCCATAGATTTTGCATAGGTGCTAATGTCTGGCTGCACACCGTAATGTTGCCAGCTTGCCCAATGCCCCGTACGGCAAAATCCACTTTGCACTTCATCCATAATCAACATGATGCCATGATCATCACAAAAAGACCTTAATCCTTCTAAATATCTTTTCGGAATGGGATTAAAACCACCTTCGCCTTGAATTGGCTCTACTATTACTGCGGCTACATTTTTAACATCTACCAGGTTAAGGGCGCTTTCATGCAGCCTTTTCAATTCATCATCAATAAATTTATCCAAATCCCTATTGCCTGCATACCTATAAAAATTTGGAAATGGCAATCTGTAAATTTCTGGAGCATAAGGACCGCAATCGTATTTATAGCTTACCTTGCTGGTTAAGGTCATAGCCATCATTGTTCTTCCATGGTAGGCATCTGTAAAACAAAGAATAGCTGGTTTTTTTGTAGCCTGTCGGGCAATTTTGATGGCATTTTCAACGGCTTCGGCACCGGTGCTCACTAACATTACTTTGGTAGCATCGCCGTGAGGCAATATTTCTGCAAGTTCTTCACATAAAGCAATGTAGGGTTCGTAAGTCACTACATTAAAACTGGTGTGTAGATATTTACCCGCTTGTTCTCTTATAGCAGCTACCACAGGTTCGGGACAATGCCCTGCGTTTACTACGCCTATACCTCCTGCAAAATCTATCCATTCTTTACCATCAACATCTGTAATGGTAGCATCTTTAGCATAACTAACAGTAGCAGTATTAAATATCCCTACGCCATTTGGAACTACTTTTATTCTTCTATCCAAAAGCTCTTGGGATTTACTTAATTGTTTTATCATATAAATTATTTATTTTTTTGATGAATGATTTTGGAAAAATATTAAATAGCCTTCTTATAAAGACGGCATCATTTTTATTTAATAGTTGAATTTTTTAGAAAATGATAAAGTTTATGACCGATAACTTATCACCAACAAACCAGAAAGGTACACCATTAATATAAGTAAAATTTATCGATTTTGAAGAATTTAATTTTTAATAAACCAAGGATAAGGAGTGTATTGGATTTTAAATCTTCTTAAAATTTAGAAGTTTAATAAATTACTATAGAAATTTAGAGACTGATATTTTGAAATTTGATTATTCTTTTATTAAGCTTTTGAAATAATCTACTGATTTCAATAACCTGCCCCATACCAGCTAAACATTTCACCATTTACCAATTTCAGATCGGCTTTAGGCCATATTTTCTTAAATTTCCGAATATGTTTTTCTTTAAAGGGATAAGGCTCTGATGATAAATAAACCAAATCTGTATGAAGAAATTTTATCTCAGTTTCATTTAAAGTCTCAGTTTCATTTAAAGAAGGATATCTGTCCTCTTTCATTAAATTATCTAAACCGCAATAAGCCAGCATTTCATCAATAAAAGTATTTTTCAGCTAGCATGTAAGGGTCTTTCCATATGAAATAAAGCACTTTTTGAGGTGATTTTATGCTTACATCATTTTTTAATTGTGCAAAATCGGTACTGATACTTTTCGGAAATTCATTTGCTTTATCTGCTCTATCCACTAAATCACCAATAGACTTTATCATTTCCAAAGCGGCATTCAAATTAAAGATATCACTCATCCATACGGGGAAATGCTGCATTAAATATTCAATGTCCTCTTTTCGATTTTCTTCTTTATTACCAATAATCAAATCGGGTTGCATCTCTATGATTTTTTTAAGATCCAATTTTTTAGTCTCTCCTATTTTGGTGGAACTTTTAAATTTATCTTTTGGATAAATGCAAAACTTGGTAATACCTACTATTTCTTGATCTAAACCTAAATCGAACAATAACTCGGTTTGTGAAGGGACCAAAGAAATAATTCTTTTAGGAGGAAAATTGATAGTGATGTTTCTTCGTAATTGATCGGTAAACGCTCTTGTTTGCATAAACAAACTAAATGATTTAAAATTTGTTCCTCTAAAATTTAAAGTGCTTTAACCATTAAAATTTAAGACCTTTAAAAATGTTTAGACATACTGGAAAGAACCGAACATTTAGACATAATTTACGGCTTGCTTCTTTCTTATCAATGGTGGCAGGGATAGTCAATATTTCAGGACTGTTATCTGTTCATGAGTTAACAACGAATGTCACGGGGCATTTCGCCTTTTTTGCCGAAAAGTTAGTGAACAGCAGTTTTCAATCCTCTTTTAATAATTTACTTTTCATTCTATCATTTCTGTTGGGTGCCTTTTTCTCGGGCATAATGGTAGAAATTATTTATAAAAGGAATGATTCGAGATCTACCATCATTATACCTGTAATTTTCGAAATCATCATTTTGGTAACCATTACATTCTTAGGGAAATTATTTTCGGAAACACATCCTATTTCTATTGCTTGCAGCCTCTTGTTTGCAATGGGACTTCAAAATGCATTGGTAACCCATATTTCAAAATCGGTGGTAAGAACAACCCACTTAACTGGTTTGTTTACCGATTTAGGGATTGAGTTGGCTCAACTATTTTTTATTAAAGAATTAAGAAAATTAAGCACTTTAAAATCATCCATTAAATTAAGAATGGTGATTATTTTATTTTTCTTCTTAGGATGTATTACTGGCGGAATATTATTCAAATTCACAGAAATAGACAGCTTATTTGCTGCTGCCATTATCCTAACTATTGGATTACTTTACGATACCATGATTTTTAGATATAAAGTGTTAAAGAGAAATCATCATCTACATCAATGATTTAAAATAAGTAAGGTTAAGCGGAAATAATACTTATCTATATCAGATATATCAATCAAGTATTTGAGTGTTATTCATATTTAATATCCACTGGTCCAATAATATCAGAAACACCCCCTAGAAAATATCTTTTAATGGTAACTGTTATCGGATAATCTTCTGAATTATAAGTGTATGTATATTCCTCAGACGATTCTAATACACCATTATTATATACACTTACTTTAAGCAATTCGTTATTTGATACTAAAATGGGTAATAATTTCCAATGATTATTTATAATTGCTAAATCAAATTTATTATTAAATCCACAACTCTTTTTATTTCCGTATTCATATTTGTATTCATATTTTCCGTTTTTAAAGTCGGTCAAATTCCCGTTTACATAGGATACATTAGCAATACTTTTATAATTTGGACTATATTCTGTAAATGTCCCATTGGGGGAAAATGAAAAATGTTTAGTAGTTCTATTATAAAATTCGATTTGATTTACTAGCTTATTTTGTGTTACGAACTTTATACTATCATAATTGGTGACATACTCGGGTGTCTTTGAAGGGATATTTGTATTTGAAATTAGGTATCCTCTCTTCGGTACATTATTTTCATAAATAATTTGAGTTTCTTTAGAATCATGTGAAGGAATATAAACATCCACAATCTTTACTACTTGATTATTATCATTATAGGTAAAAAGTAAAACTCCGTTATCCATGAACATGGTGTCTATCCTATGCGAGTTATTGTAAGATATTTCAATATTGTAGGTTTTTAATAACCTTGCAACTTTTGTGGGATTAGGTTCGTTTTTTGTGGGATTAGGTTCGTTTTTTTTCTTACACCCTGCAAAAATAATTATAGATACGATCGATAGATAAAGTATTTTTTTCATAGCTTTCAAATAGATAAATTAATTTATTAAAAATTTTGCTTACAAAAAAACAAACTTATTTAAATCTTCAAAATAATCTACCGCTTTTAACAACCTGCTACCATACCAGCTAAACATTTCACCATCTACTAATTTCACATCCGCTTTAGGCCATATTTTCTTGAATTCCTGAATATGTTTCTCTTTAAAAGGATACGGTTCTGAAGATAGATAAACCAAATCTGGACTCAGGGCCTTCATTTCAGTTTCATTTAAAGATGGGTACCTTTCAGCTTTCATTAAATTCTCCAGTCCACAACAAATCAACATTTCATCAATAAAAGTATTCTTACCAGCTAGCATATATGGGTTTTTCCATATAAAATAAAGCACCTTTTTAGAAGAATTTGATTGAAGATCTGTTTTTAATCGATTGAAATCAGAATGTATATTTATTGCAAATTCATTAGCTTTTTCTTTTCTATCCACTAAATCACCCACTGACTTTATCATATCTAAAGCATTATTGAGGTTAAAGATATCACTCATCCAAACAGGAAAATGTCGCATTAAAAATTCAATATCTTCTTTTTGATTTTCTTCTTTATTACCAATAATCAAATCGGGCTGCAGCTCCATGATTCTTTTTAGATTCAATTTTTTAGTCCCTCCTATTTTAGTAGAACTTTTAAATTTATCTTTGGGATGAATGCAAAATTTAGTGATACCTACAATTTCTTCGTCCAAACCCAAATCAAATAACAGCTCGGTTTGAGAAGGTACCAAGGAAATAATTCGTTTAGGAGGGAAGTTGATGGTTATCTTTCTTCGTAATTGATCGGTAAACTCTCGCTTTTGCATCAACAAATTAAATCATTTGAAACTTAATGAATCAGAAAATACCTAATAAAATTAATTTATGGTATCCATTATTAGCTTTACTAATACTGATAAGCACTATCTCTTTAGGCTATTTTTTGGGCGACAGGAGTAATATCATTCATATATGGATTTATCTGGCGCTCATGTTTGCCGCTTACTTTATTATTCTTAAAAAATATAATACAGATAAATTCACGAAATTCAACAGCTATCTATCCGTTTTTTCCCGATTAGTTTTACTCTTTAGTTTCCCGATTTTAAGCGATGATATTTATCGTTTTATTTGGGACGGAAGTTTGATTTTACATGGTATCAATCCTTTCAGCTTCACGCCAAAAGAATTAATGAACATGAAGTTTACTTGGCTTGACCCTATTCTGTTTCAAAAGATGAATTCGCCAGCATATTATTCAGTTTATCCACCTATCAATCAATTGGCTTTTTTATTTAGTGCAATTCCAGGAAAGGGTAATCTAATTGCTTCAGCAACCCTTCTTAGGTTGTTCATTCTAGCTTTTGACTTGGGTAACATTTATCTTATTAAAAAACTACTCATCCATTTTAAAAAGAGTGAGAATCTAGTATTTCTATATGCTTTAAATCCTTTGGTAATTATTGAATTTACCGGAAATCTTCACTTCGAAGCGGCAATGATTTTTTTTACCTTATTAGCTATTTGGCTTTTATTAAAGGATAAATGGATTTACGGTTCTATCGCCTTATCACTCGCAATATGCGCTAAACTTTTGCCAATAGTTTTTCTTCCATTTTTTATCAGATACATTGGGTGGCGAAAGACAATTTATGCTGGGATCATTTGTGGCTTTACGACAATCATTCTTTTCCTTCCATTCATTTATAATTTAGAATTGGCTCAACATTTTGTAGAAAGTATCCAGCTTTATTACGGAAAATTCGAGTTTAATGGTAGCATTTATCAAATATTAAAAGCCATTGGTTGGGAAAGATTACATTATAATCCAATTGCGTATACCAGTAAAATATTATTAGGGTTAACCATAGTTGGATTCTTAATTACTTATTTTAAAAGTAGGAACATTTTTGAAGGTATATTTTGGCTGATGTTTGTTTATACCATTTTTGGTGCTATTGTTCATCCATGGTATATCCTGATTTTAGTAGCCATGAGTCCGTTTGTAAAATGGCGATTTGGTATTATTTGGTCTGTGTTGATTTGTTTGAGTTATTATACATATCGAGTTTTTCCTTATCAGGAAAGTCTGACCATAATTTGGGTGGAATATGGATTGTTGGGATTATATATCTTTTACGAATTAGTAATAAAAAAGTTATTCAAAAAAAATCCTCAAACCGTTTAAGATTTGAGGATTTAAATGCCATCATTATCTACTACCAGAAAACGGAATAAAGTGCCACTAATATTCCCACTATTAATACTGCACCAACCGTAAAACCTGCATTTGGTTTAAACATGCTGGAATCTATTTCTAATCCTTTAGGGTTAGTTTCCCCTCTCTTGTATTTGCTTACACTTATAAAAAACATCCCAATAATAGAAAACAAGAACACGATGCTCATTCTATCCATAAATGGAATTTCGTACAATCCTGAGCTTGGATTTATTGAAGCAAGATTAAATTGATATAACCAATGAAGATCTGTCCATTCTGGTAAAAATTTAAGAATTACGGATAAGGCAAACCCACCAATAGTGGCAAATAAAGCTGCAGAAGAAGTGGTACGCTTCCAAAAGAATCCTAAAATAAACATGGCGAAAATACCTGGAGAAACAAAGCCTGTATACTCTTGAATGAATTTTAACCCACCCTTATCTATACCCAAAAAAGGCGAAATAATTACCGCTAATAACATGGCTACCACCACAGTAATCTTTCCTGTTCTGACTAAATTCTTTTCAGAAGCATCCTTTTTAAATACTTTCTTATAAACATCTAGCGTAAAAATGGTCGCAATACTATTTGCTTTACCCGCTAATGATGCCACAACAGCAGCTGTCAAAGCAGCAAAAGAAAGCCCCTTTAAGCCGCTGGGTAATAAATTTAATAAAACCGGATAGGCTCTATCAACCTTTAATTCGCTCCCAATACCAATTTGGCTGGTGATGCTAAAAACTTCTTCTTTGTATAATAAGAATGCTGCGATGCCAGGCAATACCACAATTAAAGGCATAAATAATTTTAAAACTGCTGCAAATAAAAGCCCTCCTCTAGCGGTAGGTAAATCTGCTCCTAAAGCTCTTTGAGTAATGTATTGATTGCATCCCCAATAACTCAAGTTTGCTATCCACATACCACCTAAAAGCACTGCTAAGCCTGGCAATTCTATATAATTTGGATTATCTTTTTTGAAGATCATATGAAAGTGATCTCCAGCATTAGAGGTTAAAATGGAGAATCCTTCAATAACACCAGATTTACCGTAGTGATCTGCCACTAAGTTTAATGCTAAGTAAGTTGTTGCTAATCCTCCTAAAATTAAAAAGAACACTTGTATCACATCTGTATAGCCAATTACTTTCATACCTCCTAATGTGATAATAATTGCAAAAGCTGCCATTCCTAATATACATATGGTAAAATTAATTCCTGAAATACTGCTTACGGCCACTGCTCCTAAAAACAGGATAGAAGTTAAGTTTACCACAACGTATAATAATAACCAGAAAACGGCCATGATCATGGCCACAGTTTCGTTGTAACGCTGACTCAAGAATTGAGGCATGGTAAATATCTTATTCTTGAGGTAAACAGGAATAAAAAATACGGCAACAATAATTAATGTAGCTGCAGCCATCCACTCGTAACTGGCAATCGCTAATCCTAATTGAAAGCCTGAACCACTCATACCGATAAACTGCTCAGCAGAAATGTTAGAGGCAATTAAAGACGCTCCAATTGCCCACCAGGTTAAAGATCCTTCCGCCAGAAAGTAATCTTTAGAGTCGCTCTTAGCGCTTTTCTTTTTGTTGTAGATCCAGAAGCCATAGCCTGCCACGATGACGAAATAAACGAGGAATACGACATAGTCAGCCGTTGATAATGATTCATTTTTCATTAAACTTTAAGTATTTAGGTTACTATTTAAATTGGCTGTTTAATATGGTTTATGCTATTAAACTATATGCAAGATAACTTACCGAAACTTAATTCCATAATTCCTTTTCAATAAAAGTGTATTTAGTACATTAAGTGTAAATCAGTTTAGCCTACTCAACTATTTAAAAGATAAAAATATTGAAGCTTAGTTACCCTATACATGACAATGTGGAGTTAGTACATTTGATTAGAGGGATTTGGTTGTGAATGGAATTATGATTTCAGAAATCAACGATTCTTAGCCGAAGACAATACCAAATTTGCTGTCAATATCATTCTTTATGCAATGGGAATCATTAATTCCTAATCTCCTTTTTATACGCCAGAAAATGTGGCAAAACCACCATCTACATTAATGATGGTTCCGGTTACAAATTTAGAAGCATCGCTTAATAAGTAAATTAATGCCCCTTCTAATTCATCAGGAGTGCCAAATCTGTTGAAAGGCGTTTGTTTCACTACTAATTGTCCACGCTCTTTAAAGCTCCCATCAGGATTGGTTAATAGATTTCTATTTTGTTCGGTTAAGAAAAAACCTGGGGCAATGGCATTCATTCTAATTTGATCGCCATATCTGTTCGCTAATTCTACCGCAAACCATTTGGTATAACCATCTATCGCTATTTTAGCAATGCTATAACCCAAAACTTTGGTAATCACTTTTTGAGCACTCATTGATGAAATATTTACAATACTTCCTTTACCTGTTTTTGCTATTTCTTGTCCGAATATTTGTGTAGGCTTGATGGTTCCAAAAAGATTCAAGTTCATTACTTTTTCTAAACTTGCCATATCCAAATTAAATACTGAAGCATCAGGTTCAACAACAGCACCAGACATATTTCCTCCTGCTCCATTTACCAAACCATCAATCTTTCCATATTTTTCAAGAATCAAATCCTTGGCTTTTATCAAAGATTCCTCATCTAAAACATCTGCAACAACAGCCAATGCATCACCACCGTTTTCGTTAATCTCTTTTGCTCTGGCTTCTGCTACATCAGCTTTTCTACCTAGAATAACTACTTTTCCCCCTGCTGATGAAATTGATTTCACGAAAGATTCACCCAAAATTCCCGTCCCACCTGTTACTACAATTACTTTACCTTTTAGCGAAAATTGATCTGCAATGCTTGTCATTTTTATGATTTTAAAAAATTTGATTCGATGAATTGGAGCGTCCAAATTGCTAAAAAACTTCAGTAAGTTGATTTTATTTCCTAAAAATCTACGCAAACCTTACCGAAGATTTTTAAATTTTAGAGCATAAAAAAAGCCTCGAAAAAATTGAGGCTTTCTTAAGTCAGGCTAAGCGGCGTTAAATTTAAGTAAAATATAGTGAGGCTTCGACTCCGCCTGCCACATTAATTATTAAAGATTTTTAGATATGCTTTCTGCCATTTTTAAAGCATTGTAGGCATTTACAATTCCCCCTGATAAACATAAATCACTAAAAGGAACTTCTTTGGTGGTTCCGCCATCAACAACAGTAACATCATGATTAATTTTTACCACTGATTTCATGATGATATCTTTCACCTGAACCGCTGTTAGTTTTGGATAATAAGAGCGAATTAAAGCCGCTAAACCTGCAACAACAGGGGAAGCCATACTAGTTCCGTCCTCCTCTATATATTTATTATTTGGTACAGTTGACTGAATACGCACACCCGGAGCAAATACATCCACCGTTGTTTTACCGTAATTAGAAAAAGAAGCTTTCAAAGATTCATCGTTCACCGGACCAGATGCACCTACTTCTATCCACGCATCGGCTATGCCTCCACCTTCATAATTTTTATTTGGGAAATTATTGGCTATCTCAGTATTTGAATTTTCGTTTCCAGCAGCGTGTACCAATAATACATCTTTAGAAATTGCATATTTAACGGCATCATCCACTGCTTTTTTATCTTTGGAATAACCTTTTCCAAAGCTCATATTAATCACTTTTGCTCCATTATCTGCTGCATATCTGATAGAATTTGCAACGTCTTTATCACGCTCATCACCATCGGGAACTGTTCTTACCACCAAAATATTGACATGATCTGCAACCCCTTTAATTCCTAAATTATTATCTCTTACTGCGCCAATAATTCCTGCCACGTGGCTTCCATGTAAAGCATCAGGACCAGTAACATCCGCATTTCCATAAAATCTTTGTGTAACATCGTTATAATTATCGCCAACAATAGAGCGAGGATCGTAATCAACATTCAACTGATACTTCGCCAAAACCTCATAATGTTTTATCGCCTCGTCTAGTTGTTCGTTTTTGAACTTCTTAAAATCTGGCTCTTCTTTCATCACATTGGTTATCACTTTTTTAATTTGTGTTTCTCCTGGTCCAACCGGATCAAATGCTTCGAAATCGGCCAATGTTGGATTCTCTTTCCCTATTTTTGCAACTACTTGATCCAAAACTCCTACGAAGCCCCTAATGCCTTTCAAATTATTTTGAGCATCCATCAATTGATTATTCAAGTCGGCTTTCATATCTTGATACGCTTGATAATCCGCCTTTTCTTTGTCAGCTAATTTGGCTACATCCACATTAGCATATTTGGCATTTCCTTCTCGAACCAAACGGGTCAACTCCAAGTTATCATAATGAACATCGGCAGTATCTCCTCCGATGAAATCCCATCCATTGATATCGTCTTTGTAGCCGTTTTTGTCGTCATCTTTTTTATTACCAGCTTTCTCTTTTTTATTGACATAAATCACCGACTTCAAATCCTCGTGAGTAATATCTACACCTCCATCTATCACTGCTACTATCACCGTTTGTGCTTTTTTGTCTTTTAAAAGTTCTTGATAAGCTTTTTCCGTACTGATACCGAAAGTAGAATCGCTGGTTAAATCTAAATTTTGCCAATTTGGTTTTGGCGTTACACTGGTTTGTGCTTGTAAAAAAATTGGAGAAAAACCTAATAAAGCGATAAATGCCAGGTTTCTTAATTTGCTAAACATCATATTGAACGGTAAATTTTTATTTTTAAAAAATGAAGACCAAAACTGCTAAAAATATAGCATTAACTATAAATAATTATTTGGGATAGAAAACGAAAGTTTTTTCACTGTGGTATGAGTATCTTGGTATAATATTGGTAGCTATACCTAAAATAGCATCACATTTTTGTGACGTAAAACATATTCAATGGAATTTATAGATTATTATAAAGTTTTAGGTATCGATAAAAGTGCCTCCGAGGCTGATATTAAAAAGGCTTACCGTAAAATGGCCCGAAAATATCACCCAGATGTAAACCCTAATGATAAAGAAGCCGAGAAAAAATTCAAAGAAGTTAATGAAGCCAACGAGGTTTTAAGCAAACCTGAGAATCGAAAGAAGTACGATAAATACGGAAAAGATTGGAAACATGCCGAACAGTTTGAAAAAGCTGGTCAGCAGCAAGGCGGTTACAGCAATCAGCAACAAAATCCTTTTAGTGGCGGAGGAAATGCTGGAGGTGGTTTTGGAAATGGAGATTTTGGCGGAGCTGATTATACTGATTTCTTTGAATCGATGTTTGGAGGCGCTTCTCGCGGAAGAACTGGCGGCCAATCTAAATTTCGAGGTCAGGATTTTAACGCTGAACTACAATTAGAATTAAAAGATGTTTATGAAACCCATAAACGTACGCTCACAGTTAATGGAAAAAACATCAGATTGACCATTCCTGCGGGTGTAAAAGACGGACAAGAGATTAAGATCAAAGGTTATGGTGGCGATGGCGTAAATGGCGGTCCAAAAGGAGATTTGAATATCCGCTTCGCTATCCAAAATGATCCTTTATTTAAAAGAGATGGCGACAATTTGTATGAAACCGTTGAATTGGATTTATACACCGCTTTATTAGGCGGCGAGCAAATGGTAAATACATTTGATGGAAAAGTGAAACTAAAGGTAGCGCCAGAAACACCCAATGGTACCAAAGTAAAATTGAAAGGAAAAGGGTTCCCGATTTACAAAAAAGACGGAGCATTTGGTGACCTGATTATCACCTATGAGCTATCCTTACCAAAAAATCTGAGTCCGCAAGAAAAAG
The DNA here is from genome assembly GCA_018828585.1 of Bacteroidota bacterium. Taxonomy (GTDB): domain Bacteria; phylum Bacteroidota; class Bacteroidia; order Sphingobacteriales; family Sphingobacteriaceae; genus Pseudopedobacter. The sequence continues at coordinate 27,367 of JAHJVW010000050.1, forward strand.
AATTATTTACTCAACTTTCTAATCTAAGGAAATCATGAGCCCAAAAAATTATATCGCTTTAAGTACTGTTTGTAAACATTACGAAATAGAAATGACCTTGTTTCAACAGCTTAATGAAACAGGTTTAATAGAAGTTATCGAAATTCAGGAATCGCCCTGCATATCAGAAGATAAATTAAAAAATCTGGAAAAAATGTTGCGTTTATATCAAGAGTTGGAAATTAACGCAGCAGGTATCGAAACCATTTTTCATTTAGTAGACCGTATTCAAAACTTACAACAAGAAACAATAGATTTAAAAAGCAGATTGAGGTTGTATGAGGAATAACAATCTTTTTTTAAGGATTTAAATATCATTACTTTTTACCACTAGGAAATAATCGTTTTCTATAGGCAGATAGCCGAACTCGTAACAAAATTTGTATTGAGCACCTTTTGCAGTTTCATAAATATGTGTAAAATAAGCGAAATTAAAACCCGCCTTTTCCATTTTACTCTTGGTTACTTTTACTTTTCCTTCAGGATTTAACTCATTTAAAATCTTTCTATTCTTCAAAAGGATATGATTGATTTTCTTAATCGTAGTTTGATCCTCAGCTCTTAAACGATTGTTGTAATTGCTGCGACATTGATCATCACAGAATTTCTTATCGGCCCTGCCGATGATTTTTTGTCCGCAATCCAAACATTGTTTTTCCATAGCTATCCGATAAACGTTCGAATACTAAAATACAGAAAATAATCAAACAGTTAATGAATCGCTATTTGGAAAATTAAGTTCTTAAAATATCAATTCATCCTGAAAATTTGGATTTTATTTGTGTTTGAACCAACACAAATCATCTTGGGCGTAACTTTTAAATACCGTATTTACAGGACTCCCATGAATCACTTTTTGATGATATTGAGTTCTAACCAAATAGTTAAAAGCACCCATATCACCAGTATAGAGGGTTTTATTATCCGAATTATTTTGACGATGTATAGCCCACAATTTCTCGATAAAAGGGCGAATGACGGCAATATTCTCACCAATTATTCCGCAATTTAATAAGGTTTCATTTTTAAAATCGGATTTATAGGCAGCATAATTTGGTATTTTATTTCGTAAATGTTCTGCATGTTTTTGCATCCATTCATTGTCTAAAATCTCGGGCTCATCACCACAAAAAATATGAGTTGGATTGTTTAGATATAATTCTTCTATAAACGGATTTTTTAATACCGTGACATCAGAAACATCGGTAAAAAAGATATTTTTAATAAGATGAGCATATTGATTTAAGAATTCGTAGTAGACAAAGTATCTAAATACATTAGGGTTAAATTTCGGCTTATAAACAACCTTGACAAAATGAAGATGGTCGCTTTGATGCAATTTGCAGGTTGCTTTCGAAAAATTATTATGAAAAATAATTCCGTGTAAACCCAATTCAGCAATAGATTTTGCCCAGTCGGTTACCAATGAAAAATCATCATTCGCTAAAGTAGTGCTTCTGTTGACATCGTAGATGCCCGTAATATGTGATGCAACTATAAGTTTTGCCTTGCATATTTTACCCAAACGCTTTGTAAAGATTAGGCATTATGGCTTTCTGAGCAGCACATGGAAGCGAGAGAAACTGAAGGTTCTACAGCTCAAACTCTTGGTAGTACCCATCCAAAAACCAGAAAAAGGGCAACAATACAGAAAATGTAGCTGCTGTAAAACAGGGTAGTTACATACCATTGCCTTGTTTGACAGCCGTGGCCCGCCTGTCTATTACATCGGTATTAGCCAAAACTTGCTTTCCCTGTCCCGCTAACTAGCGGGATGGGTAAGGGATCTTATGGGCCAATAAACTGGAAATGATGAGAAAATGATCGTTTTAACTAACTGAAAAAATGGTTAGCTCTAAATTTGATTTGAAAAACACAAACCTCTTAACGATAAATCCATAACAGATCTGAATGTGACCGGTTCCGTTCAACCACGGTTTCATTGTTGGCTCTACGAGCCCAACGAAACCTTAGCTGTTAGCGGTAGTTTTATTTTGTTGAGCCTAAAACTCGTTGCTTTACAATTTCTGTATCAATCCCATTCGATTGCATTTTTTTAGTTGCCTCATTTTCAATTTGAGTCTTCAATTCAAATAATGTGGTGTCAAACAGAACGTATTTGTCCATCATATATGACATATCGTATTCGATTTCTTCCCAAGTCGAAAAATCAGCGTGATTGTGTTGAAGTTGAACTTCTAATTTGTCTAAAGCATTTGCGACTTTGGATTCATAAGTTTCTTTTTCTTCAAACTCATAAAATAAGTCATAAACTTCTTGTCCGTTTGTTTCTTGCAAAGCCAAGCGTAAATTCTCAATTGCTTTTCTCTCTCTTTCAACTTTATCAAGTCTAATTTCGGGATTTCTCAAAACGTTCAAAGCGGAGATATCGGTTGCTTCGGCCTCTACTAAGTCATGTAGAATTATCATTTTTAGAAGTCGAGCAGTGTCTACTTTTTGTTTTAATAATGGCTCAATTAAAACAGCCATTAATGACATTCTCCAAGTATGTTCGGCAACACTTTCTTGTCTGCCGCTTGAAGTGTAACTGTGTCGAAGTTCAAATTTTAGTCGTTCTGCAAGTGCAAGGACTTTGAGGATTGATGTGATTTGTTTTTCCATATTCAAAGGTATGATGTTGTCTGTAAAAAAATGAATGATGCTGTTTGTGAAAATTACCGCCAACGTCAAACTGTCTAAAAACCATCATTAGTTTTCAAACATAACTTTATAAAGATAAATATAATCGATTTTGGGGCAGAAAAAACCAATCATTTTCGGGTTTGCTATTTTTTAAGACTGAAAAAACGATGTC
>JAHJVW010000051.1 GCA_018828585.1 Bacteroidota bacterium
GGGGCTTCCCAGGGCATCATGCCTATGGGAGCATTACCGCTTTTCACTACCTCAGCTATTCCCTATCTTAAAAGAAGGATTATATATCCTTCTTCAAAACTTCCGTAATTAGCATCTCTTCTTTCCTACAGTTCTAATTATTTTCAGCTTCAAGCTGATTCACCTCATTTTTAATTTATTTATTTCATGATTGAGAAACTGATATCCGTATCACTTCGCAATAGATTTATGGTTCTACTAATTGCAGTTATTCTTTTTGGATTTGGCGTTTTCGCTATCCAAAATAATAAAATTGATGCCATACCTGATCTTTCTGAAAATCAAGTAATTGTATTTACAGAATGGCAAGGTCGCAGTCCAAAAATCATTGAGGATCAAATTACTTACCCCTTAGTCACTGGACTGCAAGGCATTCCGAAGGTTAAATATGTTAGAGCCAATTCTATGTTTGGAATGAGCTTTATTTATATCATTTTTAAAGATGGGGTTGACCCCTATTGGGCAAGGTCTAGAGTTTTAGAAAAATTAAGTACGGTTAAAAACACATTACCTACTGATGTTTCACCGACCCTTGGACCCGATGGAACTGGTGTTGGCCATGTTTTATGGTATACGCTAGAAACCAACGGAATGGATTTAGGCGAGCAAAGAGCTATACAGGACTGGTATGTAAAATTCTCTTTGCAAAATGTGGATGGCGTTAGTGAAATTGCTTCATTCGGAGGATTTCAGAAACAATATCAAATCACTATTGACCCTAACAAATTAAGTTATTTCAAATTGGGTATTTCTGATGTCATGAAATCCATAAAAAGTAACAATAATGAAGCTGGGGGCAGGAAATTTGAATTAAGTGACCGTGGCTACATCATAAAAACAGATGGTTATCTAAAGAATATTCAGGAAATTGAAAATCTTCCCATTAAAACCAATAATTCTATTCCTATAAGAGTAAAGGATGTTGCCCAAGTGCAAATGGCGGGTGACAGTAGGTTAGGTATTTTCGATTATAATGGAACAGGAGAGGCTGTGGGTGGCATTGTAGTGATGCGATATGGCGAAAATGCTGATGAAGTGATTGACCGCGTAAAAGCTAAGATGATAGAGGTTTCCAAAGGCTTACCTGAAGGTGTGAAATTTAATATCGTTTATGATAGAAGTGGTTTAATCAAAGAATCCGTCAATAGTATTAAGCATACTTTAATAGAAGAAATGATAGTGGTTTCTTTAATCGTCATCATCTTTCTTTTGCATTGGAGAAGTGCTATCAGTATCATCATCCAAATCCCAATTACCATTGCTGCAAGTTTTATCATCTTAAATGCATTTGATATCAGTTCCAATATTATGTCTCTGACGGGGATTGCATTGGCTATTGGTGTGATTGTAGATAATGGAATTATTATGTCGGAGAATTCATATAAACAGCTATCTGTGAGACAAGCTGAATTAAACGCTAAATCGGAGGAGAAATGAGCAGATTGAAAAATATATTTAAAAGAAAATCCAACGATAGCTATGTTAAGCTAGACGAAAAAGAACGCTTATCTATTATTGAAAGGGCTTGTCAGCAAGTTTCTAGAGGAGTTTTTTATTCTACAATCATAATCATCACTTCGTTTTTACCGGTGTTTTTGTTAACCGGGCAGGAAGGAAAATTATTCCACCCCTTAGCTTATACCAAAACGTTTATTCTTTTGGTAGATGCCATTTTGGTAGTGACTCTAGCTCCCGTAATGATTTCTTTTTTTATGAAAGGAAGATTTCGGTCAGATAATCATAATCCTATTAACAGATTTTTAGAGCGTATTTACGAACCTTTAATTAGGAAGTGTTTGAAGTACAGAAAAACTACTTTAGGTATCAATCTATTGGCTTTAATCATTAGTATTCCGATGTTATTTAGCCTAGGCAGAGAGTTTATGCCGCCATTAGACGAACAGTCTATTCTCTTTATGCCAGTTACGCTTCCTGATGTTTCAAACAGCGAAATTAAAAGGATTTTACAAGTGCAGGATAAAATCATCAAGAGTACTCCTGAAGTTGAGAAAGTATTAGGAAAAGCTGGTAGAGCCAATACTGCAACAGACAACTCTCCTATCAGCATGATTGAAACCATCATTCTGTTAAAGCCAAAAGACCAATGGAGAGCTGGGATGACCAAGAAAAAAATTGTAGAGGAATTGGATGGGAAACTTCAAATCCCAGGTGTGGTAAACGGTTGGACGCAACCCATTATCAATCGTATCAATATGCTTTCAACAGGTATCAGAACTGATGTTGGTGTAAAGGTATATGGTCAAAATTTAAATGAAATTGCGAAGGTTGAAGACCAGATAAAAGCAAGATTAGAAGGAATTCCGGGGGTGAAAGATTTATATGTTGAACCAGTTACTGGTGGTAAATATTTGGAAATCACAATCAAAAGAGACGAATTAGCTAGATATGGATTAGACATAGATGATGTAAATGCCACTGTAGAAGCAGCTATTGGTGGGCTTCCTTTTGCGAATACCGTTGAAGGAAGACAAAGGTTTGGTATTTCTGTTCGATTGGCACAAGACTATAGAAATAGCATCGAGAAACTGAAACGTATTCCTATCAATTCACCAGATGCGGGCACCATCCCGCTTTCTTCGGTAGTAGATATCAAATTAGCAGACGGACCTCCCATGATTACCTCAGAAAATGCTTTGCTTCGTGGTGCGGTGATGTTCAATGTTCGGGATCGTGATTTAGGGACTACGGTAGATGAAGCCATGAAAAAGCTAAATGGAGAAATCAATCTACCGAAAGGCTATTTCTTAGAATGGAGTGGACAATATGAGAATTTAATCCGCGGAGAGAAAACACTCTTACTTATTTTACCAGTAGTATTGGTCATTATCTTTTTAGCACTTTATTTAGCTTTCAAATCTGCTAGAGAAGCTTTCTTAAGCTTAATTACTATTCCTTTTGCTTTAATTGGAGGTGCTTATATGGTTTATTTCTATGGGGTTAACCTCTCAATTGCGGTGGCGGTAGGCTTTATAGCCTTATTCGGAATTGCAGTGGAAACCGGAGTAGTGATGGTGATTTATTTAAACGATGCGATGCAACAGTTGGTGAAAGAAAAGGGAAATTCCAGAGAAACCATCACCAAAGAAGATATCAAACAATATGTGATCATGGGTGCTGCCAAAAGACTTCGTCCAAAGATTATGACGGTTTGTGTGGCTTTATTCGGCTTGATTCCCGTTTTATGGAGTAATGGTGTAGGTAGCGATGTCATGTTACCTATTGTACTTCCCATGATTGGCGGAGTGCTCACCTCTTCTACTCACATCTTATTGGTTACCCCGCTCATTTTTCTGATGAGTAAAGAGTATGAATTAAATAAATATGGAAAACTGGAGGTATTAGATGTTAAACATTAAGAAAAATATCATTGCGCTTTCGCTGATGCTAGTGGGCTTTGCAACTTCCTTTGCTCAAGAAAAGCTTAGTTTAGATAGCCTCATTCAAGTTATCAAAAAATCTAATCCCGAGTTAATGGTTTATGACCAGCAGATCAAGAGCCAGGATGCGAAAATTGATGGCGCCAGTGCCTGGATGGCACCAATGGTAGGTGTGGCTAGTTTTATGACTCCTTATAATAATTTCTCCAGACCAGGTAATCAGCAGGATGGTTCTTTCATGCTCACCGCCGAACAAAAATTCCCTAATAAAAGTAAGATTAGCAGTACCAAAAACTTCTACGCTGCACAAGCTGCGATCACCAAAGAGGGAAAGGCGGAAAACTTTAATCAATTAAGGGCAATGGCCAGATCAATTTATTTTGAGACTTTGGTTCTTGAAAGAAAATTACAATTTGATCAGCAAAACCTTGAAATATTAAAGAATTTAAAGAAGCTATCTGAAATCAGGTACACCTATAACAAAGCTGACTTGGCAGAAATTTATCAGATGGAAGCTAAAATCTATCAACTCCAAAATAAAATATCTGATACACATGCCAACATCAATATCGGTAAAATTAAACTGAATACATTAATGAATCGAGATGTTGAAACTACTTTTCAGTTAGATAGTAAAGCGATGGATTTCACTTTAATAAATACCCTTAACGAGCAGGAAATCAGTGAAAAAAGAAGTTTAAGTAAACAATATGATGCACAAATTAAAAGTTTGCAATTAGAGAATAAAATGATTGCGGCTGATGCTAAACCTGAGTTTAGCTTACAGTTTAACCATATGATTACCTATAATACCATGATGCCAAATCAATTTAGTTTAATGGCAGGTATTAGTATTCCTTTTGCGCCGTGGGCTGCCAAATCTTATCAATCTAAATTAAAATCAAATGAGTTTGAGACCGCAGCAATGCAGCAACAAAAAGAAAGCTTCATCATTAATAATATTGGAATGATAAAGACCCAGGAAGAACATCTAAAGCACATGAAAATGGAGCTGGACTTATATGAGCAAAAGATTATCCCAGCTTTGCATAAAAGTTATGATGTTAATCTCTTAAACTATCAGGAAAATAAAGTCGATTTATTAACTGTATTAAATGCTTGGAAGGATTTAAACGAAGCGCAACTAAATGAGCTCGATTTATCAAATACTTACTATCAAATGCTAGCAGAATATGGAAAGAATGTGGAGAAATAAAGTGGAGAGTTTGGCGCTAAGCGTTCAAAGTGAAATATTAAGAGTAAAAAGCTTAAAGAAAACTACTTTTCTTCTTATTGCTTGTTGTTTTATACTTTCTACTTTACTATTGGGTTGCCAATCCAATACCGATAAAAAAACTGGAAAAACTGAGCAAAAAGGAGTCGTTCAATACACTTGTTCTATGCATCCTCAGGTGATTAAAGATGCACCTGGCACCTGCCCTATTTGTGGGATGAATTTGGTAAAGTTGAATCATCAGGATGTGCATTTAGCAGTTGATGCAGGTTTAAAAGATTTGATAAAGCCTACTAACGAGTCTATTGTCTCGAACATCAAAACCATCCATCCTCAAGAATTGAGTCTTTCGGACACGATTCTGTTAAATGGAAAAGTAAGTTACGATACGAGACAAATTAAAACCATTACTGCCCGTTTTGGTGGAAGAATAGAGCGAATGTTTGTGAAGTACAATTTTCAGAAAGTGGCTAAAGGCCAAAAAATTATGGAGGTTTATAGTCCTGATTTAGCTGCGGCTCAACAAGAGTTATTGTATTTAAAAGTGCAAGATGACCCATCGTTATTAACAAGAGCAAAAGAAAAACTTCGATTATTAGGTATTGACAATCAACAAATTAATCAGATTATTAAAAGTGGAAAAGTAAATTATCATCTCCCCATTTATAGTAATTATAGTGGTTATGTGGTTGACCCCGTAATGGATAAAAGACTAAATGAAAAGACCGATAATACGTTTAATGAAGCGCAAAATGCTATTGCTTTTTTACAAGGTCAATATATTAAAACAGGTGATATGTTGTTTAAAGTATTCAACCAACAACAAGTATGGGGAATATTTTATGCGGATGCGAATCAACAACAACTTTTAAAAAGCAATCAATCCATAGGTATCATTTATAAAAAGGACACCCTTAAAACGAAAATCAGTTTGGTTCAACCTTATTACGATAGCGGACAACCTTTCACTTTGGTAAGGGTTACGCTAAATAATAGCCAGCAGCAATTTCACATTGGCGAATTTTTAAAAGCGCAATACATCTCCCCTGCAATTCAGGGTTTATGGGTTCCTGCAAATTCCGTTTACAAGTTGGGAAATAGATCCATTATTTTTATAAAAGCGCAAAATGTTTTAACTGCGAAAGTTGTACAAACAGGCGCTACAGTTGGAAAGCTAATTCAAATTATAAAAGGGTTGCAAAAAGGGGATGAAATTGCTGAAAGTGCAGCCTATTTAATAGATACAGAAAGTTTTATTCAAATCAATTGATGTTATGAAGACTTTAAAGTTTATATTATTTCTGATTTTAACAGTTGGCTTCGCTAGCTGTCAAAATAGGGATAAAAAAGAGAAAATAACTACCCATGCCACATTGCATTATACTTGCCCTATGCATCCCCAAATTATGGAGGATAAGCCTGGCAGTTGCCCTATTTGCAATATGGATTTGGTGCCTGTAAAAATACAAGATAAGGATACGGGTCTCACCTTAAGTGATACTCAGATTCAGTTGGGAAATATCAGAACTATCGAAATTGGGACACAAAATTTTTCGGATAGCAAATCACTGAATGCTGTTTTAGTAACCAATCCCGAAAACACACAAGTAATTTCTAGCAAGTTTGCAGGAAGAGTTGATCAACTTTATGAGCAGGAAACAGGTGTGAAAGTAAATAAAGGGCAAGCATTGTTTAGAATTTACAGTGAAGAATTACTTTCTTTACAGAAAGATTATTTGCTGAATGACAAGCAAAGTGAAGCTTTTCCTAATGAACCTATTTATCAAAAACTGGTTAAGGCTGCTGCACAAAAATTGAGTTTGTATGGTTATTCGAAACAACAAATCGCTAGGTTAGGGAAAAGTGGTAATATGGATCCTCATATTACGGTTTACGCTCCAGAAGGTGGATTAATTACCGAGATTAATTTAACAGAAGGTCAATATGTAATGGAAGGTTCTCCCCTTTTTAAAATCGAAAACCTAAATCAATTATGGGTAGAAGCTGACTTGTATCCATCAGAGATAAAAGATGCACAATTAGGCAAAAAAATAAAAGTAAGTGTAAATGGATTTGAAAATGAACCAATTGAATCGCGAATTTCATTTATCAACCCACAGTTTAACGGAAATAGTCAGATTTTAAAAGTTAGAGCAGTAATCTCTAATTCTAAACAGCAATTTCAGCCAGGATTGCAAGCTAGCATAAGTTTTCCTTATCAGGGAAATGAGGGTGTGATATCATTACCAAATGATGCCGTGATGCGAGAAGAGAGCGGCGATATAGTGTGGGTGAAAACCAAAAAAGGTCATTTTGAATTTAGAATGGTAACATTAGGTGCAGAAAATGAAAATTCGGTGGTCATCACAAAAGGGCTTAAAAATGGAGACCAAGTAGTGATTAGTGGTACCTATTTATTGAGCAGCGAGTACACTTTGAAAAAAGGTGGTGATTTTATGGCAGGAATGAATATGTGAGTATTGAGAAATGAAATGACAGTTTTAAGCTTAAAAAAAGGATATTAGAGAACAGCTATGGAGCAATTACTCAAATCATCATCTTATCAAACAAGAACAAATAGCATTATCCTCAAAAGAAGTATTTTTATATATTTGCGACATCAACTAAAACCATGAGTATTTTATCTAATAGAATCAATAATCTGGCAGAGTCTCAGACTATTAAAATGGCCAAACTGGGTCGAGAACTTTCAGCAAAAGGAATTAATGTTATTAATTTAAGTTTTGGTGAACCCGATTTTCATACGCCACAATTCATTAAAGATGCCGCTGCTGAAGCGATGGCTAATAACTTTACTTATTATACTCCTGTATCAGGTTACCCTGATTTGAGAAAAGCAATTGCAGATAAGCTAAAGCGTGAAAATAACTTAGATTTCAATTTCGACCAGATTGTAGTTTCTACAGGCGCTAAACAAGCATTAGCCAATGCTTTGATGGTAATGTTAAATCCAGGTGATGAAGTAATTATCCCTACTCCTTATTGGGTTTCTTATTCAGAAATGGTAAAATTAGCAGAAGGTAAATCTGTATATGTTAATGCTACAGCAGAAAATAATTTCAAAATTACTGCTGCCGAGTTAGAAGCTGCCATTACGCCGAAAACTAAAATGTTTATGTTCTCTTCACCTTGTAACCCTACAGGTAGCGTTTACAGTCGTGAAGAATTAGCTACTTTGGTTACCGTTTTTGAAAAGTATCCGAATATCTATATCCTTTCTGACGAAATATATGAACATATCAATTTTATTGGTGGTCATGTTTCTATTGCGGAGTTTCCATCTGTAAAAGAAAGAACGATTGTGATCAATGGTTTTTCTAAGGCTTACGCGATGACAGGTTGGAGAATTGGTTATTTAGCTGCCACAAAAGAAATTGCTGATGCTGCAGATAAATTACAAGGCCAAATTACTTCTGGAACTTGCTCCATCACCCAAAAAGCTGGTGTAGCAGCATTAAACGGCGGCTTAAAAGAAGTTCATGAAATGCGTGATGCTTTCTTAAAACGTAGAGGCATTGTTTATGATTTACTCACACAGATAGACGGATTAAAAGTAAACTTACCTGATGGCGCTTTCTATTTCTTTCCGGATGTTTCTTCGTTCTTTGGTAAATCTTATGATGGAAAAACATTAAACAATGCTGAAGATATTTCTCTTTATTTATTGAATACCGCACATGTTTCTACCGTAACTGGCGAGGCTTTCGGTAACGAAAAATGCATCCGTATTTCCTACGCTGCATCTGAAGATCAATTGAGAGAAGCTTGTAAGCGTATTGCTGCTGCTTTAGCCAACTTGAAATAATTAAAATAAAACTCGTCACTTCGACACAAGTAGAAGTTTCAAAAATAGGTTAGTCCATTCTACGAGACGACTTCCAATTTCGAAGTGACGAATTAAATAAATCGATTTGTACCAAGATCTCTTCAATCGTTTTAAAGATTTAAATATCCTCATTATTGGTGATGTGATGATTGATGCCTATTTATGGGGAAAGGTAGATCGTATTTCGCCTGAAGCTCCTGTTCCTATCGTTTCGGTAAATAAAAAAGAATCTCGCCTAGGTGGTGCTGCCAATGTCGCATTAAACATCAAAGCATTAGCCGCAAATCCTCTAATTTGTGCAATTATTGGTGATGATACAGAAGCCGATGAATTTTTACGTTTGCTGAATGTAGAAAATATTTCATCAGACGGAATTGTTAAAGTAGCTAAACGCAAAACAACAGTTAAAACTCGAGTAATCGGGAATAATCAACAAATTTTAAGAGTTGATGCGGAGACTGACACAGAAATTGGTGAAAACGAAACCAATTTGATTCTTCATAAATTCCGTTTGCTTTTAGAACAACATTCAATAGATACTATCATTTTTCAGGATTATGATAAAGGATTAATCACGCAGCATTTGATTGATGAAGTCACAAAAACCGCAAAAGAAAAACAGATTCCAATTGTGGTAGATCCGAAGAAACGTCATTTCTTATCTTACCAATATGTGGATGTTTTTAAACCTAATTTGAAAGAATTAAAGGAAGGTCTAAAAATTGACTTTAACCCTAAAGATTTATTGGAATTAAGAGCTGCGGTGTTACAGCTTCAAGATATTATCCATGCAAAAAACATAGTCGTTACTTTATCAGAATTGGGGGTTTATACTTTCCAGAACAATGAGGAACACCTCACTCCTGCTCATATTCGTAACGTTGCAGATGTTTCTGGTGCTGGTGATACAGTAATTAGTGTTATTGCCACTTGTATTGCTGCCAAAACAGATATTCATACAGCTGCTAAACTAGGAAATCTTGCTGGTGGTTTAGTTTGCGAAAAAGTTGGTGTGGTACCTGTAGATAAGGCTTTATTATTAGCCGAAGCGGAAAAAATATAGCTTTAAAAAAAAGCGAATTACAAATTCTTTCCATTCATCATTAATAGTGGTGATATCATTACGAGTAAACTAATTGCAGATTTGCTGAGTTCCATATAATAAATTAATGACCTTGTCTTGAAGGAAATTTTAGAGGTCCTAATTGTTTTAGATACTCCATGAAAAATAGCTAACCTTAGGAACAACAGGGTGAAGAATTTTTTAGGTCTAAATTTATTAAATTGGTATGGATAGTTCTTATTTATTCCTCAAGTAAATATGTCGAATATTATTTTCACCTGTTACTTTTTCTTCAATTTCAAATTCGCCAATACTTTTTATCAAAGGATATAACTTAGGGAAACCATAGTTCCTTGGGTCAAAATCGGTTTTTTTCTTAATGATAAAATTCCCTAATACCCCTAAGAAAGCCCAACCACTGTCATCAGAAATTTCATCAATACTATCCTTTATTAGGTTTACTAATTCCTTATCAACTTTACTTACTGAGGATGAAGACTCGACTTTAGGTTTACTTTGCTTATTCAGCTTTTCTACTGATCCACGTTCTTTTTCTTTTTTCAGAATTTCAATATAAATGAATTTATCGCAAGCTGTAATAAATGGCTGAGGAGTTTTCTTTTCCCCAATTCCAATCACAAACATTCCTGCTTCTCGCAAACGGGTTGCCAGTCTTGTGAAATCACTATCACTCGAGACAATACAAAACCCATTGACTTTTTCAGAATAAAGCAAATCCATGGCATCAATAATGAGGGCGCTATCACTAGAATTCTTCCCTACGGTATAACTATATTGTTGAATTGGAGTGATTGCGTTTTCAAGTAAAACACCTTTCCATCCGGCAACCGTTGGTTTTGTCCAATCGGCATAAATGCGTTTGATTGTTGGATTGCCATATTTAGCAATTTCATCAAGCATTTCTTTCACATAAGCATAAGGAACATTGTCTGCATCAATCAGTACTGCAAGCTTTTCATCTTTCATATAAGTTTGTTTTTCAATGACTACTAAAGAATTATTGTAAAAGTAAAAAGCATTAAATGTTTAAATTACTTAGTGGCTAAATCAACCCAAACTTACAAAAGTCTAATCTTTTTAAATCATTAAATAAATTTTTATTGTCCTACCTATCTTCTTAATTTTAATGATCTCGTTATCATAGTAAAGTCTGTTTTTTACTCAAGTCAATAAAGTTTAGAACTCAGCGTTATTCTTCATTTTTAACTTTAAAGCATTTGCAAAGTCTTCTACTTGATCAACACAAAACACTACAGTATCCGTAGTCTTTTTCATACCTAAAAGCTTGTTTACTTCTATAGGTTTTTTCAAATACACCACTATATTATGCTCCTCCAAATTTTTAAGTAGCATGAGAGAAACCACATTTCTATTTAAAGGTGATTTTTTAGTCACCTCGAAGCTTTCAATATTTTTAAACGAAATATAAGCATCACCAGAAAGGCCATGGTGAATTTCTAAAGCATCTGTATGAATGGTGATAGGACGAGATTTTAGCGCCCTAAAATGTGCAAACAATTGAATAACTGTATACAAACTAAGACTACTAAATATCCATGCAAAAGTCTTACTCCATAAAATTAAAAGAAAGTGTAAGCCGATGGTTTCAACTAAGATTATCATCATAAATGCCCATAAAACAGCTAAAACACCACTTTCTTTGTATGCTGTAAATTTTGTTTTATAATCTATGCCTTTATCCTTTTGCCCTAAGAAAGTGTAATAGAAAGTTGCTATTTCAGAAGAAATGAGGTTACCAAATTTTTCGTTACCTATCACTTCCAACATCACCGCTCTACAATGCGTTAAAAAATCAAGTTGAGGAGGATTTACTTTGGTCTTTTTATTAGCAATGTGAAATTTACTGACTATAAAAAATAGGACTCCTAATTCTATTAAAGGCGAAACCCATATTTTGAGCACATGGAGATATGGATTTGTTTGTGAATTTATTATTAAACAAGCTACCATTAATCCGACTAAAAAAACGCTAATGACGGTTAAGTTAGAAACCCTACTCTTTCTAATAGCTAGAAAATAAATCAATGGTGCTAATATCAATATATCTACTAGCATTGCATTAGACAAAATAACTTCATGTGCTTTGAATTTAGTAGTAAAACTAATCAGGAAAGCGCAAAAGAAAATCAATGAAGGGACACCTAAAGCAATTAACCAATTTGGTTTTTGTTTGATTGATTCTGTCATGTTTGCTATGTTTTAATGAAAATTTTTAATTCAATTAACCACAATTATTTTATATTATCTTTTCTAAATCATACCTATTAATAACAACAGTCATCTATTTTGGGTAGATGATAAAGTTGTCATGAATCTCACGCTTTGGATTTTCACCTAATTGTTTTAAAGAATTATTGAGCAAAAATAAATCACTTGCTTTTAGAGGCAAAACATGCTCATTAGGTTGGAAAGTTGTCCCTGTGGGATAATCTTTACCTGCAGTTTTTGTCATTTCTATGTGGTTACCCAAAATATAGCTTATCTGATGATTACTAACGAAATCGCATAAACGTTGCGTACTCAATTTAAAAGAATTCCAATCGGCAATATATAGTCTTCCCGGATAAAAGCTATCTCCTGTTAATAGTATTTTTGTTTGATTATCATAAGTAGCAATAGACGCTGTTTGGTGACCAGGAATTGGAATAAATTCTATCACTCTTCCCCCTAAATCTAATTTACTATTTTCAAACGGCCAGTTTTGAAAATTAAAAAAGGTCTTCACCTCATCAATTTTTAAACCTACCACTGTTGTTCTCGGTTTGTTTTTAAACTGAAAGTCTGCCGCTACATGATCGCCATGAGAATGGGTGTGGGCAACAATAAGTTCGATAGATGCTTTGTTTTCCTTTTCCCACTGTTCAATCAGTGTGCTCACAGTTTGATATAACGGAAATTGTTTTTCATCTTCTGTGGCACCGGTGTCCATTAATAAAGCTTTCTTATTCCCTATAAAAAGATACATAAAGGGCGCTTCGTAATTAACACATTTATTTTGTCTTAAAATCCAAGTGTTGCGATTGAGTTGAACAACCTGAATCAGTGGATCTGTATTTTTACTGCAATCCGAAGCACCGTGAATCCAAACGGTATGATCAAGTTTTGAAAGTCGGTTATGCAAAACTTTACAAGACATCAAATTGATCAAAAGAATAGAAAATATTAAATAGCAAACTTTATTGGGCATTATAATTAGTGTTTTACTTAAAATTAATTTTAGTTACTCATGGCTTGCCGAAGCCGATGCTTACAGAATTATAAACAAACTGTAGCTCACCGCTGTCAAAAGATTTCGTCCCAATATAGAAGGAGCAAAAATCCTGATATTATTAGGTTTATTAAACTGGAAATTCTATTCTAAATACTGTTCCTTTATTTACTTCGCTTATAATATTAATTGAACCTCCAATTGTTTCTACTTGGGTTTTTACCATAAATAAACCCACCCCTTTTCCTTCCGCATAATTAGCATGAAAGCGTTTGTACAATCCAAAAACCATGTTGTTTTGTTTTTCAAGGTCTATCCCCAAGCCGTTGTCTTTAAAAAGCAAAACAATTTTATTGTTGATTAGCTGACTTGTAATTTCTATCAATAAAGGAACATGGCGCTGCCTGTACTTTAAACTGTTAGAAACCAAATTATAAAAAATGCTGTGTAAATAACTTTTAATAGTCATCATTTCTTCTACTTCCGAAAAGTTCGAAGTAATTGTTGCATTTTCCTTTTTAATTAAGTTTTCGATACTCACATAGATATCTGAAGCAAGATTTTTAAAATTCACCAATTCTTTGATCTCGGTTACATTATTTTTTACTTGAAGGATATCATTGAGGTCCTTAATCACTTCATCTAACTTATTTGCAGATAGATTAATTGAATTATTGATATAATCTAATGTTTCCGCTGGAATATTTTCTTCCTGAAGTAAAGATATTAACCCTAGAATGTTAGCAACAGGTGATCGTAGGTTATGCGAAATGATATAAGAGAACTGTTCGAGGTTTTTGTTTCGCTGAACAATATCTTCCATCAGTTTTTCCTCCTGAATTTGTAATTCTTTCTGTTCTGTAATATCAGTCATGGTACCTACCATTCGAATGGCCTTTCCTTCGTTATTTCGGATGATAATTCCTCTATCAATTATATAAAGTATTTTCCCTTGTTCATTATATATCCTATATTCTAACTCCCATCGGGTACCAGAGGGATTAGCAATAGCTTCGTAAATACTATCCTTAATTTTAGGGAGGTCTTCTGGATAAAAACTATCTTTCCAAAACTCATTTGAAGAACTTAAGGTTAAAGCATTTTTCCCGAAGAACCTTTCGATGGCTTTAGAACGGTAATTTGTTTGGTTGATGATATCCCAATCCCAAATAACATCATTGGTCGCTTCTGTTACTTTTTCAAAACGTTCGTTAGCTTGCTGCAACTGCATAGCAGCCTCTTTTCTCAAGGTGATATCTTTCAGATATACAGATATGCCTTCTTCAGAGGGGTAACCAGAAATCTCTAGCCAAATATTTAACCTAGGCGAATACACTTCGAAGTCGGTAGTTTGTTTTGTTTTTCTAATATGAAGGAACTGACTAAATAAATCAGTGTCGGTTAAATAATGATATACATCCCAAAGAGGTTTCCCTAAAAGTTCTTCCTTTTTTTTACCCAGGATAAGCTCTGCTTGCTTATTCCAGTAAGTCACAATCCCATCATTATCAATGGCAAAAAAAGCATCTCCTATACTTTCTAATATCCTATTCCTTTCTTCTAATGCTTTTCGTATTCTTTCTTCAGCTAGTTTTTGATCAGATATATCTTGAAAACTTCCAAAAATTTTGGTTCGTATGTTATTCGCCATTTCGCTTTTACCAATACAGCGAATCCATCTTTCTTTGCCTTTATCAGTAAGCAAAAGGTACTCATCATCAAACTCAACTCCATTTTTAATTAAAAGACGCATAGCTTGTTGTTTTCTATCTTTACTATCTCCGATATAAAATTTCAAACTACGTCTTAATTTAGGTTTATAGCTTTGGTCTACTTCAAATATCTCTTTGACAACAGGAGACCAATACATGTCGTCCTTATCTTGGTTGATCAAATCCATCTCCCAACTGCCAATACGGGCCATGGTACTCGCTTGCTTTAATAAGACTTCGTTTTTGACTTCTTGAGTAATGTCTAAAATAATGGAGTTGAATACAATGGTACCATCTGCTAAAAAAATAGGTGTTCCATTACCTAAATGAGTTCTGAGTTCGCCTGATGGCAACACATATTTGAAGCGGCATCTCCAATTGGATTTGGTTTGGACAGCTTTAATGATACTAGCCTGAACTTTCTCAAAGTCACCAGCTGCATTCACTCGGTCCCATACTATTTTTAAGTTATCTTCAATATCACTAGTTGCAAACCCCCAAATTTGTGAAACTGATCCTGAAAGATAGCGGATCGAATCAGTCCCATCTATATTTATTACGTATTGAAATACTATTCCCGGTAGATTTTCTGCAAGAGAAAGTAATCTGTTTTCTGTTTCTTTAAGAGAGCTGATATCCTGAAAACTACCATAAACGCGTTTGCACACCCCATCAACAAATTCACCAGTTCCAATGGCTCTTATCCATCTTTCTTTCTTTTTACTCGTAATTAAAACAGCTTCAAAATCAAATGGTTCTCTGTTGGTTATACAGTTTTTGAGGTGTAGTTTTACCATGTGGCGAAAATCCTCTCGATAAAAATTGATGGCTTTTTCTAAATCGGGTATAAATTTTTCGGGGTCTGTGTCATGCAATTGGTGAACCTCCTCTGACCAAAAAAGACTTTGATTAATTAAATCTACCTCCCAGCTTCCAATTTTGGACAAACTACTTGCCTGACGATTTAACTCTCTTAATTTCTTTTCTTCTGTGATGTTCTTGGCGGTGGCATAGATTAAGTCCTCTTGTACCAAGGCTTTAAATCGTTGCTCGCTGTGTTGAATAATTTTTTCCTGCTCAATTTTTTCTTTGCCATCTCTGGCTACAGCAAACATGAGTTTGGCATGATCATCCCACCTTGCCGACCATAAATTATAAGCGACCTCTCCATTTTTTTTCTTGTAACGATTAACAAAAGTTTTAATCTCTTGCCCGGTCCTTATAGCAGCCGCAATGTCATTGGTTTTAGGCACATCTTCTTCTAAAATCAAATCAGCGTAAGCTTTACCAATTAATTCTTCGGGTAAATATCCCCAATGATTCATAGCTGCAGCATTCACGTATACAAAATTCCCTTGTTCATTAATGGTGCAAAAAACATCTAAAGTAGCATTTATCAATTGATCCGCTTCAGATCTTTGCTTTACAATACGTGTAATATCCCTTGATTGGCAAGCTACCGCAACAATTTTATTATTATCACCTTCTAAAGGTTTAAAAGTAATTTGACCATATTGTATTTCATTGGTCTCTGGATGAGAATAATGTTCTTCAATTTCAAAGTATTCTCCTTTAATTGCCCTATTATAATATAATGTCCATTTTTCAATATATCCCTCACCAAAACCTTCAATTAATATGGGCTCATTCAACTTTTTTTCTACCCCAGTCATTTCTTTCATCAGATTGAGGTAAGACTTATTGGCATAAATAAGCTTTAGGTCGATATCAATCATCCAAATAAGATCTTTGCTTTGATCTAATAAAAGATTCGACAAATAATTTTCCGTCATAATTAGAAATGATTTTTTTGCAATGGAGGTTTGAGAATGCAAAATCATTACAAATTAACTTAAAAGATTGAGTTTTCAAAGCGCTAATTAAAGACAATATCTATTCCCAAAGTGGGGACATCGTTTAAGGAATTAATGATATCGGCAATAGGAAGCATCTCACATATAGGTTGTCAATCTATGTTTAACAATCGCAGGTTTGCTGGTTTAATAAACCTCTCGTTTGACAACTATCAGACTCTCGAGCTGAAACAAATTTCACTATTTATAAGTTTAGGGTGCGTTGAGACTCACATCCGGAACAGCTTAAGTTTATTTAATGAAATAATTTATATTGCAACATGCATAAAAAAATACTATTGTTAGGCAGCGGCGAATTGGGTAAAGAATTGGTGATTGCTTTACAGCGTTTAGGGCAAACCGTTATTGCGGCAGATAGCTATCCTGGCGCACCCGCCATGCAGGTTGCCGATGACTTTGAAGTGCTAGATATGCTAAACGCTGCTCAATTGGATGCCGTAGTTGCAAAACATCAGCCCGATTTGATTGTACCCGAAATTGAAGCCATCCGTACCGAACGTTTTTACCCTTACGAACAGCAACAAATACAAATAGTACCCAGTGCAAGAGCAGCTAATTTCACCATGAACAGAAAACTGATTCGTGATTTGGCGAGTAAGGAACTAGGCTTACAAACAGCAAAGTATTTCTATGCCACCAGCTTTGTCGAATTTACCCAAGCGGTAAAAGACATAGGATTGCCCTGCGTGGTAAAACCTTTGATGTCTAGCAGTGGAAAAGGACAATCGGTATTAAAAAAATTAGACGATCAACAAGAAGTTTGGGATTATGCCATTAATAACTCGAGAGGTGATATTAAAGAAGTCATCATCGAAGAATTTATATCGTTTGAAACGGAGATTACTTTGTTAACCGTTACTCAAAAAAATGGACCCACGCTATTCTGCCCACCCATCGGTCACCGACAAGAACGGGGCGATTACCAGGAAAGTTGGCAGCCCGTTGCCATTAGCAAAAAAGATTTAGCTGATGCCGCTGCAATGGCCCAAAAAGTTACTTCCGCTTTAACTGGTGAAGGTATTTGGGGTGTAGAATTTTTCCTCACCAATAAGGGAGTTTATTTTTCTGAACTCAGCCCCCGTCCCCATGATACTGGAATGGTCACCTTAGCGGATACGCAAAATTTAAGTCAGTTTGAATTGCATGCTAGAGCCATTTTAGGACTTCCCATTCCTGCCATCACCTTAGAAAGAGCAGGCGCTAATGCTGTAATACTAGCTGATAAAACCGCTAACTCTTTCAACATCGAAGGCATTGAGAAAGCTTTGGAACAACCTTATACCGATGTCCGTATTTTTGGTAAACCCAGCACAAGGCCCTACCGCAGAATGGGTATCGCTTTGGTATATGATCATATAGGTGCCGATATGAATGATTTGCGTAAAAAAGCCAAAGCGGCGGCGGATTGTATCACCATTATTTAATAGCTCCTGACAGCGATATGGATTTGGGTGAAGTAGTCTCTATGGTAATAATTAATGCTTTTAATAAACCACTTTATGCATTGATTATATTCCTTTTGAGAGTGAATAAAAGAAGGATTTTTGACAAAAAATTAATCACTTATTTAGAAATCTAATTGGCTCGCATCAATTAAGTTTAACGCTAATTTCATTTTTTTCTGAATGATCTTAAAATGATGTTCGTCGTCTGGCGTCACCAAAGCAATGGCTTCTCCAGGATTTTCAGATCGACCCGTTCTACCAATTCGATGAATATAATCTTTGGGCGAACGTGGCAACTCATAATTGATCACATAAGGTAAATACTGAATATCTATCCCTCTGGAAAGAATATCTGTGGCAACCAATACCCTCAATTTACCTGCTTTAAAATTATCTAGTGCCGTTGTTCGGGCAAATTGACTTTTTTGACCATGAATGGCTTTGGCCTGAATGTTATTGTGATTAAGTTTAGTGACCACAGCGTCCGCTTGAAAAACGGAAGAAGTAAATATCAACACCTGCTGCATATTCTTCGTCTCTATAAGATATCGTAACAGCGGTCCTTTTTTCTCTGGAGAAACTGCATAAGCCGTTTGATTAATCAATTCAATACGATCATCTTCAGCAGCAATATGAATGATCAAAGGATCGGTTAGCATCACCCGTTTAATACTTTCAATATTAGGATTGAGGGTAGCTGAAAAAAGTAGATTTTGCTTTTTTGTAGGTAACAGCGCTATAATTTCATCCAATTCTTTTTTAAAACCGAGATTGAGCATTTTATCAGCTTCATCCATCACAAATGTTTTCACTTCGTTAAGATGTACTGCATTGGAAGAGATTAAATCTAACAATCTGCCCGGTGTTGCAATCAGGATGTTGACCTTACTCATCCCCTTCATTTGCACATTTACGGAAGTTCCCCCATAAATAGCCATAGTTTTACAAGTAAAAGGAAGCGTTTGGCTAAAAGTATTAAATACCTCGTTCACCTGTAAAGCCAACTCTCGTGTAGGAACCAGTACTAGCACCGCAACATGTCTGTCTTTTAGTGGAGGCTGTCCTTCTAAATTAGCAAGTATAGGTAATACAAAACTTGCTGTTTTCCCCGAACCGGTTTTTGCGATTCCTAAAACATCTTTGTATTGCATAATAGCAGGAATGGCTTGTTCTTGAATTGGGTATGGCGTATATAGGTTGTTTTGTTCTAGGGTAGCTAACAAGTATTTTGGTAAACCAAGGGAATTGAATGACATATCATTGAAATTGAAAGGCTAATTTAAGATTTCTTAGAGGATTTATGATTTCTTTGATTTTTTTAGGTTCTCAAATTCAAAGGATTTTATTTTCTTACATCATGCCTATCCTACTGTGTCATCGCGAGTGCAACGTGGAGATTTTGTGAGCGATGGTGTGGTGCTTTTAACTAATAGATTGCCACGCTATCGCTAGCCATAACGTATATCTATCGGATGACTAATAAAACTTAAACGAGCTAGTCTATATTATTATAATTGATCTAAGAAAATAAATATTTGCTGGTAGGCATCTTTTAGTTCTGTGGCATTGGGGCTGTGAAAACCATTCGGTAAAAACATCACTGTATTTTTCTTCTGATTTTCATTTAGTAAATCAACAAATTTCACAAAAGTAATAGGTGGCACTTGGTCATCTTTTCCTCCATGCCATATAAAAAATGGCGGGTCATTTTTGTCAAAATAAGTGATAGGTTCGTATTTGATAATGGAATCTTTGGGCGCATAACCCTCACCAAATTGGAACAAAGCATTCCCTATTTCTTTCATTAAGGACATTTCGTTGTTCATGAAAACCTTTTCAACCATGTCTAATCCATCTACGGGTCCCGAGAAATTTATCACGCCAGAAATTTTAATTCCGTTGTCTAGTTTATGTTGATATTCCCTATTGTTCGCCGTAACCCCAACCATACTGGCAATATGTGCACCTGCTGAAAATCCTGTAAGAATTACTTTATTTAAATTTAATGGATACGTTGTGTGATTAGCTTTTAAAAAATTGAGGGCATAGGTTAAATCTTCAGTAGCTAAAGGTATTCCCTTTTTTAGTCTATAATTTAAGTTAACCACATTCATTCCTTTTTTTAAGTAGGGTTTGATGTATCTTTCTTCTTTAGTTTTGTCACTCACATAATAACCACCACCATGCAAGAAAACAATCGTGAAATTATTATTCTGCAATTGCTTTGCACCTTCTGAAAGATAAATGTCAAAAACCTGTTCTTTGTCGGAGCCATAGGCAACATTTTTTGTCACCTTATAAGTCGCATCTATTTGTTCACTCGACTTGTCGGGAATAGCGGCCAATTTAACGGAACAAGAACTAAAAATGATGAGCAATGATAAATGGAGGAAAAGTATAATTTTATTCATAAATTTTGCTGTTGGTTTTAATCGTTACTTGGAATTTCAACTATCCAAAGATGGCGATTTTGAAGTATCTCCTAGTTAACCAAGCATAAATATTACAGAAGAAAGAACTTGAATCAACTACACTAAGCCTAATTTTAGCGCATTACGTAGTTAAAAAGCCGTGAAAAGGGTGCTTACGCTAGATGGGAACTCTAACAAATTAATGATTAGAAACAAAAATTTCTACTGCTGCATTACTCCAATCTTTGCTTCGTTCATCGTAAACTTCAAAATCATAATTATAGGCTCTGTCTATGTCTGAGTTCCAAATATCTTTCCAAGAATTGGCAACACAATCAGGCATGATTCCTTTTGATAGAACTTTGGTAAAGTTTCCGGAAGGTATGATTAGGTGGTCCATTCCTTGTGGTACTTCCGCATCAATTTTCACTTTACAACCAATAAAATAGGAGAACGGCTTGGTATAATCACCTTCATATTCATAATAGACTGCATAAATCTCCTCACTTAATTTATCTGGGATATTTGCTACAAAATTTTCTGTCTCGAATTTTTGCCATAGATTACCGCAGTCAATCCCTGATTGTCCGCCTTCATTAGTGGTCTTGTGATTGAGTTTAAGTCCAATTAGTTTGAACGCAGCTTGTTCTATTTTTTTCATAGGTTGCAGTTGTTTTAATTTAATAAAACAGCCTAAACAAGGTACTCAAATTTAGCATATTTATGTAGTTAAGGGTTGGTAAATGAATACTAAGGGCTTCATTCTAATTTTATATTATAAACCGTAGCAACCACCGCTTATTTCACTCTCTTTATCTCGCAACAAGCGGAAAATGATTAAACATCCATCCGTTGTATCCTTACTGCATTTAATATCGCTAAAAGGGCAACACCCACATCGGCAATTACCGCTTCCCAAAGTGTGGCAATTCCTCCTGCTCCTAAAGCCAATACAATAATTTTTACGCCCATAGCTAAAGCTATATTTTGCCAAACTACGTTTTTGGTGAGCTTACCAATTTTAATAGCCGAAATGATTTTTGAAGGTTGATCATTTTGAATCACTACATCTGCGGTCTCTATGGTGGCATCGCTACCTAAACCACCCATGGCAATTCCAGCATCTGCCAAGGCAATAACTGGTGCATCATTAACACCATCGCCTGTAAAAGCAATTCTTTTACCTTGGTCTTTTAGTTCCTGTACTTTTGCTACTTTATCTTCGGGCAATAAATCACCAAAAGCGTTATCTATTTTAAGCTGTTCAGCTACTTTTTTTACTACGGTAGATTTATCGCCACTCAACATCACAGTTTTGATGCCCATTGTATGTAAACCTGCTATTGTTTGTTTAGCGTCTTCTTTAATTTCATCGGCAATGGTAATGTAACCTTCGTATTTACCATCTATGGCAATTGTAACTATACTTTCGTCGATATCTTTAATATCAGGATCAAAAGAAACGTTAAATTTTTCTAGCAACTTTACGTTACCAGCTAAAACATTTTTCCCATTAATGATACCTTTTAAACCATATCCGGCTATTTCTTCTACGGCTTCTATCTTCATTCCGCTTAAAACATCTCCTGCATACTTTTCGATGGCTAAAGCAATGGGATGGGTAGATTTACTTTCTATGGATGCAGCAAACTTCACCAATGTGCCTTCATCAATATTTACGGCAATCACTTTTTGTACCTCAAAAACACCCTTGGTTAAAGTGCCCGTTTTATCCATCACCACGGTATCAATTTTGGTCATTACATCCAAAAAATTACCCCCTTTAAACAAAATACCGTGTTTAGATGCCAAGCCAATCCCACCAAAATAACCCAGTGGAATAGATACCATTAAAGCACATGGACAACTGATGACCAAAAAAACCAAGCCTCGATAAAACCAATCGTTAAAATTATAATCGCTTACAAAAAAAATGGGTAGCAGCACTAGTAAAACCGCAAGCCCAAAAACAATTGGCGTATAAACTTTAGAAAAACGAGAAATAAACAATTGTGTTTGAGATTTTCTGGCTGTTGCGTCTTGCACCATCTCCAAGATTTTACTCAGTTTGCTATCTTTAAAATCGGCATTTACTTTAACTTCTGCTAAAGTATTTAGATTGATCATACCTGCGTAAATTGCAGTTCCTTTTTCTTTGGTGTCTGGCTTGCTTTCGCCTGTTAAAGCTGCGGTATTAAAAGTTGCTTTATCAGATATTAGCTCGCCATCTAAAGCCACTTTTTCTCCTGGTTTAATTTGGATGATTTCTCCAAGTTTTACTTCCGATGGTTTTACAGTTTCTGTTTTGCCATTTCTTAAAACCGTAACCGTATCTGGTCGGATATCTAGTAAAGCTTTGATGCTTCTTTTCGCATTGTTTACCGCTAAATCTTGAAACCACTCGCCGACCGAGTAAAAAACCATCACGGCAACACCCTCGCTGTAAGAACCTATCGCGAATGCGCCAATGGTTGCCACGCTCATCAAAAAAAACTCATTGAAAAAATCGAATCTTTTGGCTTTCCTCCATGCTAAATCAAAAACATTATATCCTGCTAATAACAAAGCAAAACCGTAAATAATAGGATCGATATAAGGTGTAAAACTAATGCGAAAACCGAAAAATAAAACTTGCATCACCAATAAAGTGGCAAATGCGGCAATTAAAGGTATGTGAGATTTCCAGCTTTGCGTTTCGTCGCCGTGGTTATGCTCGTCATTATCATGACCATCTGTATCGCAACAATTCGATTGATTTTTCTTTTCTGGTTTTGTATTTTGGATCTGATCTTCTTTATTCATTTAACCTTCCGAGTTTAAGAACCAAAGTTCAGCTTGTTTAATCCCCTCTTTAATGGCGACCTGTTTAGAAAGCTTTTTTTTTACTATTAGTTGATGGGCAATTTCTTTAGCTTTTTCTTGTATTTCGGGTTTTAGATCTGCTAAATCTGATGCAAACTCTTTAAAACTATTTTCCATGATGCTGTTAGGGTTTAATGATTACCCAACCTTGTGATGCCCTGATGATTAATTCGCCGTTTCCGCTGGGTACAATAGACACAAAATCATAAACGCTACTTTCTTTTAGTCCTTTCTCTACCAAAGAGTTATGGCATTGTGCTAAAATAACACCTTTTTTTGCCAAATCTCTCAACTGAGTTTCATAATCACTTCCCTTTAGCATCGCTTCCGTTCCTCCAGAAAAAGCAACCAACTCTATATTCAATTTACCCACCAATCTTGGGTCATTTAAAGCATTATTGATGTTTCTTATTGCTTTATTAATAATTTTCGGGTCGTTGGTATCCAATTGATAAATGGCACTGTAACCAGCCAAATTGGCTTTAGCTCCATTAAAATTGTTGTTATTGAAGGGTAAGTTACTTTTTACCTTACAGGAGGTTGCGGTAATAATTACCAAAAATATAAAAGCTAATTTTCTCATCTTATTTTTAATGTTAGACATCAAATATAATGCCTTAAGGTTTACTCTTTTCTTTTTTAGCTATAAAAATCAATAAATTTCTGATGTGATCAACTGTATCATCCACCTGCATGATTGATAAAACTATAGGAAATAAGCAATCATGATTTAAAAAACTGATACTTTCTCATTTAGTTGTGGTACATCATGACTACTTCCTCCTTTTTTATGAATCGTTTCTTTTGCCTTTTCATGATCTTTAAAGTCTGCTTCAAGACCTTTTTGAATACCGCCTTTTACAAGAGTAAATCCGCTACTGCCAATTCCTATGCTAATTCAATCTCAAAATAGCATACCTCTGCATCATGGTAATGTGATGGTAATTCGGATGTATTTTTTAATTTTTTCATCCCTAAGAAATTAAAACCACATTTTTTGTAATGGTTAATTAATTGATCATTTCTTCCACAGGTATCCAATCTAATGAAATTTATGTTTTGCTTTTGAGCGAAATTTTTAGACCAATCCACAATAGATTGCACAAAGTTTCTTCCTCTAAATTCGGGGTTGGTGGCAATCCGATGAATGTATAGGGCAGACTCATTTTCACTATCCTCCCAAATTTGGGCGTCTTGATAGGTTATCGCCCAAATGCAGGCTATTTTATGATCTATTACGATTTTAAATTGTCGATTTTCATTAATTTCTTGAATGATCAGTTCTTTGCCGAATACTGGCCATAGGTTTCCTGGAAATTTTATTTTTTGAAAATCAGTAGCTAATTGGTACAGTTTAAAGATTGCTGTGATGTCATTTAATTCACTGTTAAGGATGATCATGGTGATGGATTTTTAGGTGGTTTTTTTGTGGACTTACCAATTTAGGTGAATTTATTAATCTTGTTAAACACTTGTTAAAGAATATTTTATACTATCTTACCTCATTTACTATTTCACTTCATTTGCTTTGAGTACCCTTAAAAAATTTCCACCCAAAATTTTATCAATGTCTTTTTTAGCATATCCTTTTTCTATTAATGCCTTTGTAATTAAAGGATAATCAGTTACATCGTCTAATTGTTGGGGTGTAAGATTAATTCCATCAAAATCAGAGCCGAGTCCTACATAATCTACACCCACTAATTTGATAATGTATTCTATATGATCAATAAGCATCGCTAACGGTGGTCGCATAGGATCTGTTTCTGCCTTATATTTTTTATACAGCGTATCCATTGCATAAAAATCAGATAGGCCACCTTTCATTAACGAGTCCAGTTCTGTTACATGTTTTTTGAGAAAAGCAGTTTCTTTAGCTGCAAAACTACGATCGATAAATCCTGGATTAAAATTGATTTGTATCACGCCTCCATTTTTTGCAATGGCTTTGATTTGCTCATCTTTTAAATTCCGACGACTGGGCACCAAACTGTACACCGAACTATGTGAAGCAATAATGGGCTTTTTGCTTAGGTTAATCACATCCCAAAAAGTTTGATCACCAGCATGACTCACATCTACCAACATTCCCAATTGATTCATGCGTTGCACCACTTTTTTTCCAAAATCAGTTAGTCCTTTGTGCGCTAAGTTTGGGTTGGTTGTTTCATCAGCCGCACTGGTTGCCCAAGAAGGCGCAATATTATGCGTTAGCGTTAAATACCTTACGCCACGTTGGTATAGCGCATCTAATTTACTCAGGTCATCCTCAATCATGTGACCGCCCTCTACCCCCACCATTGCCGCAATTTTGTGTTGCTTTATCGCTTTTTGCAGTTCTCTATAATTTGCAACTTTAACAATTTGATCTGGACGACGAGTCACAACAGCATCCAAACTATCTATGGACCTATTGGCATAAGCATAGGAATTTTTTAAATCCCCATCACAATAAACGGAAAACAATTGAACGTCTAATCCGCCTTTTTTCCAGCGAGCTAAATCAGTGTGCGCCTTTCCACTTAAATCTTGGTCGAAAACCAATCCTTTATCCACCACTTTCATTAAAATATCATTGTGCGTGTCAACCACAATGGCATCATGATGGATTTTCTGGTAAGATTGCGCAAAAAGTTGTTTGGTAAACAAAACAATGAATA
The DNA here is from genome assembly GCA_018828585.1 of Bacteroidota bacterium. GTDB lineage: Bacteria > Bacteroidota > Bacteroidia > Sphingobacteriales > Sphingobacteriaceae > Pseudopedobacter. The sequence goes on from JAHJVW010000051.1 coordinate 25,796, forward strand.
GTAGTGTTTTTATTTTCATATCTTCTTTTTGGTTTTAAATGGGTACAACCGTTGCCAATCTCCTATTGTTCTTTGCTAGCCCACGGAAGATTTGCGCAAGTAGATGTTGAGCCTTTTTATTTAATTATTAAATCTAACTCCTCAAATGATTTGATGTAATGTTTAGCAATATCACCTTTTATTACCTGATCTCTTAAAATTTGGATGGTCATGAAATTTAATGCGTTTCCTGCTTTTATTTCGGAGTCACAGTTATCGCCAATGACGTAGGTTAATTGAGGAATTAAATTGAATTCACGTGTTAACTCATCAAAAACATCTTGTTTGGTTTTAGCTTCTATAAGGGTATCATTAATTACAATTTTATCAAAATCATTTTCAATTTTAAGCGCTTTTATTTTTGCTTTTTGCAATACTGTAAAACCTGTGGTTACCAATATCTTTTGGGTTTGCATTTTTTTAATGAAAGCATAGTCTTCATAAGTTGATATTTCTAATTTTAAGTCTAAATGCTTCAGTAGTCCAATTGATTCTTTAATCGACGTCAAAGGAATTTGATATTTTTTGATGACTACGTCAATTGGTAGCTGCCATAAATCAGTAATAATTTCTGTTATAACGTTTTGATCAAAATAAGCTTTTAGGGTGAAGGTTAAATGATTAAAAAATGGCTCAAATATTTTAGCGTCCATTGATTTCGTTCGAAAAATAGTATCATCAAGGTCTAATATAATGGTTTTTGTAGTCATTGTGTGTTGTTTTGCCTATTGCTAAACCCATACCAGCGCTAGTTTTAGCACATTAGACAGGTGCCCACGCCGACTTGGGCTCCGCAAGACTAAACGATACGCTAATTTAAATAACATCTGTCACAAATCTACTATTGCTTTTTATGAGCCCTCAGAAGAATGCGCCGGTGGGGGGCCATACAATGTTAGCGATAGTGCATTTCTATTTTAATGATTATTCACCATACCAATATTCTGCGGTAACGCCACCATCCATAAGAAAATCACTTCCTGTTATAAATGCGCCGTCTTGTCCCATTAATAAATGAGCCATATTTGCAACTTCGTCTGGTGTTCCTGCTCGTCCAACTGCACAAGAGTTAATCATTTTTCTGTAACCGTCTCCTCTTGGTCCATTGAGTTCGTCTTTTGCAAGTGGTGTAATGATAATGCCTGGACTAATGGTATTAATTCTTGCACTTTGTTTCCCCCAAAGAACTGCTTCTGCCATTACTCTCAACGAATTTCCTCTTTTTGAAAGTTGATAAGCGTGTAGTGAGTCTTTTATTTTATCAAGTTGAAGAAATGGTAGTGTAAGTAATTCTTCTGTTGGTGTTGTTGCAAGTGCTTTGTTTTGTTCAATTGATAAAGGTGCTAATCTGTGTCCTGATTGAGAAGCAATAACAACGCCTGCACCACCTTGAGAAATTACTTTTCCAAATTCTTCAAGCACAATGGCTGTTCCGTATAAATCAACTTTTAAAATTGTCTCCGGTGAAGCTTGCGAAGGTGAAACTCCTGCTGTATGAATGAGCCCTACAATATTACCCAATTCTTGAGCCACCTTAATCATAGCAAGAACTGATGGTCTTGAAGATACATCTACTTTTGTGGCACTTACTTCAAAACCTGCTTCACTTAAAATTACAGAAGCCTTATTCGCATTCTCTACGTTTAAGTCAGCAAGTAAAATATGTTTACCTGCTCCAATTCTTCTTACAATTGCTTGCCCAATTGAGCCTACTCCAATTACAACTATGATACTTTTTTTCATTTTACCAATTTGTTGGTGTTGTAGGTAAATTTACCAATTTCCATTTAGCGTTTTTCTTGGAATTAATTTCCCCATACTAGTCATAATAGCGCAAGTCTTAGGCTGGCGCATAGCGCAGAGTCCGATTCTTAATACTACGATAACCATCAAACGGCTAAAGCGGAAAGGCTACATCCCAATGCTGGAGATTTATACTCCACTCAACCCATCAATTTGCGAACCGCCGTATCCGAAGACCGTTTGGCCTGCCCTGAACGCATGTGAATGGGTACGGTGGTGTGAGAGGCGCACTCTGTCAGACTTCTGGAAGAGTCGTCTACTCGATTAGGGATTAGGCATTATTCTCTTTTGTCTTATTTTTTCAATTTTTTTAGCGACCAATTCATTTAAAATAACTGAGAATACTATAGTCGATAATGTTAAAATTAAACCTTCACCACCAATTAAAGGGATTTTAAAATGAAATATGACAGTCAATACAAAAACATGAGATATGTATATTGGATAGGTCAACTCGCCTATATATGAATCAATCTTCCAGTTTTTTGTTAAAATAAAAACAAAAGGTAAGGACATGAAAAATGTAGTTAAGTACAGATAACTTTTGGCGGATATTGGTAAAAAACTATATACTAATGTAAACCCTAAAATTCCAATCCAAATTAACTTTAGGAAAGTGTTTTTTACTTCTATAGTTTGCAATTTTTTGTATATATGATAAGAAACAATTCCTAACAGAAAAAAAACTAATTCAGTTGGAAAAAAGCGATACGTCCATGGGTCATTCTTTAAGTCAAAATGGAAGTATATCACTGCTCTCAAAATTAAAGAAAGCATAATTAATGGGATAATAATTTTGAGTTTTCTTTTCACAAGAAATGGTGCAATTAAATAAAAAGCTATTTCCACTCCAATAGTCCATGCTTGTGGTACAAATAAAAATTCCCAAACCTGGGGCGTTGTTTCACGGAAATTGGGTGTAAAAAACAAATTACCGGTTGTTGTATCTAATCCTAAAAACATAACAACGTCTTGCAGGAAAAGAAACAAATTAGTAAACAACAAAAAAATAAAGCTGCCAAAATTCATATTCTCAAAATTGTCATAATAAACAGAAAAGTTTCCTAAATGATTCCCCTTTGAATAAATCAAAACAGCGACAGAATCCAAAATAGTTAAGAACAGAATTATCCAATAGATTGGATATAATCGTAAAAACCTATTGGATATAAATAGTTTATACGAATTATTTACGCCTATATATTTTTCGTTAAGAATTAATGTCATATAAAAACCTGAAATTATATAGAAGGCTTGGACTGCAATCTGTCCACCAACAAAACTAAACCCGAAAATCGGACTTGAATGATCAAGTACAACTGATATTGCCAAAAGAATTCTTAATATACCCATGTCTGTTTATCTATGCTTACCGATAACGGCAGTTTGTCTAAAAACCCAAATTGATTCTTAAACCCACCTTATTTTAACGTAAATATAAACGATTTACAGGCATAAAAAAGCCATTGCTTTCTGGCTTTATATTTCTAAAGGTCGACGAAACGACTCCCTATAAACGCTTAAGACAACTCTTCACAACCGTAAAAAAACAGACAAGCCCTCATTTAGCGCAAGTATGTAGCGTTTGCTTGTGAATTGGTTAATGTGCTTTTAAATTCTGTAACATCTTCACTAATTTATTCTATTAGAGAAGGCACAAGAAGCCTTATGCTCTTTTCTAACCCCTCATTGCGCCAAACGGGTGACCGGTTCCGTTCAACCACGGTTTCATTGTTGGCTCTACGAGCCCAACGAAACCTTAGCTGTTAGCGGTAGTAATTTATTTCTTCTTGCTTCTTTTTGCAAATGGATTGTGGTCAACACAAAGCTGTACCCAATAGTCCAAATCTTTATCAAGGTCAAAACCTTCAGGGTCAACAAATGCAAAACCTTTTAAAGGTCGTCCCGTTATGTCCATTGGTTTACACCCTTTCGTTTTTAAAGCCTTTGTCATAAAATCATCTCCAATTCTTGCCATGAGTCGGTCTTTGCCAGTTGCTTTGTCTATGTCAAGCCCAACACACATTTTATCGTCAACAAAAAAACAATAACCTCCCATGAATTTTTTGCCTTCAAAATTTTTGATTTTTTCTTTTAAGGATTTTTCAATTCTTTCCTTTTGATATTCTGAATATGCCATTTTTTAATATTATTATTTTTAAAAAATAAAGGAGCAAACAAATGTGTCTGCCCCTTTTTTAATTTAGCTCCCGAATTCTTTTCTGAATTCTTCGGCATCATAATACACTCTTACACCTTGAATTATTCCATTTTCAACGGTGTAAATCTCTGCCATCAACAAAACTATCTCATTGCCTTTGGGAGTGGCTACCTCAAATTTACCCTCAAGGCAAGCATAATTGCCCTGTTCAAAGGCATTAATTGGTTCGTAACCCCTTACCATTGGAAAAAAACCTTTGTTTAGTTCAATAAAATCTTTTTTTCCTTTCACATCTGCCGCAGGACCTTTAAAGGTAATGTTTTCGGAAACTAAGTCCATCCATTCATTAGTTCCAGTGCCCATGGACATTTGGAAACTTTGTACTGTTTGTAACGCTGTTTTTTTGCTCATTTTTTTTGTTTTTAAATGTTTAACTAATAGTTAGACATATGAGCAACCGATTTCGGACGAGATTCAAGAACTTTTTTCTCAATTCCTTCTTCAACCCAGTTTTCGCAACTTTCCAGCATAAAGGTATTCACTAGTGTATTAGGCGAGCTTAATGGGTCAATGTTTTTAACTAATTCTAATCTTAAATTTAATAGGCGTTCTTTGTTAGGATTATTTCCTTCCTTTACCATTTTTATTTTTAAAGATTGCACATGAGCATTTTGTTTAGGATTCAAATTTCCTTTTAGGGTAGTGCATTGGTGGCAAACACCTTCTTTATTGACAAACGCACAGCGATTATCAAAAATGCGAACCATGTTTTTTCTTGCATCAGCAACCGCATGTTTTACAATTCCTTCTGTCAAATTGGTTATTTGCATAATTTCTAAAACTTTAAATTCATAAACTTCCTTTAGCAATAAACAAACCTGCTGATTTAATTCCAAGGTTTTATTAATACAATTGAAACAGTAGGCAATATGCTCTTTTACTTCGTAGGCTTTGTCTGGGGTGGATTCAAAAACTTGCTGAAATTTAGCCCAATGTTCAGGAGAATAAGCATGTAACATTGCTCCGTAATCCTGCGCATTTTCGAGCCAGCGTTTTCCTTTGCTAAGGTGATTTTTTGAAAGATTAAGAGCTATCGAAAACACCCAAGTCTTAAAAGATGATTCACCCTTAAATGTCTCAATGTTTTTATGAACTTTAATATAAGTCTCTTGCACAATATCTTCCGCGTCTTCTCGATTGGTCAGCATACGAAAAATGAATGATTGAAGCTGAGGTTTGAACTTTATAAAGTCTTGTATGTGGTCTTTTAGTAGCATGTCTGTCTTTAATTATTACCGCTAACGGCAGTTTGTCTAAAAACCATCATTAGTTTTTAAACATCACTTTATATGGATAAATATAATCGATTTTGGGGCAGAAAAAAGCCATTGCTTTCTGGCTTTATATTTCTAAAGATCGACGAAACCACTCCCTATAAACGCTTAAGACAACTCTTCACAACCGTAAAAATACAGAAAAGCCCTCATTTAGCTCAAGTATGTAGCGTTTGCTTCTGAATTGGTTAATGTGCTTTTAAATTCTGTATCATCTTCACTAATTTATTCTATTAGAGAGGGCACAAGAAGCATTTTCGCTATTCCTCACCCTTCATTTTGTAATGTTCA
>JAHJVW010000052.1 GCA_018828585.1 Bacteroidota bacterium
TTTAATTTCTAATATTAATTTGTCTGCCTGGAAGAGAATCTGGAGCTAATCCTGACTTTAATATGATTCTTTGTCCTAATTCTCCTGCTAAGAATGAGGCAAAACCTGTGCCTAATCCTGCTCTTCCTTGACAATTTATTAAATATAACTCTCTAATTAAAGCATAATTTCCAATTTTCAAATTACTTTGTGTTGGTTTTTGATAACTTCCATCAGGTTGCTGAACAGCAATAATTTTAACTTTTTCAACCTCCTCGCTAATATCTGGAGTCGGTCTTTTTAACCAAGCTACACTAACAATACCAATAGCATTTGGGTGTTCAACAATATATTTAATTACTTCTTTGTTAGTTTTTAAAGCATAGATGTTTTTTGGAAACTTATTAACGCCAGCAAGATTCATTAAGTATTCAACAGTACTAGATTTTGGATTATCAAAAACAAATGTTTTGTTTTTTTGAGATTTTCCTGACAAAGCAGATTTAATCGTTTCTAAAGTGATTGTTGTATCCTTCCCAGTTTGACCTGTAATTAAGGCAACCCCATCAATGGCAAATTTAGTGGACCTTATCACTACTTTACGATCTTCATAAAATTTAGCCTCATCCTTGGTTAAAGTCCTAGGCATGATGGCTACTTGTATACTGTCTTCCAAAAAAAGTTTTAAAAGCTCTTGCTGCGGTTTATAAATGAGCTCAATTTTTGCCCTTTTATAATTCTTAGAAAATATTTCATATTCATCATCAACGATAGGATACAAAGATTCATCTACCAACATTTTAGCATGACCATAAGTAACATGATCAACTTCTTTTCCGCTTTTAGTAGCTTGGTTACAAGCAGCAAAACTAAAAATTGATAAAAGTGTCGTTAAATAAATGTATAATCTTGCCTTTTCAATCATTCTGATGATTAATTAATCTAATAAATCTGAAAAAAGAGTAAACAATTAATAATAATCCGAAAGCTATTTTCCATAGGTTACTTACTCCGTAAAACCATGGGAATTTATCCCAAAAAATTACTGTTAAACCCAAGAATAAATAAAGAGCAAGCATCACTACCCCTAAAATGAGCAGAAATCGCTTTGTGGGCGATTTCTGTCTGTCTTTAAATTTTTGATATGCCATTAACCGACTTATTGTTGAAGTTGGAAGAAGATTGGAATAGTATAAGATACACGAACATTCCTACCGTTTTGTACCCCGGGATTCCATTTAGGAGAACTTTTTAAAACCCTTACGGCTTCTTCATCGCAGCCACCACCAATTCCTCTAACAACTTTAATATCTGTTAGAGAACCGTCTTTCTCTACAACGAAATTACAGAATACTCTTCCTTGAATTCCATTGTCACGAGCGATTGGCGGATATCTTAAATTTTTACTTAAGAATTTACCAAACTGCTCAAGACCTCCTGGAAAGGTAGGTAAAACCTCTACGTTTGTAAAAATTTGGTTGGTGTCCTCAGTTTTTTCCTGATTTACCGGTCCATCACCAACGGGTGTGTTGATGATGATATCAGCGTTAGGATCACCTTTGATTGTCTTTTCTCCTGGATCAGCTTTTTTAAGCTCCTCAACCGTTGGTGGTTCTTCAACTACCTCATTATCTGGTTTTACAACCGGAGGTGGAAATTTCACCTGATCCACTTTTGGTGGGGGTGGTTCTACAGGCGGCGGAGGAGGAGGAGTATTCTTGTCTACTGGTGGCGGTGCAGCAAGCACTACCTCAGTTTGCTTAAGTTTATCATTTTGATCCGGAACAAATCCTGATAAAAATTTAATGATTAAAGGAGCAGCTATTGCTATTGAAAACAGCAAGCATCCGATTATTACAGCTTTATTGGTAGTGTTGTTATTTTCTTTACGGAGCTGATAAGCACCATAATCTTTATTTCTACCCTTAAAAACTATATCAATCCAGTCCTGATTTAAGATGTCCAGTTTAGACATGAGTTTTTGTTTTAATTAGTTAGTTTCTTATTAAACCTGTTTGTTTGGTGTTGTTATTCCTTATTATTGATATGCACCGTTATCTTTTAATAAATTAATCTCAGCAGGTTCAATTTTAGGTACGATACCATAAGATGGAACTTCTGCTATTTTTAATTCATCGAGTATGTCGACAAAATTCTTATAATTAGACTTGTCTGTGGGCTTTATAATCACCATCAATCCTTTTTTAGGATCACCAGTTGTAGCAACAACTTTCTGATTAGCTTCGATAAACGATTTTCTAATTCCATCTTTACCAAAGTTATCTACATTTGGCGGATTATCTCCTGCCACACCCATATACCACACAATTTTGTTATTTGATCCTAAAAGCAAAGTCATTGTTCGTGATGCTTTAACATCAAGCTGCTGATCAGGATTTTTATCATTTTTATCAGGCATGAACATATCCATCGCCTGAGGTTTAGCTAGGGTAGTAGTCAGCATGAAGAAGGTAATCAAAAGAAAAGCCAAATCTACCATTGCAGTTAAATCTACTCTGGTCGACATTTTCTTACTTCTTACTTTCTTCCCGCCTTTCTTATTACCCCCGCCGGAGGTATCTAATTCTGCCATATCCTTGTTTTATTAATTCTTAGCTTCTAACGAAGTGATTAAACTAAATTTGTTAATATTTTGATCCTGCAAAATGTCTATGACTTTTCTGATTTCTGGATATTTCTCTTTTGAGTCTCCTTTTATAGAAAATCTTAAATCTACATTGTGTAGTTCTTTAGTAGCATATCTAGCTTGTAATATCCATTGCTTTAGCTCGTTATTCGCACCAGAATCAGCAGGAATCCCTGGCTGATTGATTTTCATTCTTTCGGTGTTATCCAAAGCAATGAATTGCTTTAAATTAGCGATCGGAACTCCAAAATTTTCAATTACAGAGAAACGTTTCTTTTCTTCAGGAGTGAAAGTAATATTATACTGTTCTCCAATACGCTCTAAAGTATTCATTCTTACATCCTGTCCAACAACTCCAAAAAATATCTTTCCTTGCCCTACGGTAAGAGTGGATATATCTGTATCAGGCTGTTTCATTGTCACTGTTGAAGAAGGAGTATCTACTTTCAGTGCCTCAGGTTGCCTTGCAGTTGCCGTTAAGATAAAGAAAGTAAGCAACAAGAAAGCTACATCACACATAGCGGTCATGTCGGTAACTGTACTTTTTCTTTTAATTTTTACTTTTGGCATTTGATTAAATTTATATGATTAGTATTTAATTAATTATACAGACGATTTTAAAACGCCTTTCTACTAATCGTTATTTTATTTATGAGTAGCTGCGTAAGTTTGTACAATTGAGAATCCAGCTTCATCAATTGAATAGGTTAAACTATCAATTTTAGAAGTGAAGAAATTGTAAGAAAGAACTGCAAATAATGATGTTGAAATTCCGGTAGCTGTGTTAATTAAAGCTTCAGAAATACCACTCGCTAATTGAGCTTGATCTGGAGCTCCAGCTGTTGCTAAACCCGCGAAAGCTTTAATCATACCAGTTACTGTACCTAATAACCCACCTAAAGTACCTACTGATACTAATGTTGCTATAATAGTTAAGTTTTGCTCCAACATTGGCATTTCTAAAGCAGTTGCTTCTTCAATGTCTTTTTGGATGGCTAAACATTTTTGTTCAGTATCCATAACTGTATCTGTTTCAACTTCTTTGTATTTTAATAATCCAGATTTAATTACAGCTGCTACAGAGCCTTTTTGCTTATCGCACTCACTAATTGCGCCATCTACATTATTAGAGGTCAACATGCTTTGTACTTTTCTTACGAAAGCATCTACGTTTCCAGAACCTGCCGCTTTGTTAATTACAAAGAAACGCTCAATAGAGAACACAAGTACCATTAAGAACATAGACATTAAGAAAGGTACGATGTAACCACCTCTGTATACCATTCCGAAATAGTTGCCTGGGAGTGGGTGACCAGTTGGATCTCCGTTTTCAAAGTTTGTGGGACTTCCCATTACAAATAAAAATAATAACCATCCGATTGCAAGACAGAATAAGATAGCTAATCCTGCGAAAATACCTGAACCCTTTGAGTTCTCATTTTTAGCCGTGGTAGGTTTTGGTGCGTTTGCCATTGTTTTTTAGTTTTTAGTTTTTGTGTTTAATTAATGTGTGTTTAAAAATTGAAGTTGTAAAAATGCGAATAACAAATTTATGATTTATACTTTAAGATCAAATTTTTTGTGCATTTCGTTAGCTTTTCATGGTGTTCATTGATTTTACGGAAAAAATCAGCGCTATTTAAACGCTATCGAAAAAAAAATTGTCCTGTCGGGGACAATTCTTTTACAATAAAAACTAATTTATATCTAAAAAACAAATTTAAGTCAGTTATTTTTTAGTTATTTAATTGTTACACGGGAAGAGATAAAAGACTTTTTAGCTCAATTGACATGACAGACTCGTATTGTTGAAGGTGTTTATTAAAGGAATTCATTAAATCATGCGCTTTACTGTCGTACAAATGCTCGCTATCCCATGTTTCTCTTGGGTTTAGGATATTAGAAGGAACTCCCACACATGCCGAAGGCATTTGCAAATCAAAAATTGGATGTTTAATAAATTCACCTCGATTTAAAGATTCGTTTAACGCTGCACTAATTATAGATCTGGTGTAAGACAGTTTTATTCTTTTGCCTACGCCATATGCTCCACCTGTCCAACCTGTATTTACTAACCAAACATTTACTCCATACTTTTCAATCTTCTCTCCTAATAGTTCTGCGTAAGTCTGTGGATGTAATGGTAAAAAAGCTTTTCCAAAACAAGCAGAAAAAGTAGCTTGAGGTTCGTTAATTCCCGTTTCGGTGCCAGCAACTTTCGCAGTATAACCTACAATAAAATAAAACATCGCTTGTGCTTTTGTTAATTTAGAAATCGGAGGTAAAACACCAAAAGCATCTGCAGTTAAAAAGAAAATATTTTTTGGAACATTACCTACAGAAGGTGAAATAGCATTTTTAATATAATTAATTGGATATGCCACTCGCGTGTTCTCTGTTTTTTTGGTGTCTGAAAAATCTACCTCACGCCCATTTTCAATAAAATTGATGTTTTCTAGTAACGACCCAAATTTAATGGCATTATAGATTTCAGGTTCTTTTTCGGGAGTTAAATCAACACATTTTGCATAACAACCTCCTTCAAAATTAAAAACAGAGTTTTCTCCCCAACCATGTTCATCATCACCTATTAATAACCTATCGGGATCAGCCGAAAGTGTAGTTTTACCTGTTCCTGATAATCCAAAAAATATAGCTGTATCATCATTTATACCAATATTTGCGGAGCAATGCATGGGTAAAACATGATGTTGAACAGGTAATAAGAAATTTAATACAGAGAATATACCTTTCTTTATTTCTCCGGTATATGCCGTTCCACCAATTAAAATTATTTTTTTGGTGAAATTTAGAATAGAGAAATTTGATTGTCTGGTTCCATCTGTTTCTGGATCTGCCATAAAACCAGGAGCAGCAATAATAGTCCAGTCTTCATGTCCTTGACCCAATGAGTCTTCAGGTCTTAAAAATAAATGGTGCGCAAATAGATTTTGAAAAGCATGTTCTGTTATTACTTTAATATTGATGCGATACTTTTCATCGGCGCATGCCATACCTTCTCTAACAAATATTTCGTTTTTAGAGTTTAGGTAGGAAATCACTTTGCGCTCTAATTGGTCAAACTTTTGGCCACTAAATGCAATATTTATATCTCCCCAATAAACTTTTTCGTGTGTAATATCATCGTCTACGATAAATCTGTCTTTAGGAGACCGACCAGTAAAAGTACCCGTATCAACTGCTAAAGCTCCGCTATTAGCTAACTTTCCTTCTCCTCTTTGAATGGCTTTCTCAACTAGCTCGGATACACTGAGTTGATGATTGATGACTAAATTTTTTGAAAACTGAAAATCAACAAGATTAGGTTCTTGTATTTTTGTTCTAATCATAAAATATAATTGGTTAGAGCAAAACTAAGTAGAATTAAAATAAAAAATGAAATTTAAATCACTAAAAATCAGCTAATTGTATACTATACACTAAGCGCTAAAAGCTTCATTATCAATTAAAAAAATGATATAACTTAGTGTAAATTAGCCTCCTATCTTTTTCACTTTATATCCTTCATTTATTAAGATTTCAATGATTTTTGTTCTAAAATCTCCTTGGATCAAAATATCACCATCTTTAACACTACCACCAACTCCACATTTAGATTTCAGCATTTTTCCAAGGGCTTTTAAGTCATCATCATCTCCAATAAAGCCAGTAATTAAAGTAACTGCCTTTCCCGCTCGTTGCTTTTTGTCTAATTGAACTCTTAAATCTTGTTTTGATGGGACTAAGGTGTCTTCATGCTCTTCACTAAAGTTTGAAATTTGTTCATCAGGATTGGTTGAAAAAACTATACCATCAAAACTGTTAAATTTCTTTGACCGCTTTTCTTTACTCATTTATTTAATTTTTGTAAACTTTACTTCTACTCTTCTATTAAGAGATCTGCCTTCATCTGTCTCGTTTGAGGAAGCTGGAAGTAAATATGCCTTGCTAATAATATTGATGTTTTTTAAATCTGGTATAATGGATTTTAAACAGTTCGCAACTGTTTCACTTCTTTTTAGAGATAAATCAAGATTATAATTTAAACTCCCTTTATTATCAGTATGACCAATAACTGCCACTCCATAACCTTTCCCTAAATTTTTATAGGCTTTTGCTAACTCATAAATCTTTTGTGTTTCTGTTTGATTAGGAGTTGCTACATCAAAATCAAAATAAATGATATGAGTTGATTCCTGAGTATCTGTGCTTATATGATTAGACTCTAATTTATCCAAGGAGAGGTTTTTCTCTAAATTCTGATTTGGGATAGAAACCAAATCCTCTAATTTAGCGCCTTCCATAATTTTTTGAATGTCTATCTGCTGTGAAAAATCTGGATAATTTATAAAGCCTGGCTGTTTTTCATCTTTAACAGTAGTTAAGCTACCTTTCTCTAAAAATACACCAGAATCATAAATGTTATCTGAGACATCAGAAATAATAATTTTAAGATGATACCGCTTGTATGGCTCTACATAAGTTTGCGCAACCAATTTTGTGGTGATGCCGTCAAACTGTAGATTATTGTATAACTTTTGGTTTAGCTTTTTAATCAAATTCTCATCTGGTTCAATGACCTGAGAAATGGGATTAAAAATTTCATCCTTAGGTGTAAAAAACTTTTTAATGGCATATAAAATCTCACCAACCCTTGTTCTATAGATCTCTTGTTCTTCCATATTTGGATCTTCTCTATTCATTGTCTTTAATCTAAAAGGATTATTATCAATGTAATAGATAGAATCGGTTTTAAAATTCACGGTATTAATACTCACTGGTGTATTCTTCTCTGGAATAAGCGCAATATTTTTAGATTCTTTACCGTCTGAAACTATAAAGGCAAAAACATCATTAAAAGCCGATCCTACATATTCGGGATATTCGTCGGAACCAAATTGATAGTTAAATGAAATACTATTATTATAAGGCACAAAATCAAATTCTATATAGTTGACATCGAACAGATTACCCTTTTCTATTTTTTGTAAATCTTCATCCTTTTCGGGTGTTCCTGTCAAATTAAAGCCAGTACTTAAATTAAACTGATCATTTAAACCTCCAATTCTTCTTACATCGCCCGTAGAAAGCACTAAACCATCATTAATCTGCAATATCCCGTTGCTATTAAATATACCTGCCGCTTCTTTTGCAGGGAAATGTGTTTTAATGTGACCTACAACTACGCCTTGACCAATAAAATTATTTTTAACCCATTGGTCCACATTTGTCAACTCAACTCTGATTTGAGCATAACCTAGACCACAAAAAAACATGGAAAATAACAGTGTATAAAACTTTTTCATCTTGATAAATTTAGGCCTGAAATTAACAATGAATTTAAGAAAATTAATCCTTAAATAATCAAATTAAGAGACAGATGTTTTATCCCAACGGAAATTACCTCCCCCATTTGTTGCGGCTCTCCGTCTAAATGTACTGGTCCGGCTTTTGATCTTTTGATTAAAATTTCTTTTCCCTTTACTATTCTTACGAATTTTGAGCCATCTGCGGATTTTGAAAACATACGATAACCTAAGGAGGGGAAAATATACATTGGAAAAGGTTTAATTAGACATACGTCTAGTAAACCATCTTGAACGGAAGCAGTGGGGGATACATGTGCATTATTTCCATATTGAGAAGAGTTAGCAATACTTAGCATAAAGCATTCTTGTTCAAATAATTGTCCGTCTACATCGATTTGGTAATCATCCGGCTTATATTTTGATATCTCGTTTAGTGTGGTCTTGATATATCCACCAAATCCTCTATTTTTATCTTTTGCGAATAAAGAACTGATATGAGCATCAAAACCCAAACCCGCCATATTAAAAAATTTCTTGCCATTTAAAATCCCTGTATCTATTTGAATAATTTTTAGGCCATTTAACCTTTCTATTGCGTCACTATTTTTAAGCGGTATTTTCAATGTTCTGGCTAATCCATTTCCAGACCCACATGGGATAATCCCCATCAATTTCCCCGATGATTCCATAACAGAAGCTACTTCATTAATAGTTCCATCACCACCTACAGCAACAACGATGTCAAACTGATTTTTCAAGCTATCTTCGGTCAATTTTCTTGCATGTCCAATGTATTCTGAAAATATAATTTCTGCCTTAAAAATTCCATGATCTAAGTATTTATCAATTAAATTAGGGAAAAAAGCCTTGTTTAAACCTCCAGAAATTGGATTTACAATAAAAAGTATCTTCTTCTTCAAAAATTATATAATTAAAATCTATGCAAAGTAATTCTAATTTTTCCAGAAATTAAAAATTGTTATACCTTTGCAATTGTTAATGTGGAAAGATTTGTTACGATTGCAACCACGTAAAAAAATTGCTAAAGCTTTTCTTTTATTTTGCATCTTCTCAATCTTTCCGAATTCAAGAAAATAATTTAAAAATTATATTTATTATGTCTTATTTATTTACGTCAGAATCTGTTTCTGAAGGTCACCCAGATAAGGTTGCTGACCAAATTTCAGATGCTTTAATTGATAATTTTTTAGCATTTGATAAAAACTCAAAAGTTGCTTGCGAAACGTTAGTAACCACTGGTCAGGTAGTTTTAGCTGGAGAGGTTAAATCTTCAACTTACCTTGATGTGCAAAAAATTGCCAGAGATGTAATTAAGAAAATTGGCTACACCAAATCAGAATACATGTTTGAAGCGAATTCTTGCGGTATTTTATCTGCCATTCACGACCAATCTCAAGATATTAACCAAGGTGTGGATCGATCAAATCCAGAAGAGCAGGGTGCGGGTGACCAAGGAATGATGTTTGGCTATGCAACTAACGAAACCGACAATTATATGCCTCTAGCGTTAGATTTGGCACATAAATTATTGATCGAACTAGCTGCGATACGTCGTGAAAACAAAGAAATCACCTATTTAAGACCTGATGCAAAATCTCAGGTAACTATTGAATATAATGATCAACACCAACCTGTTAGAATAGACAGTATTGTGATTTCGACACAGCATGATGATTTTGATGTAGAAGCAACAATGTTGGCTAAAATCAAAAGTGATATCATTAGTATTTTGATTCCAAGAGTTAAGGCAGCAATTAAGCCAGAACTACAAAAATTATTTAACGACCAAATTAAATATCACATTAACCCAACTGGGAAATTTGTAATTGGTGGTCCACATGGAGATACGGGTTTAACAGGAAGAAAGATTATTGTTGATACTTATGGCGGTAAAGGTGCTCACGGTGGTGGTGCTTTTTCTGGAAAAGATCCATCAAAAGTAGACCGTTCTGCAGCTTATGCAACACGTCATATCGCAAAAAACTTAGTTGCAGCTGGTGTTGCTGATGAAGTTTTAGTTCAGGTTTCTTATGCTATTGGTGTTGCCGAACCTTGTGGTATTTTCGTCGATACTAAAGGAACTGCAAAAGTTGGTCTCACCGATGGTGAGATTGCGAAAAAAGTGGAGTTAATTTTTGATATGCGTCCTTATTTTATTGAGCAACGTTTGAAATTAAGAAATCCTATTTATTCTGAAACTGCAGCTTACGGACACATGGGACGTGTTAATGAAGTGGTTAAGAAAACTTTCCATGGTGCAAACGGAGAAGAGAAGACTTTAGAAGTAGAATTATTTACTTGGGAGAAGTTAGACTTTGTAGATAAAGTGAAAGCTGAATTTGGCTTATAACCCAAATTTATAAATAGTTAAAATGGCTGGGTTCTTAAATTTAAGAACCCAGCCATTTTTATTTTGTAAAGTAGTTATAGCCGACAAACTCTACATCCTGAAAAGAATATTTAGCCACTACCTCTCCCAATAAATTTTCTCTAACAATAATTAAGAAAGTAGTCTCAGGAGAAGAAATTGAGAATTTATTCAAAATATCACTTAAAGCTGGTTCCAAACCAGCGTTTTCTAGCTCTAGTTTTCCAATTTCATCAATAACTACAAGTTTTGGAGGATTTAAAAGCGCTTGATTTAAAATAGCAATTGCTCGCTCAAAACCAGCTTTTAAAAATACGAATCTTCCTACTGCTATAATGTGATTTTGATCAAGATCATCTGTCTCCAAGTCATACAATTTCATTTCGGAGATATCCAACAGCTTTCGCTTTTCACCAATATCTGGTGTTAATATTCCACCTACACTTTCTTGATCTTTAATCCATGTAAGCACCCTACTGGTTTTTCCAGATTGGATGGAATCGGAAAAAATAATTACTTTATTTTTAATCATCTTTTAAACTCAGAGCCATTAAATTGAATACAAACTCTTTATAAACTTTAATGCCTTTCACTTCTTTTCTAGCCATAGCAAAAGCAGGTTTAATTTTACTTTTTGTGATAGAAAGTAAAGAAAAAATATTTGAAAAATCTTCACGATAATTGTTCCGCTGCTTATCAAATAGCCGTTTTAAACCCTTCCTTAAAAAGGGATTAATTAACCACCAAATAAAAAGAATAATCAAAGTACGATAGAAGCTTTTAAGAAATATCTCAGAATGCGTTATTAAAGCTAATAGATAAACTCCTGAAATTATTAAAAGAGGCCCGACTATTTTTTTGAGATAGCTACTCTTTTTTAATGGAATTTTATCGATAGCGATTGATTCATCGTTCTCAAATTTAAATTGTCTTTTACTTAGATTTTCGGGAAGATGATTACTCAAATAACCTATATATATTGCCCAAGAAAAATAAATTAGCAAATAAAATCCCATTATAACCGAACTAAAGCTGCTTATATCCATATTTAAATTTTTGAAAATTCCTTTTGAAAAATCATCAAAAGCTTGGAAAAAAGATGCCCCTAGGAAAATCCACAAGACCAATAACTTTTGAATCGCCGTTTCCATTAAGCTAAAAATAGCGTGTAAATAAGTTGCATAGGCTTGTTTACGGATTATTTTAAAAATAATTGCTCCGCTAAGACCTTGAAAAGCTACCGCTAAATAAGCAAACGGCGGGCTTTGTGGACTCACTGCTGCTTTAATTAGTAAAACCAAAAAAGTGGCCTTTAATATATTTTGGAAAGGATTTTTACTATAGAATGCAATGAGTTTAATAATTAAAATAGCAAAAGCAGCGAGAAAAAAACCCGAAAATGGAATCTGAAATGTATGTAAAATTCCACCTAACCCTGATTCACTTAAAGCCCATAGTGCCGTAAGTTTATCGATATTTCTTAGATTAGCCGTAGGTTTTATTGTTTCCAAAAATTGGATGAGTTTTTGTTAAAAGTAGTATAAATAATTTCTAAAATAAATACATCCTAGAGTAATATACGAAACCCATTAATTCTAAAAAACTTTTCTAACAGATGGAAAATAACAAACAAATAAATTTCTTATCCATAGACATTGGCGGCTCACACATTAAGGCAACCGTTTTAAATCCTGATGGGGAGATGCAATTTGACTACAAGAAAGTTGAGACGCCAGAAAAAGCTAATCCAAAAAATCTTATCGCGGCCATCAAGGCTTTAGTGAAAGGCTACCCGCCTTATGATAAAATATCTGTAGGATTCCCTGGCTATGTAAAAGATGGCGTAATTTTTACTGCTCCAAATTTAGATAATGCTGCTTGGAAAAATTTCAACTTAAGCAAAGCTTTAGGAAACGAACTAAAAAAACCAGTTAGATTAGTCAATGATGCAGATTTACAAGGTTTGGCCGTAATAAGTCGTAAAGGTTTGGAAATGGTGATTACTTTGGGTACAGGTTTCGGAACTGCCTTATTTATGGATGGCAAACTACTTCCACATTTAGAATTGGCACATCTTCCAGTTAGGAAAGGAAAGGATTATGATGCTTTTATTGGAGACAAAGCATTGTTGAAAGACGGCGAAGAGAAGTGGAATAAGAAGATGAAAGAAGTTTTGAAAACCTTCAAAACAGTAATTAATTATGACAGACTTTATCTAAGTGGTGGAAATGCAAAAAAAATCAGCTTTAAGCTAGATGATAATATTAAAATTGTGAGCAATAAAGACGGAATAAAAGGAGGCGCATTTTTATGGGATGCTGAGGATGATTATTGTGTAAAATCTGTAAATCCGGATGCTTAAGCGGCAATTTATTTTATAATTTTTAAAAAAATAATTTAATGATTGATCAAAACGTTTTCGGGATGATAGGACTTGGCACCATGGGTAGAAATCTACTGTTAAACATGGCCGATCATGGTTTTAAAGTTACTGGTTATGACAAAAGTGAAGAACAAGTAAAATTTCTAAATCAAGAAGGTAAGGATACAAACACTACTGGAACAATCGATTTAAAATCCTTTATATCAAGTTTAAAAACGCCAAGAGCAATCATGATGCTGGTGCCTGCTGGTAAAATTGTTGACGCAGTAATTCAAGATTTAATCCCTCTTTTAGATAAAGGTGATTTAATTATTGACGGTGGAAACTCTCATTTTACTGATACGGAGCAACGCTTTTCTTTTCTAAGGGAAAAAGGAATTCATTTTTTTGGGATGGGAATATCAGGCGGCGAAAAAGGCGCTAGATTTGGACCAAGTATGATGCCTGGGGGTGATGAAAAAGCTTATGATGTTGTAAAACCAATTTTAGAAGCAGTTTCCGCAAAGGTAAATAACGACCCTTGTGTCACTTATATAGGCCCTGGAGCATCTGGCCATTTTGTAAAAATGGTTCATAACGGTATTGAATATGCATTAATGCAATTAATTGCCGAAGCGTATGAATTGATGCAAACAGGTTTAAAAATGACAGATGTAGAAATAGGTGACGTGTTTAAGACTTGGAACAATGGGCGTTTACAATCCTATTTAATGGAGATTACTTCAGACATTTTTCAATTTAAAGCTCCAGGGGATCAAAAAATCTTAATCAATTATATCAAAGACGAAGCTAAAGCAAAAGGAACTGGTAAATGGACATCTCAAGAAGCGATGGATTTACAAGCAGCGACTAATTGTATAGACACTGCGGTGGCCATGCGAGATTTATCTAAACAGAAAAAATGGAGGCTGGCTGCTGATAAAATTTACGGAGATGCAAGAGCTATTGACATAAATAGAGAAAGTTTCTTGAAAGATTTAGAAGCAGCAATGTATTTTGCAAGTGCAGTAATTTATGCGCAGGGAATGGAAATGCTTTATAAAGCTTCAGAAGAACTAAATTATCATTTAAATTTAGCGGATTGCGCTAAAATCTGGAGAGGCGGCTGTATCATTAGAGCAGCGTTTTTAGAAGATATATATCAAGCTTTTCAGAACAAGGAGCTTCAACATCTTTTATTGGATGCTGCCGTTTCATCAAAAATAAAAGCGACACACGCAAATGCTAGAAATATTATAGCAGAAGCCGTAAGGTCACAAATTTCTTTACCTGTTTTTTCAGCTGCTTTAAGCTATTTTGATAGTTTTAAAACCAAGAGAATGCCATCAAATTTAATTCAGGCACAAAGAGATTATTTTGGTGCACATACTTATGAAAGAACTGATAAAGAAGGCATCTTTCATACACAATGGAATTAAAATTAAGAAAACTAAAAATCAACTTTATCAAATCGTAAAATGAAAACTAATGTAAAACCCAGGCCAACCATATTCATGATTTTCGGTGGTACCGGTGACTTAGCTGCTCGAAAATTAATTCCTGCTTTGTTTAATTTGTTTTTAGAGAAATACATGCCGAAGGAATTTGCAATTATTGGCTTGGGACGTACATCTTATACTGATGAAAGTTTTATAAAAACTTTATTAGAAGGCGTAAATAAATATTCTAGAAGTGGCAAAGCCGATAAAGACAAATGGAAAGAATTTTCTAGTCGTATTTCTTATCTGACTTCCGATGTGAACGACGAAAAAGACTACAAGAAAATGAGTGACATTATTGAAAAATGTGAAAACGACTGGTCAGAACCGCCTGTAATTATCCATTATTTGGCTGTTGCACCTAAGTTTTTTCCAATAATTGCAAGTAATCTGGCAAAAGTTAAACTCGCAGATAATACAGATAGAACTAGAATTGTAGTTGAAAAACCTTTCGGACATGATTTGGCCTCTGCTAAAGAATTGAACATTTTATTGAAATCAATTTTTGATGAAACCCAGATTTATCGTATCGACCATTATTTAGGAAAAGAAACCGTACAAAACATGTTAGCTTTCCGTTTTGCTAATGCGCTTTTTGAGCCTATTTGGAATAGGAATTATATTGAACATGTACAGATTTCGGTTACCGAAGATATTGGTGTAGAAGATCGAGGTGGTTATTATGATGGCTCAGGTGCTCTACGCGATATGGTTCAAAACCATATTTTGCAAGTTTTGTGCTTGGTTGCTATGGAGCCACCAGTTAATTTTGATGCCGAAGAAATCAGAAATAGAAAAGTGGACGTTTTAAGGGCCATGAGACCTTTTGCGAACGAAGAAATTAGATTCAATACCGTTCGTGGGCAATACGGCGATGGCTGGGTGCAAGGCGAAAAGGTAGAGGGTTACCGTGAAGAAAACGGCGTTGACCCTGAATCAAATACTGAAACTTTTGCAGCCTTAAAATTCTTTATCGATAACTGGAGGTGGCAAAATGTACCTTTCTATGTAAGAACAGGTAAAAGAATGCACCAAAAATCTTCTATCATTAGCATACAATTTAAAGATGTTCCGCACTTAATATTTCCTTCGCAATCATCAGAAAGTTGGCAGCAAAATAGGCTCATCATCAGCATACAGCCAGAAATGAGTATCCGTTTGCAGGTACAAGCTAAAAGACCTGGTTTAGATATGACTTTAAACCCTGTTGATATGGTTTTCAATTATGACGGTACTTACGAAAATGAGACCCCAGAAGCCTATGAAACCTTATTGCTAGATGCCATGAAAGGTGATCAAACTTTGTTTATGCGTGGCGATCAAGTAGAGACTGCTTGGGATTTACTAATGCCCGTTTTAGAAAATTGGGAATCTAGAAAAAGTATCAGTTTCCCTAATTATTCATCAGATAGTTGGGGACCAGAAACTGCAGAAGCATTGATTGCAAAAGATGGCTTCCATTGGTTTACTTTACCTATTAAAAAAGGAGAAAAAAAATGAAGTTGAATGTTTTTAATAGTCCTGATTTAGTGATTAAAAACCTAGCTAATTTCTTTGTGAAATTGGCCAATGAAGCTATTCATGATCATCAATATTTTTTTGTAGCGCTCTCGGGTGGTAATTCCCCAAAAAAACTCCATCAGCTTTTAGCTTCTGATGAATATAAAAATCAGGTAGATTGGACCAAGGTTTTATTCTTTTTTAGTGATGAGCGATATGTGCCTCAAGATCATCCGGATAGCAATTATTTGATGGCAAAAGAAACCCTTTTAGACCCATTGAACATTCCCGAGGAGCAAGTTTGTAAAATAGATACCAGTTTAGATCCTGCTTCGGCAGCACAAGATTATGAGCGTTGCATTTGCAAACATTTTAAAGAACAACCCATTTTTGATTTGATTCTTCTAGGTTTGGGTGATGATGCGCATACCGCTTCCATTTTCCCTCAAACCTCTTTGGTTTGGATAGATGAAGAACTGGTGAAAGAAGTTTATCTAAAAGATAAACAAGTCTATCGCATTAGTTTTACGGCTCCGTTAATCAATCAAGCTAAAAATGTTGCGTTTCTTACTTTTGGAACTAATAAAGCGAATGCCATAAAGGCAGTTTTAGAAGGTGAAAGAAATGTGGCTCAATATCCTGCACAATTGATTAAGCCTGCAAACGGCACTTTGAGCTGGTTTGTAGATGATGATGCAGTTTCTTTATTAGATAAGAAGTAATCCATTTTTAAATAAATGAATTTTAAGAGCTTGTGAAATTCACAGGCTTTTTTTGTTTCAATGTGACATAAATCATTCTCTAAATCAAAACAATTTTCCTTATTTGCATCATGAGCAATCATATTGAAAAAACCATCCAATTTGTTAAAGAAGAACTCCAGAATGCTGAAGCTGGCCATGATTGGTGGCATATAGAACGCGTTTGGAAAACTGCTAAAAACATTGCTAAAGAAGAGAATGTCAATTTAGAAGTAGTAGAATTTGCTGCATTATTGCATGATATTGCTGATGCTAAATTTCATGATGGTGATGAAGAAATTGGCCCAAGAATAGCAGGCGAGTTCTTAAACTCTATAATGGTTAATGATTCAACAATAATACATGTTCAACAGATTATTAGAAACATGTCTTTCAAAAGTAGTTTGGGGAAATTAAACTTTACTTCTCCCGAAATGTTAGTAGTACAAGATGCTGATAGGTTAGATGCCATTGGAGCCATTGGTATAGCTAGAGCCTTTACTTATGGAGGTTTTAAAAATCGGGAATTGTATAATCCCAAAATAAAACCCGATATTAATATCAGTAAAGAAGCTTATAAAAAAAGTACAGCGCCAACTATTAACCACTTTTACGAGAAGTTACTTTTGCTTAAAGATAAAATGAACACCACCACTGGTAAAAAAATTGCTGCGCAAAGACATGAATTTATGGAGCAATACCTCCAACAATTTTATGCCGAGTGGAACGGAGAAAAGTAATATGAAGAATTCTTTTTTTTATTTTGGATATGGGAGTAGCCTAAATTTAGCGTTAATAGAATTTAGGATTAATGAACCTGTAATTTCTTTCGAAAAAGGGAAATTGAAAAATTATGCTTTAAGATTTAATAGACAAAACCCTGATGGAACTGCAAGAGCTAACTTAATTGCTGCAAAAGGAGAATATACGCTTGGGATCATCTATGAATTACCAAAAACCAAATTTGAGTTATTAAGCCAAACGGAACCCTTTTATAACTTAATTGAAACTGATATTGAAACTGATAATGGTGTAAAAAAAGCTTTTACATTCATGTGTCCTAAATTGGCAGAAAGTCTTTTTCCCCAAGAAAGTTATTTAAAAGTTATTTTAGAAGGTGCCGAATTGCATCATTTTCCAATAGAATACATTGAGCTGATTAAAAATTTAGCTCAAGCAAAAAAGCAAAGCCACGAGAAATAAATTAACATTGCCGAGCTGCTAATCAAAGTCATTCGCATCATATTTTTAAAATTCGCTGCTGTTTGATCTTTCCAAACTGCTGTAAGCCAAAAAACAAAAAAAACTATTACTGGTAATCCACAAGCAATAAAAATCCAGAAATTTTTATGATTATGATTATTTTTCCAGTAAATAAACATTAAAACTGTTCCGAATAAAAACAATAATCCCGAGAATATAAAAGATCCCTTATAACCTAGTTTCATACTTAGGGTCTTATCTCCTCTTCTGCCATCTTCTTCATGCTGATATATTTGCGTAAGTGGATAGGTTGCCCCAATTAAACAGGAACAAATTAATCCTGCCAGAAAGACATCGCCTGAAAAGCCAAAATTAAAATTTGAAATAGCAAAGAAGCTCATGTAATAAATAAATGCTCCTTGGAATATAAAAACTACTAAAAAACTGATAATTGCATACTTTTTTAGTCTTACAGAGGGATGACTGTAAGCTTTGGATAAAAAATTATAAAAAATTACTCCTACACAAAACTGCCAATTAACAAATAGTGCCAATAAAACCCCAAACCATTCTAAAGAAACCGAGGTGAGGTATAAAGCGTAATTAACTTTGGGTGGATTTTTGATAAGAGCTATACTACCTTCGTCTTTATCAAAATAACTATTGTAGCCATTACTTGCGGGATAGGTAAAAAGATGTAAAACAATAAAAACCACAATTGCATTCGCTATGTTAAGCTGGGGAACAGTTGCTACGGCAAATAGAAAAACGGGCAGCAAAAAAAGAGAAAATGGCAAACGCAAATGGAGAAAAACAGATTTAACATTGGGGTTTGCCATAAACGGTTAAAATATTAAACACTAAATTTAAAAAAACAAAAGCAGATGAGTAGCATTATTTCGGCAATTGGTACCAGCAATCCTGAGAATCGTTTTTCTCAAGAGCAAATCTTTCATTTTATGAAGGATGCACACCAGCTGGATGCTCCAAGCGCTCGTCGATTAGAAAAACTATACCAAGTTTCGGGAATTGATTTTCGTCATTCGGTGTTAAACGATTTTGGAAAGATTAGAGGAGAATATGATTTTTTTGGAAACGGTTTAGGCTTAGAGCCTTTTCCGTCTACCTCACTTCGTGGAGATATTTTCCAATTTAAAGCTTTAGATTTAAGTACTCATGCGATTGAGAATTGTCTTAATCAAATTAAAGGCTTTGATAAAACCAACATATCGCATTTAATTACAGTGAGTTGTACTGGGATGTATGCACCTGGCTTAGATATAGAAATTGTAGAAAAACTAGGTTTAAACCCAAATACCGAGCGGACTTGTATCAATTTTATGGGCTGCTATGGAGCGTTTAACGCATTAAAGGTTGCAGACTATATTTGTAGGGCAGAGCCAAATTCGAACGTATTAATTGTTGACGTTGAATTATGTACTTTGCATTTTCAGCGGGAAAACACTCTAGATAATT
The DNA here is from genome assembly GCA_018828585.1 of Bacteroidota bacterium. Taxonomy (GTDB): domain Bacteria; phylum Bacteroidota; class Bacteroidia; order Sphingobacteriales; family Sphingobacteriaceae; genus Pseudopedobacter. Next base: position 19,105 of record JAHJVW010000052.1, read on the forward strand.
GGTTGTCAAACTCTCTATTTGCTGATGGGGCTTCTGCAGTTTTGGTGCAAAATGAAGAATTCGCCACGGAAAAACTATTTAAAATAGATTCCTTTTATACCGAAGTGGTTACCGAAGCTAAAAACGAAATGGCATGGAAAATTGGTAATCATGGTTTCGAAATGCAGTTGACTAATAAGGTATCTAAGCAAATCAAATCAGGCATAAAAAATATATCGGAGAAATTGTTGAAAAAGGCAAATCTGGCTTTAGACGAAATCGGTTCTTTTGCTATACATCCAGGGGGAAGAAAAATATTAGAGGTTTGTGATGAAGTTTTTCAATTAACAAATGCTCAAAATGAACATGCTTATACCGTTCTAAAAAACTTTGGTAACATGTCTTCAACGACTATTCTGTTTGTTTTAGACGAATTAAGCAAAAAATTAAAACTTAAAAACAACAACGAAAAAGTCATGAGTTTTGCCTTTGGTCCGGGATTAACTTTCGAAAGCATGGTGTTAACTTATGCCTGATTTTAGCAAACGCAGCAGCGAAGATGAAATCATGGATGACTTTGGGCTTTCTCACGAAGAATTAAATCCAGTTTTAAAAGAACTCGATGTCATCAACAAATTACTCGGGGGTTTTTCTGTTTTTTTTGATGCCTTTAATAAAGTAAAAGTCAAATCCAAAGATTCCATTTCGGATTGGGGATGCGGTAGTGGTGATACCTTTCAAGTACTTCAAAAGCAATTCGATAAGCAGAAAATCTATCCAACATATGTTGGAGTAGATGCTACGCCAGCAACCATAGAATATGCAAGTAAACAATTTGAAGGAAATTCAAAGGTGAGTTTTATTTTAAAAGACGTTTTAAAAGATGAGTTTAATGAAAATGAGTTTGATTTTGTGATTAGCAGTTTATTTACACATCATTTTGAGGATGAGAAATGGTCGATATTGATAAAGAAAATGATGCATTCGTCTAAAAAAGCAGTTATCATTAATGACCTTCATCGTCATCCTTTGGCTTATTATTCTATTGGAATCTTAACACAGCTTTTCTCTAAATCACCCATGGTGAAACATGATAGCAAGGTTTCTGTAATGCGAAGCTTTAAAAAAAAGGAACTTGAAACGTTACTCGAAAAAGCAGGAGCAAAAAATTATACCATTAAATGGATGTGGGCTTTTAGGTGGCAAGTGATTATTTATAAATGAATGCAAAACCAAATATTGTAATTATTGGAGGAGGCTTGGCTGGTTTAATCAATGCAATTGTTTTGGCTAAAGCAGGTTTTGAAGTCAAAGTTATCGAACGCAAAAGCTATCCATTTCATAAAGTTTGTGGCGAATACATCAGTAACGAAGTTTTACCATTTCTTAAAACTTTAGGATTAAATCCCGAGGATTGGGACGCTTCAAAAATATCGAATTTAAAAATAAGTGCCCCAAATGGTAAGTCATTATCTGCAAAATTAGATTTAGGTGCATTCGGCATTAGCCGTTACCAATTAGATTTTGAATGTTACCAATTGGCAAAATCTTTAGGCGTTAATTTTTTGCTCAACACTAAAGTTTTAGACGTTTCATTTTTGGATGAAAAATTTGAAATTGAAACCCCGACTCAAAAAATAAAAGCCGATTTAATCATTGGCGCTTTTGGAAAAAGATCTAATCTAGATCAAAAACTTAATCGTAAATTTTTCTATCAACGCAGTCCCTATTTAGGCGTCAAATATCATATCCAAACTGATTTTCCAAAAAATTTAATTCAGCTAGACAATTTCGAAGGTGGTTATTGTGGGATCAGTAAAATTGAAAAGGATTTCTATTGTTTGTGCTATTTGGCCGAAAACAAACACCTAAAAAATTATGGTTCTATCCCAGTAATGGAAGAAAACATTCTTTATCAGAATCCGCTTCTTAAAAATATTTTTAAACAATCTCATTTTTTGTGGAAACAACCCGAAACGATTAATGAGATTTCTTTTGAACAAAAGTCATTAATAGAAAATCACATTTTAATGTGTGGAGATACCGCTGGAATGATTGCACCACTATGTGGAAACGGAATGGCCATAGCCATACATTCGGCTAAAATTTTAGCCGAAGAGATTATTGAGCAATGCTCAGAGGGAATTAATCCTAAAAAAAGAGCAACGCTCGAAAATCGATATCAACAAAAATGGCATCGGGAATTTGCTTTGCGTCTAAAAATCGGACGAGGGATTCAAAATATTTTCGGTAATAAAATTTTGACTTCACTCGCTGTTTCTTCCTTGCGGAAATTTCCATCTTTGACTCAAAAAATCATTCGAAAAACTCACGGTAAACCATTTTAAAAAAATATTTATCTTGCAGAATGAAATTACGGACCTTAGTTTTCTTAAATGCATTTGCTGTTGGGATCTCCATTGGTTGCGTAAACTTATATTTTCAACACAATTGGTACTGGTTTTTAATTTCTCTCAGTGTTGCCACTGTTGTAAGTTATTTCGTTTTCTATTATTTGATAGAAAAATATGTCTACTCTAAAATTAAAATCATCTATAAAATGATACACAGTTTAAAACTAGGCAGAGATTTAAAAGATGCTTTAGGTGAATACGTAAGTCCTGATCCAATTAATGATGTAGAACAAGAAGTAAAAGAGTGGGCAAGAGACAAAAAATCAGAGATTGACGATTTAAAGAAACAAGAGAAATTCCGTCGTGAATTTTTATCAAATATTTCACACGAATTTAAAACTCCTCTTTTTGCGATTGAAGGTTATGTGGAAGCTTTACAAGACGGGGGATTAGAAGACCCAGAAACAGCAAAAAATTTCTTAAATAAAGTTTCTAAAAATGTAGATCGCTTATCTTTTTTAATAAAAGATTTAAATGAAATATCTAAACTAGAAAGCGGTGAAATTCCCATCAATTATCAAAAGTTTGAGCTGACCTCCTTAGTAAAGGAAGTGATGGAGTCCTTAGAGTTGAAGGCAAAAAAATATAAAATCAACTTGGCATTTAAAGATAAATATGATGTGCCAACTTGGGTTGAAGCTGATAGAGAAAAGATAAGACAGGTTTTAGTGAACTTGATAGACAATTCTTTCAAATACGGAAAAGAAAATGGGACCACTTCAATCACCATATTTCAGCTCCATGATCAATATTTAATAGAAATAACAGATGATGGAATAGGTATTGAAGAACAATGTTTACCAAGATTATTTGAGCGCTTTTACCGTACTGACACCAGCCGTTCTAGACAAATTGGAGGCTCAGGACTGGGTTTAGCTATTGTGAAACATATTGTTGAAGCTCATGATCAAACCATTAATGTAAGAAGTACCTCTGGTATAGGATCTACTTTTGGGTTTACATTAAAACGATGTAAAGATGCCCGCATAAATATTCCTTTAATTAATACCAACCCAATACTTAAAACTTAACACTATATTAACATAGGGATAGTAGTTTTGCAGTCTAAAACTATTGATTAGTAATGAACAATATATTCTCTTATTTCATCCCAAAAGACAGAAAATTTTTTCCTCTTTTTGAAAGTGCCAGTTCCAATTTAGTAGAAATGTCTGTAATGCTTAAGAAGCTTGTTAACACAGATGATTTAGCAGCCAGAGAGCCTTTACATAAGGAAATAGAACAGTTAGAGCATAAAGGTGACGAGATCACTCATCAAATCTATTTAGAATTAGGTAAAACTTTCATTACTCCGTTTGATAGAGAGGATATACATACCCTTGCTACTGCGTTGGATGATGTTGCTGACTACATGCATGGTAGTTCTAATCGTATTTTGCTTTATAATGTATTCGACATGACAGAGCCTATCAAAAAATTAGCTGAGTTAGTAGCTCAGAGCTGTGTTGACGTGGATAAAGCAATTAAAGAACTGAAAAACCTTAAGAACATTCGAGTTATTACTGATTCTTGTGTGAGAATTAATAGCATCGAAAATCAGGCTGATTACGTATTTGACAAAGCTATTGGCGATTTATTCGATTTTGAAGAAGACGCTAAAGTAATTATGAAGTATAAAGAAGTATTAAATGGCTTAGAAACAGCCACAGATATGTGCGAAGATGTTGCCAATGTTTTAGAAACCATATTGGTAAAAAACGCATAAACCTAAAAAAATCTTGTTATAATGGTTACTACACTCCTTATCATTGTTATCATCTTGGCAATTTGCTTTGATTTTATCAATGGTTTTCACGATGCTGCCAACTCTATTGCTACCATTGTATCAACCAAAGTTTTAAGCCCTTTTCAGGCAGTACTTTGGGCAGCATTATTCAATTTTGCTGCTTACTTTTGGTTTACAGATCATGGTGTCGCTGGAACTGTACAAAAATTGGTTAATCCAAACTATGTCACACTAGAGGTTATTTTGTCTGCATTATTAGCTGCAATATCTTGGAATTTATTGACTTGGTGGTACGGGATACCATCTAGTTCTTCCCATACCTTAATTGGTGGTTTTGCAGGAGCGGGTATGGCACATGCAATTTTTATGGGAGATTCAGCATTAATCGCTGTTAATCTTCCCTCCATTTTAAAAGTCGTTGCTTTTATTGTATTAGCACCTATAATAGGAATGATTATCGCCATTGTTATTAACTTGATTATTATTAATATCTCTAAAAATGCAAGACCTTCCGTTGCAGAAAAATGGTTTAAAAGGCTTCAATTAGTTTCATCAGCAGCATTAAGTTTTACTCATGGTGGTAACGATGCCCAAAAAGTAATGGGAATTATATTTGCTGCATTAATTGCAAACAACGTAGTTGCTCCAGGCTCTCCAATGCCAGAATGGATTCCAATAGCCTGTTTTACTGCCATTGCACTAGGTACGATGAGTGGCGGATGGAAAATTGTTAAAACGATGGGTACAAAAATCACTAAAGTAACTGCTTTAGAAGGGGTAAGTGCCGAAACCGCAGGTGCGATAACTTTAGGAATAACAGAGCATTTTGGTATTCCAGTTTCTACTACACATACTATAACAGGTTCTATTATTGGAGTTGGATTAACAAAAAGAGTTTCTGCTGTGAGGTGGGGAGTTACTTATAGCCTAGTTTGGGCATGGATTTTAACCATTCCAGTTTCAGCTGTTTTGGCAGGTATTGTTTACTCGATTGTCCGCCTAATTTTGTAAGCTGTTATCGCTTTAAAAAAAAGAAGGTCTTTCTGCAAAAGCAGAAAGACCTTCTTTTTTTATTATTTTGAAGGCTTCAACTCATTAATCTGTACTTGTGGCATCAATACAGGATGAACTTTTTCTACCGTTAATTCTTTTGCCAATTCAAAAGACTTACGTTGCTTCATATTCATTGAAGAAGCACCAATTTTTATTTCATACTTTCCAGCTTCTGCCACCCATGCGCTTTTTTCAGAATCAAAAGAGGCTAGGTCTTTAGCGCTTAAAGTGAACGTTATTGTCTGTTTTTCTTTAGGTTGAAGTAATTTTGTTTTAGCAAAACCTTTTAACTCCTCCGTTGGCTTTATTAATTCATGAGCTGGGGCTGACAAGTATAACTGTACTACCTCTTTCCCTGCTTTTTTACCACTATTGGTGATATCAATTGTCGCTGCTATACTTCCGTTAAAGTTTGGACTGTTTAATTTGAGATTGCTGTAAGTAAAGTTCGAATAACTTAAACCGTAACCAAATTCATAAGCTGGTTTCACATTAAAAGTATTGTTATAACGATAACCTACAAAAATTCCTTCGTTATAAGTTACTTCTGAAGGATGGCCCATAGAAAAGCCTCCAATACCCTTTACCTCGTCATCAGATAGATTTCTACCTGGGAAATATTTAGCACTTGGTACTGCCTGATAACTAGTAGGAAAAGTAACAGCCAATTTACCTGATGGGTTTACTTTCCCACTTAGAATATCAGCGATAGCATTTCCTGCTTCTTGCCCACCTTGCCAAGCTAATAAAATAGCATCTGCATCTTCTCTCCATGAAACCACGTCCATTACTCCTCCTGTATTTAAAATTACAACAAGCTTTTTGTTTTGAGCATGGAATGCAATGGATACCTGATGAATTAATGCTTTCTCGGCATCACTTAAATAATAATCATTTTCTACTTTTCTATCCTGAAATTCGCCTGAATTTCTGCCAATCGTAATGAATGCGACATCACTACTCAACGCCTTTTGTTTCAATAAGTCTTCTTGAATAGTCATTTCAGATATAGGAGTCGGCAATTCAAAAAAGAATTTTTTAGGGGGTTGTTTTGCTTTTTCTGCTTTGATAAATGCCGAGTAGCTACCTGATAAATCTTCATCCACATGATAACCTGCATTTTTTAAACCATCAACCAAAGAAATAGTGTATGCCTCATTCACATCTCCACTACCAGTTCCTCCAGAAATAAAATCGTAAGAAGTGTTTCCAAATGCTGCTATATTTTTGATTTGATGCATTGGTAAGGTTTGATTTAAATTTTTTAGAAGCACCATACCATCCGCTGCTGCATTTCTTGCAATAATCGCATGTGCTTTCAGATCTGGATGATTTGTAAATGGATATTTTTTAAAAGTTGGTGACGATAATATGAGATTGGCTAATCTAACAGCATTTTCATCAATGATACTAACAGATAAAAATCCATCTTTTATAGCTGCTAAAATATCAGCAACCTGCTTGGATGTTCCCGGCATTAAAAGATCATTTCCAGCTCTCATTTGCTCAACGGCATTGTCTCCCCCAAACCAATCTGTCATCACCAAGCCTTTAAATCCCCATTCTTTACGAAGAATGGTAGTGAGTAAATCGTATTCCTGAGAAGTATAAGTACCATTTAATTTATTATAAGAACTCATCACTGTCCATGGTTGTGATTTCTTCACAGCAATTTCAAAACCTTTTAAATAGATTTCTCGCAAAGCTCTTTCACTTATAATGGTATTTACCAAGTTTCTGTTGGTCTCTTGATTGTTAGCTACAAAATGCTTTAAGGAAGTGCCAACACCATTAGATTCTATTCCATTAATCATTGCAGCTGCAATATTTCCTACAACTAAAGGATCTTCTGAATAATATTCAAAATTTCTTCCTCCTAAAGGATTTCTTTGGATATTGATGGCTGGGGCTAATAAAACGTCTACACCGTATTCTTTAACTTCACTACCCATAGCTTGGCCCACTTTTTTTACCAATGTAGTGTCCCATGATGAAGCCAATAAACTTCCGATTGGAAACGCCGTACAATAAAAAGTTTTATCGGGCTGGCTTTTTCTCACTGGTTGTATTCTTAATCCGGCTGGTCCGTCTGCCAACACAATAGTTGGTAAATTTAGTCTCGGGATAGCAAAAGTTGTACCCGCGGCACCTTCCACCAAATCCTGAGTTTGGCCTACAGTTGGGCCATTATTCAAATCAATACCAGGTAGTTTCATCCCTTTACCTACTAAAAATTTTACTTTTTCATCTAAAGTCATTTTAGAGACTAAGGCTTTTGCTTTGCTTAAGTTCTGGTTTTGGGCAAAAGCTCCAAAACCCATTTGAATAAAAATAAATATTGGGAGTAATTTTTTCATTTTCAATAATTTAGGTTTATCATTATGTTATAATGACACAATGATAAATAAAACATTTAAAATTTCATATTTATTTTTTTTTGCCTTTGGTACTATTAGTTTTGCTTAATGGATTTAAGGAATAGGATATCATCTCATTATCAAAATGGCCAAGAAATATATTTGAGAAATATTTCTATAGACTGCGTTATTTTTGGTTTTCATGAAAACGAGCTGAAAGTATTATTGCTACATACGCTTTATTCTAATTTGTGGGCTTTACCCGGAGGCTTCATCCTAAAAGAAGAACATATGGATGATGCAGCAGATAGAATATTGTTAGATCGTACAGGTCTCGATAATATTTATTTGCAGCAGTTTCATGTATTTAGCAAACCAGAAAGATCGACAAAAGAAATCAATCAGAAATTTTTGAAAAACTTAGGATTGGAACTTGAGGAAAGTTGGATGTTTGAGCGCTTTGTAACTGTTGGTTACAATGCTTTAGTAGATTTTAACAAGGTAAAAAAATTAGAGTCTGATATTTTTTCATCTAAATGCGAATGGTTTAATATAGATTCGCTGCCTGATATGCATTTAGATCATCAAGAAATAATTAATACAGCCTTGGAAAAAATGCAACTAGACCTAAATTATCATCCTATTGGCTATAATTTATTACCCGAAAAATTTACCATGCCAGAGCTTCAGAAGTTGTATGAAACTGTCTTAAATAAGAAATTAGATCGAAGGAACTTTCAAAGAAAAATAATCGGAGCAAAAATTCTTAAACGACTAGAAGAAACTAAAAAAGGGGTCGCCCATAAAGCACCACATTATTACAAATTTGATCTGAAGAATTATCAAACAGCATTAAAAGTAGGACTAGGGTTTGACTTATAATAAGCTTTATTTAATTATTTGACATCAAATCTATTTCACTTTTAAATTATTGATTGCAACTTCTGAGAGTTTAATCAATCTGTCTTCTTCAAATAATTTACCGTAATCTTCTAAAGGTAATGTTTCACCAGGTTTAGAAGTTAGATTATCATAATCTTGGATTTTAATTTCCCCATCTTTATTGATGGTCCTTACTGATCTAAAACGAATGCCTCCTTCACTGTAAGCGAAGAAATCCATGCTATGATCAACTTGGTCAAACCAAAAATAAAATGTGTCATCAAAATGATCTCCACCTTGCGATTTCTTAAATTTCACCTTAATCTCATCGTAACTTTTACCATTTACCATTACGCTTTTTAAATAATCTTTTTCTACCGCAGGATCGTTTAATTTTAATGGCAATAACACAAAATAGGCTACCGAATTAACTGATTGGGAATATTTTAAAGAGTCTTTCTCCGTTTGTGGAACCACCAAACCATTCACTTCTCTCACAAAACCATGATTAGATAATTGATCTTTTACTTTCCCTAATGAATCGTCTGTAAAGGTACGCTCATAAAAATAATCGCCTTTTTTGAGCTGAATTTGATAGTGATATTGCCTAAAGTCGAAATTCATTGTTTTATTGTCCAACTTATCCATCCCATAAAAAGCGATAGATTGATTTACAATTTTATCAGCTTTATGTTCAGAGCTACAAGATGTAAATCCTAAAAAACTAATCAGAGTAATTAGAAAAAAATGTTGCTTTTGCATAGGTTGAAATTAAGGTAGATTTTTAGCTTTTAAAAATTTAATATTTGAGTAGCGTAATTTTTAAGTTTCATCTCATTGTCTGCCCATTAAATTATTAACTTGCTTTGTCAATTAATCAACATCACAAATCAATTTACATGAAATTCAGAAGCCTTATCTTCGTTCTACTTTTTTTTACGCTCATAACCAAAGCTCAAACCTCGCCTCAATTAAATTCATCCGAAATTTTACAGGGAATAAAAAAGTTAAACGTAACCGGAAGTGTGTTGTACATTGCCGCACATCCAGATGATGAAAACACCAGGTTACTAGCTTATTTATCTAAAGAAAAAGGCTATAAAACTGGTTATTTAGCTTTAACCAGAGGAGATGGTGGGCAAAATTTGATAGGTAACGAGCAAAGTGAAGATTTAGGCTTGATTAGAACACAAGAGCTTTTAGCCGCCCGAAGAAATGATGGTGCTTTACAATTCTTTACTCGAGCAAATGATTTTGGTTTCTCCAAAACGCCAGAAGAAACTTTTAAAATATGGAATAAAGATTCTATACTTTCGGATGTCGTTTATATCATTAGAAAGTTTAGACCTGACGTGATCATCACCCGTTTTCCGCCCGACGAAAGAGCTGGACATGGACATCATGCTGCTTCTTCCATTTTAGCACAGGAAGCTTTTGACGCAGCTGCCAATCCAAATAAATTTCCCGAGCAATTGAAAGAAGTGAGCGTTTGGCAAGCCAAAAGAATACTTTGGAATAATTATAATTTTGGTGGAAACGATAATACCTCTAACGATCAATTGAAAATTGACGTGGGTGTTTACAATCCTCTATTAGGTAAAAGTTACGGAGAAATTGCAGCAGAAAGTCGTTCTATGCATAAAAGTCAGGGATTTGGAAGTAGTAAACAACGCGGAAGTGCAATTGAATATTTCTCTGTTTGGAAAGGTGTCTTGCCCAAAGGGGATTTAATGGAAGGCATCAAAACAGATTGGACAAGATTTGATAAAACAACAGATATTCAGCACTTAATAAGCAATTTGAAATCTGATTTTCAAGCAGATCAACCAGAAAAAAGTATTCCCGTTTTATTGAGTTTATATCGCTCATTTGACCTTTCAAATGCCGATCCTATTTATCAAACAAAAACCAAAGAAGTAAAAGATTTGATTTTAGCTTGCAGCGGAACTTGGTTCGAAGCTTACGCAGAAAAACCCGCTGTTGCGATAAATACGTCTTATAAAGTAAGAGTGGATGCCATCAGCCAACTAAAAGATGTGTCTATTACTATCAAAAGATTAGGTAAGAGCACCGTTTTGGCCGCTAATCAATTACAAACAATTGATGGCTCAATCACCTCCGAAGAGATCAGCCAACCTTATTGGCTAAAGAATGCTCATGAAGTGGGTATGTATAAAATTGGTGATCAAAATAATTTAAATTATCCAGAAGGAATGCCAGCACAATCAATTGATTTCTTGGTTAATATTAATGACGTTAATCTTTCGTTTACTCGTCCGATAGTTTATAAATATACTGACCAAGTTAGAGGCGAAGTATATCAGCCATTAGCGATTACACCTCCCGTAACTATCAATCTAGATTCAAAAGCTTTTATTTTTAATGGTGCTGAAACCAAAAACATTACACTTAAACTCAAAACTTTTAAAGATGATTCAAAAGGAACTTTAAGCTTGGCATTACCAAAAGGATGGACAGCTTCTCCATCAACCTTTAATTTTGATTTGAAGAAATATGGTGAAGAAATAACTGTAGCTTTCAAAATATCAGCGCAAGCCAATGCAACTAACGGAGATTTAAAAGCCTCACTAATAATAGATGGTAAAACCTATTCTAAAGGCATAAAAATTATCGCTTATGAGCACATTCCAACCATCACCTATTTTCCATCTGCGGAAGCTAAACTGGTAAAGCTAGATCTTAAAACTACCGCAAAAAATATTGGTTATATCATGGGTGCGGGAGATTTAGTCCCTGATATGCTGAAAGAAATTGGATTAAATGTGACCATGCTTTCTGAAAATGAAATTATGAACGGTGATTTATCTAAATACGATGCAATTATAGCCGGTGTAAGAACTTATAATGTGAACGACAGAATTGCCTTTGAGCAGCCTAAACTCCTAAAGTATGTGGAGAGCGGTGGAGTTTACTTAGTACAATATAATGTGAATCGTCCATTGATGATGGACCAAATTGGACCTTATCCGTTTGTCATCAGCAGAGATCGTGTGACTGAAGAAGATGCAACGGTCAACTTTATAAAACCTGAGAGCAAAGCATTGAATTATCCCAACAAAATCACTGCTAAAGATTTTGAAAATTGGATTCAAGAACGTGGGATTTATTTCGCCCAAAGCGTAGACCCACATTATGAAAAGCCTTTAAGTATGAAAGACACAGGCGAAAAAGAATCTGATGGCTCCTTATTAATCGCTAACTATGGAAAAGGTAAGTATGTGTACACTGGTTTAGATTTTTTTAGAGAATTGCCTGCTGGTGTTCCAGGAGCTTATCGCTTATTGATGAATTTGATTTCTAAATAGTTTATTTTTACTTTTAACAAAAACTACTTTATGAAAACTAAAATCATTGGTATTTCCTTAATCACCATATCTATATTATTAACCATTGCATTAATTCTTAATTTGAATTTTATTTTTAACTCGGTAAATCATAATATTGATAGTGTCTTAAAAATTCGAAGTCTAGGATTTCAGGCTGGTCATTCAGTAGGATATTTCATTGGCTATAATTTTAAATTATTAATTGGGCTTCTATTTATTTTAGGAATCTTTGCTTTTGGAATTAAAATATTAAAACAATCACAAATTCAAAATAATAACTAAACCCAAATTCAGTGAGATATTACTTCAAGTAATAAAATATTTTTAAAATTACTCGAAGTTGTTTAGGGTGTAAGTACCGATTGTTAATGAATTTGATATCAAAATAATTACTAGAGCTAATTATAGTTTTAATTCATGAAATTTAAGATCAGTTACACTGCAAACGCCAGAAAATATGCTTTTAGACATCCTCTAATTAGTGCTGTGCTGATGCAAACTACTTTCTGGATTCTTTCTTTTCTTTTACTTAGTTACATTCTACACTTTGCTTCTTTAGGATTTAGCGTAATATATGACGTTAAGATCCCTAGCTCCATTAAACCCATTATAGTCATCTCCCTATTAATGGGCTTTTTTTATGGTTTTGTTTTAGGGTTTTCAGACTTTTTCTTTTATCGAAAATGGTTTAAGGGGAAATCTACGGGCTCATTAATTTTATTAAAAAGTATTTTTTATTTTTTGGTGATGATTTTTATGTTCGTTCTTGTAAAGGAAATTATCTGGCAAAGATTTTTATTGCCAAACTACTTTATAAATACCAATTTTCGTCTTCCAGAAAAAGCATGGGGTTTCTACTTTAAAATGACTTTAGTTTATGTCTTCTTCATGAGCATTGTCATCAGTTTTATTATTCAGGTTAATACAAAATTTGGTCCTGGCGTATTAATTCCTCTTTTATTGGGTCGATACGCAAATCCTAAACAAGAAGAAAGAGTGTTTATTTTTTTGGATTTAAAGTCTTCCACCACTCACGCAGAAAAATTAGGCCATGTTAAATACAGTAAATTAATTAGAGACTGTTTTTTAAAAATCAATTATTTATCAGTTACTTATGGTGCAGAAATTTACCAATATGTAGGTGATGAAGTTGTATTGAGCTGGCCTACAAAAGGATTAGAAGATACAGCTACTTGCCTAGATTTTTACTTTGCTTGCAAAGATGACTTTTTAAATAGAAAGGCTTATTATGTTAAGAAATACGGGGTTTTCCCAGAATTTAAAGCGGGTTTACATTATGGGTTAGTAACTGCCGTTGAGGTGGGAGATGTAAAAAGAGAAATTGCTTTTCATGGTGATACTTTAAATGTTACTGCAAGGATACAAGCGAAATGTAACGAGTTAGATGCTGATTTGATTATTTCTGAAGACTTGAAAGACACGATAAAAAACAAACATTATTTTCAGTTCGAATCGAAAGGATTGGTACCGTTGAAGGGCAGAAAGCAAAAAATTTGTATTTATACGGTATGCAAGTCTTAAAAAAACTTTAATTGAGCTAGTATTTATCGTTATCCGAGTTAAACCACCATTAATAAAATAATTACTATCTGTTGTTAATACTCTTTTTTAAATCTACTGTTAATTTTTTGTTGTCATTCTTTTAATACCCACTAATTAATTACTCATTTTTTTTATCTTCTTGATTATTCCCTTAAATTTGATCCACATATTAAAATCACATGGAAGAACAATTCGATTATCAAGATTATAACTGGTTATATTATTTAATAGGTCTAGTTTTTGGTGCAATAACTGGCTGGGCAATTGAAGGTCATATCATTATTGGTGCAATTTTAGGCTTATTAACTGGCGGACTTTTCCAGTTCCTGATTAACAAGAGCCGTGGAGAGCAAGAAGCCTAATCAAGAGCTTCCTCCATTCATCAAAAGCTGGAGCCAGTTTTACATTATTGTAATCTGTTGGCTAGCTCTGCTCATTTTTCTTTTTAACCTCGTCACTAATCATTTTTCATGAGTGCAATAGACTGGATAGTACTTAGTTGTACCATTTTGTTTATTGTGGCTTACGGCATTTATAAAAGTCGTGGGCAAAAAAATATCGATGGCTATTTATTAGGCGACCGCTCTATGCCATGGTACAGTGTTGGTCTTTCTGTAATGGCCACACAAGCCAGTGCCATCACTTTTCTTTCGGCTCCAGGATTGGCTTATTCAGACGGGATGCGTTTCGTTCAGTTTTATTTTGGCTTGCCATTGGCAATGATCATCCTGTGCATCACCTTTGTACCCATCTATCATAAGCTTAAAGTATATACTGCCTATGAGTTTTTAGAGCAACGTTTCGATTTAAAAACTAGAGCGCTCACCGCATTCCTATTTTTAATTCAACGAGGTTTATCAACCGGAATCACCATTTATGCGCCTTCCATCATTCTCTCCACCATATTAAATATCGACACCACATATACCACTTTGTTTATCGGCAGTATAGTAGTTTTATACACCGTTTATGGCGGCACTAAAGCCGTTTCTTATACACAAATGTTGCAAATGAGCATCATTTTCTGTGGTCTTTTCTTAGCTGGATTTATGGTGGTTCAATTACTACCAGATAGCGTAGGTTTTACCCGAGCATTAGATATCGCTGGTAAAATGGATAAAATGAATGTCATTGATTGGCATTTTGATATGGATAACAAATACACTGTTTGGACTGGTATTATCGGTGGATTGTTTCTGCAATTATCTTATTTCGGGACAGATCAATCTCAAGTTGGGCGTTATTTAACCGGAAGTTCTGTTGGGCAAAGCCGGATGGGTTTGCTGATGAATGCCATGCTAAAAATCCCCATGCAGTTTATGATTTTACTGATAGGAATTTTAGTTTTTGCCTTTTACCAATACCAAAAACCACCTGTTTTCTTCAACACCTACGAAGTCAATAAAATCGAAAATTCCAGTTTCAAAGCTGAGTTTAAAGAAAGAGAAAAGGATTTTGATTTGGCTTTCGCCAATAAAAAAGAAAAAGTGATTGCTTTAGAAACTGCGCTCGACAATAAAAAAAATGTTGTCGAAGCGAGTGCTGCGGTAAAGGCAGCGAACAAAAATCTACAAGAAAAACGAGCGAATGCTTTAGCTGTTATGAAGAAAAACGATGCCAATGCAGATTTGGATGATACCAATTATGTTTTCCTTCGCTTTGTTACGCAGTATTTACCCAAAGGATTAATTGGTTTACTCATTGCCATAGTTTGTATGGCTTCTATGGGTTCTACTGCCAGTGCTTTAAATTCTTTGGCTTCTACCACTTCCGTGGATATTTACAAAAGACTCATCAATAAATCCGGAACAGATTTACGTTACCTCAACATCAGTAAAATTACCACTTTCTTTTGGGGAGTAGTAAGTATCGGGATGGCACTATATGCCAGCAAATTAGGCAATTTGTTGGAAGCTGTAAACATCTTAGGTTCGCTATTTTACGGGACCATTCTGGGTGTTTTCTTGGTTGCTTTTTATGTA
Organism: Bacteroidota bacterium; assembly: GCA_018828585.1. Classification (GTDB taxonomy): domain Bacteria; phylum Bacteroidota; class Bacteroidia; order Sphingobacteriales; family Sphingobacteriaceae; genus Pseudopedobacter. The sequence continues at coordinate 34,429 of JAHJVW010000052.1, forward strand.
AAATCAGTGGGTGGTAAAGCAGTTTTTTATGCCGCCCTGTTAACCGAAGTTTTCGTCTTCATTGCCTACAAATTTAACTGGATGGCTTATTTATGGCTCAATCTTTTTGGTTGCGCTTTGGTGATTGGGTTTGGGTTGGTGTTGGAGAAAGTTTTTGGGAGGAAAACTGCCGATGATAGAGCTTAAAAACACATTTCCTCTTGCGAATAGACGTCCAATTGGACGTTAACAGAAACGGTCTGTGAAAACACTGACCATCATTTTGAAGTTGAAATGTTTTTTTATAAATAGTTACTGCTGCTGTTGAAATTCCATAAATTTTCTATAAGAGTTTACGGGAGCATCGTGTTCACTAATATCAGCATCATCAGAAAGAAGAGGAATTGGATCGTTTTCGTAAGAAACACTCACTTTTACCTCTAATTTATGCTTTGAAGTTCCCTTGTACGTTCCTTTGACTGGGCTACAATCAACAAAATTTCTACCTACAGCAAGTCGAACGTGGGTATCATCAACCAAACAATTATTAGTTGGATCCAAACCTAACCAACCGTAATCCGGCAAGTAAGCTTCTACCCAAGCATGGGTTGCTCCTTCGCCACGCATTCCGTTTTTATTTGGGCAAATATAACCACTCACATATCGGGCTGGAATATCCATGTAACGCAGCATCACTAAAAGGATGTGTGCAAAATCCTGACAAACGCCAGATTTCAATTTCCAAATTTCATCCACTGTGGTTTCTACCGTCGTAATACCTTTAATATATTTGAAGTTTTTATAGACATAGTCGCACAAATATTTTGCGACTTCAAAAGGTGTGTTTTTTTCTCTTTGACTTGGATTAATTACAGTCAAAATTTCTTCCTGAGTTTTAAAATTTTCCTGCTTCAAAAAATTAATATACGGAACTTGAGTTGCTAGATATTTTAATGAATTCCATTGATCTTGCAAAAACATGCTGGTATCAGGCATTGATCTTTTTTTTACGTTTACTATAATTATAGACTCAATTTTCAAAAGGTTATGAGATTCGGGATGGGTAAAAGTCCCTACCTCATTTCCATAATAATCAGTAAAAACATCTATTAAAGGGTCTCCGGTGATTTTTAACTGATGCTCTACCACTTCCTGAAACTTATCCTTAATTGGGAAAAGCATAATCTGGTTGGCACTATCATACACCGTACTTTCATAAGTATAAGTGGTGGTATGATGTACGGTAAATTTTGGCATGTAAAGTTTTTTGCTTAATTAATTAAAGGCGAAATAATAATGATTTAATGCATTACCAATTGCTAAAAGCTCTTGTTTTATTTGGTGAAGATATTCTTTTAACCCTACCTCTTCCAAATCTTTTATGTCAGAATATTTAATATGACTTTCTAATTTTCCAATCATAAAGCTCAAAGCTTTATAAGATTCGCTGTTTGTGTCACTTTTTAATGTTTCGAAAGATTGTTTCAAGCGTCTTATCGAATAGGTAATTGAACGTGGAAAATGTTCATTCCAAACAATTTGATGTAGAATGTTTCTAGAGTCTAAAGCGGATCGATAACTTTTCAAAAAAAGCTCATATCCTGATATAGAAAGCAATAAATATTTCCAATAAGTGGGGTCAGATCTTTCTTCTAGCGAGTAATTGAGCTCACTAAATTTCACATTTAAAATATCTACTGATTGTATAGCCCTTTCTAGGTATTTACCAATATTCATAAAATAGTAACCCTTATTTCGAGCCATGGTAATCTCGCAGGTGCCATAATAATGCATCCCTTGCTGTACCAAATCATCAATAACAGAAACTGGATCATCGTTTTGAAGTGCCGGAGATAATGGGCTTTGTCGCACTTTATGGTAATAATCATTTAAGCATTGCCATAATTCCTTAGTTACATTATCCTGAACAGAGCGAGCATTTTCTCGTGATTTACTCACCAAATTAAAAACTGAATTTTTATTAAACTTGTCGGTAACCATAAATTGCAAGGCTTTACGGCCTTCGTATTTAATAGTCTCAATTTCAGAAGGTTCCATCTCACTAAAAATCAATAGAACAGGTCGCCAACTAAATTGATCAAACTCATCCTGAGAATATGCATAATTTACCCTCAGCAATCTGAGGATACCATCGCAGCGCTCCATGTACCTCGACATCCAGTATAAAGAATTTGCTACTCTACTTAACATATATTTCTTAATTTTTTATCTAACTATGAACAATAGACCATGAACTATTAACTATTTAAAACCCAAGTATCTTTACTTCCCCCGCCTTGTGAGGAATTTACCACTAGCGAACCTTCTTTTAACGCAACCCGAGTTAAGCCTCCTGGTACAATTTCAATTCCGGATGGACCAAATAACGCAAATGGCCTTAAATCTATCCGTCGTGGTTGTAGTTTTCCATCAATATAACATGGTGCTGCAGAAAGACTAATAATTGGTTGAGCAATAAAAGATCTGGGATCTTCTAGAACCACTTTTTTATAATCTTCGATTTCTTGTTCTGTTGCTGCATTACCTATAATCATTCCGTAACCGCCAGATGCATTGGTTTTTTTGATCACCATTTTATCTATATGATCAAAAACATGTTTTCTTTCAGATACGTCATCCATTTTGTAGGTGGGTACGTTCTTTAAAATAGGCTCTTCATTTAAATAATATTTAATCATATCTGGCACATAGATATAAATAGCTTTATCGTCAGCTACGCCATTACCTGGCGCATTTACTATCGCTACATGTCCCTTTCTATAGGCCGACATTAAGCCGGCAACGCCTAACATACTTCCTGCATGAAACACCAAAGGATCTAAATATTCGTCATCAACCCTACGATAGATGACATCGACCCTTTGTAAACCTTCTGTCGTTTTCATAAAAACACGATGGTTCTCTACAACCAAATCTCGTCCTTCTACCAGTTCGATTCCCATTAAACGAGCTAAGGTGGAATGCTCAAAATATGCCGAGTTATAAATCCCCGGTGTAAGCATCACAATATTGGGATTAGAATTATGACGAGGGGAAAGTGCAGCTAAATTTTTATAAAGTAATTGTGGATAATTAGTAACCGTTCTTACCGCATTTTGAGGTAATAAATCAGGGAAAATTCGTTTGGTGATTTCCCTATTCTCTAACATATAGGAAACCCCAGAAGGCGTCCTCAGATTATCTTCCAAAACATAGAATGTTCCATCTGCATCTCTGATAATATCAATTCCAGAAATATGAACAAAGATATCATGAGGTACTTTTAAATTATGCATTTCTCGCAAATAATGTTCGCAAGAGTAAATCATGTCAATCGGAACAATTTTATCTTTCAGGATAAATTGATTGGAATAAACATCATTTAGAAAATGATTTAATGCTTTTAAACGCTGTTTGATTCCGCTCTCTATATATGCCCATTCAGCAGCAGTAATAATACGCGGTATGATATCAAATGGAAAAATTTTTTCTATCCCTTCTTCACCAGAATATACAGTAAAAGTTACCCCTTGACTCATGAATAATCTTCGAGCCATCTCCTCTTTTTTAGATAATTCTTCGGCAGGATAGTTCTTTAAAAAATTATGTAGTTTTTGATAAGGAGGTCTGATCGTATTTCCAGAATACATTTCATCGTAAAAATCCTTACTCTCCGGATAGTTATTAAAAATTTCAGAAGCATCCATTTGAGAACATTGTTTATTGAGTGATTTTTAAATTTTTTTCATAAGTTATATAATATTTACTTAATAAGAAGCAAACATTTACTGTTTCTTTATATAATGCGTTAATTTATTTTAAATTATTCAATATAAGCCTAATTTATTTATTCCGTTAAATCAAAACAACGTACCGTTTAAACGGGCAAAGATATTAGAGTACACAATCGGGCTATATTTATGATGAAGATATATCTATGTGTGAAAAACTTCATGTTTTGGGAAAACCTTTAATATAAAAAGGTTAGAATCGAAAAGATTCAAAAAATTTCTATCTAAGAAACGAGAAAAGCCTCTGGAAAATTCAAGAGGCTTTTCTCGTATTAAAATTTTTTCTTATTTCTTAGCTTGATTAATCACCGCTTGGTTTAATCTTACATATTCATCATTATTACTTTCCTTAGCTAGTTTCGCTCCCTCGGTTGCTGTAGCTAAAGCTGCGGCTTTATCACCCATTTTTAATTGAATTCTTGCTTTCCACAATGTGTAATAAGTAGCCTTCATATCACTTTTCTCTAAAATATTAGCCCATTCTAAAGCTTTTGACAAATCTTTATCATGCTCATAGTAATATTGCATAGCTGCATAGTAAGGTTTCTTATCTCCTTGCATAGCTTTATCAATATTTGCCATTACTTGAGTATCCTCATCCACAGTCATAGGAATTACTATTTCAGTTTTCTCCCATATCAAATTTAAGTTCATAGACTCTTCTTTTACATTGGTAAAAAGGATGGTAAAAGTCTCAATAGGAGCTTTAGTATTTATAGCTTTCACGCTAAATCTCAACAAATCATCAGCTTGCTTATAATCATAAGCACCCCATTGGTTGGCTGTCTTATTAATGATTACTGTCCATTCTTTTTCTCCTGGAATAGTGAACAAACCATATTTACCCGCTGGAACTAATTTTCCACCTAAAGAAACTTCATTAGAAAATTCTATTGTGGTAGCTTCATTTGCACCCGTTCTCCATACTGCTCCATAAGGTTCTAGACCACCAAAAATTTTACGCCCTTTGGTATTAGGGCGGCTATAAGTAACCGTAACTTTTCCTAATCCAAAATCCTGTACAATAGTTTGTCCCGAACTTGGCCTTGGTGTTATTGGGGCTTGCGCACTAACTGATTGGATACTGAATAATATTGCCGTCAAAAAGGCAAATGATTTAACAATTAACTTCATGATTTATAACTTTTTGATAAAAAAATTTCTATAAATATAAGTATAAAAAAACCCTGCCAATAATTCAGCAGAGTCTTAAACCTAAACTAACTAACAATTAAACCATTATTAATGGTTTATCTTTAACTTCATTAATAGAAATGTGCTTAATTAATTCATCTTCTAATAAATTAATCCAAGCCTTTAAATAAATAATTACATCTTTTTTGAAGTTGTGTTTTAAATATCTTTTTTCCTTTGGTAAAATTTTTAATACTTCGGGATCTGATAATCTTTCTAAGTGCGAGAGGTCTTCTCTGGTAAAACCAAAAGCTAACATTTCGTTAATAATATGGTCAATAGGAAGGCCACTTGTTGGGCAATAATCAATTAATTGCTCATTCCAATCGCCGTGTCTTCGCATAGCGGATTTATGAATTTCTGCTTTATCTAAACTAGTAATCACTTGAGCCAAGTTGCCACAATTGCAGCTACCCATATGCCCCCATTGATAGGTACTACTTTTCTCTAACCGGGTAATGGTTTTTTGAATTGCGCCTATTACTTGAACTGAAGCTTTTGCCATATAATAATAACAATGAGTTTTTTAAAAAGTTTAGCTCTTAAATAAAAAAATCTCGATGCAAATTTGCATCGAGATTTTTATCGTCGCTTAAAGAAGTTTAAGCTAATCTTTTTCTTAAATATTTATCCATCAGCATTAGAGCTGCAATGGTGTCAAACATTAAAAAACCATATAAAATAAAATTTTTAGATGCTGATGATAGATTAATCTGACTTGTAAACTGATCTAAATTTAATTTTACTGGAAGCGTTGTAGATAATGACCAATCTATTCCTTTAAATACTATGGTCAAACATACCAAAAGCAGCACCCCAAACACGGCAGATATACCGTAGATAATTCTTTTATCAACCATGGCTTTCGCTGATAGTGGCTTGATCTGAAAAGCAACCTTATCCATCACCTTGTTGGTGAAAGACATTGATGGCTCATCCAGCTCTATCAACTGAATATCCTTTTGAATAGCCAACAACTCCTGATATTTATCTTGATAAACAGGATCATTAGCAATTAATTGCGAGATGGCCTCTTGCTCTTCTAAAGAGCTAAGACCATCTATATAATCCCAAATTCCTTCTTCTACCGTGTTCATATCAAATCTTTTACTTCTCCACCTAAAATAATTTCAAGTTGATTTTTCAACCTTTGTCTAGCCCTATGTAATTTAACCTTTATTGTATTTGCCTCCATTCCCATTATTTGGGATATTTCTTCTAATGATTGTTCTCCTAGATAAAACAGATTAATAATCGTAGCATCATCAGGTAATAAATTTTCTATCGCTTTATTAACGTAAAAGCTTCTTGATTTTCGTTCAACACTTAAATCATCTGCCAATCCGTAGCTTTCTAATTGAATAGCAGTTCCTTCATCATCTATAGAACTGACATCTAATCTCTTCTTACGAAGATAAGTCATCGACGTGTTGTAAACAATAGTGTACAACCAAGTGCTAAATTTTGCTGTTCTTTGATAACTTGATAAAGAACGATAAGCTTTTACAAATGTATCTTGTGCTACTTCCTCAGCATCCTCGCGGCTACGAGTAAAACGCAAAGCTAAAGTAAAAACATAACGCTGATTCCTTTTCACCAATTCTGCATAAGCCGATTGATTACCTGCCAGTACCGCATCTATAATTTCTATATCAGAATTCTTATTTTGCATCAATGCCTTTATGACTACTACAGTTAGTTTTAGGTTACACTATTCTGCTAATTAAAGATAATTATTTTTTAGTCGTTGTTGATGGATGGAGTTTACGGTCTATCGCTTTTCAAAAAACAGTATACCATTAAGAAAAGATACCGTTTCAATCCTCAATAGAAAATCATTTCAAAAAAATTCTACTCTAGTGTAACCTGTTTAAAAATGAGGTAGTCATAGCTTACAAATCAGATGTACTGATTACAAAAGATAGTTTAACAATTAAATTTTTATAAAATGGATCAAAATAGCGTAGTTTTTAGTGTACCCATAGTAATGTTCATCTGTACCGCAGCGGTAATTTTTGGATTGAGGTACATGTCCAATAAGGAAAGAATGGCCATGATTGAAAAAGGCTTAGACCCTGGAGTTAAAAAAAGCCAACCACAACCTTATACGGTATTAAAATGGGGTTTATTATTAATAGGTGCCGGCTTAGGACTATTCTTAGCCTTTACTTTAGACCATACCATATTTAAAGTAACGGCAGATGAGTGGGGAAATAACGATCGCAATGTGCCTATCTATTTCTCATTGATCTCCATCTTTGGGGGGTTGGGTTTATTTACTTCTTATCTTATCGAAAAGAAAGAAACCTTGAATAAATAGTTTAGCGTAGAACTAATAAAAAATGCTCCCCAAAACTAGAGGAGCATTTTTTATTTAATGACTGCCGAAACAACTGCAACAGTTAGCCGACTGATACAGGTCATTTTTCCTGCATCGTTATATAATTTAATATCCCAAATATGGGTTTTACCTCCAATATGAATGGGCGTACAAATTCCCGTAACCCAGCCTTCTTTGATAGGGCGTAAATGATTAGCATTCACTTCTAAACCCACACCCATGTTTCTCTCTGGGTTTAAAACCATATTACTAGCCACACTCCCTAAAGTTTCTGTTAATACGACAGAAGCACCACCATGTAAGATTCCAAATGGTTGATGCGTTCTTTCGTCAACGGGCATTCTTCCTTTAATGTAATCATCTCCAATTTCAGTAAATTCAATACCTAATAGCGCACCGATATGATTTTTTGGTCTACCGTTTAGTTCTGCTAAATCGGGTTTAGAAAACCAGATCATTTCTTTAAGTATTTTTCTTTTAGAATATTGAAATGATGCTCGATATGTCCGTAGATAATAAAAAGCAAGGCACCTGCAGAAACTACATTTCCATTTGCTGTTCCTTTCTTTCTCATATCATCGTCTGTTAAACATTTAAAGAAAAATAAATTTGCCTGACGTAACATCACCAATTCATCTACCAAATCTTCGTAAGAATATTTATCAATATCAGTGTTTGCAACAATTAAATCTTGGTCGTAACCTGGCAAATCAGTTTGATCATTTCTGGCAATACGCATTGCCCGGTAAGTCATTACTCTTTCTGTATCAATTAAATGAGAAATCACCTGTTTCACTGTCCACTTACCATCTGCGTAAGCGTAATCATATTTCTTTTCAGGGATATCTGCTAAAAAATCGTCAATAGCATTTAGCTGTGATTTTAACCTTTTTAAAATCGGTTGATTTCCGGCTGAGGCTAATTGGATATATCCTTCGTAAAATGGATTGTATTCGTTAGTTAAGGGTTGGTACATAATTCAAGCTACTTTTAATAATTATTCTGAAAGTGGTTCCTTTTCCAATTTCAGATTCTTTTACAAATATTTGTCCTCTATGATAATTTTCTATAATCCTTTTGGTAAGAGAAAGTCCTAAGCCCCAGCCCCTTTTACGCGTTGTAAATCCAGGCTGAAAAATAGCGTCAAATTTAGAACGAGGGATACCCTTACCAGAGTCGGTAATATCTACAAATATCTGCTCTTTCACAATATTTTCTTCAATATTGATAGAAATTTGACCTTCGCCTTCAATAGCATTCACTGCGTTTTTTAGAATATTCTCTATCACCCAATCAAACAATGGAATGTTTAAAAATGCTTCTTGATGTTCATCTCCACTGATGCTGAATTGTATTTTATCACTTACTCTAACTTTAAAGTAATCTACATATTCGGTTACTACCTGATGAACAGAATGGCGAGTAAGAACTGGCTTTGAACCGATTTTGGAAAACCGATCTGCCACAATTTCTAATCGCTTCACATCATTCTCCATCTGTAATATGAGGGGATCTTGCTCCGCATTAAACTTATCTTTCAATAATTCTGTCCAGGCCATTAATGATGAAATGGGTGTTCCCAATTGGTGCGCCGTTTCTTTGGCTAAGCCGACCCAAACCTGATTTTGCTCGGAACGCCGGGCCGAACTAAAGGAGTAGTAAGCAATAAATAGAAAAGCTGCAATTACGGTTAGTTGAATATAGGGAAAGATCCTGAGCTGTGTGAGTAAATCACTATCTTTATAATAGACCTTGTAATAACTTGGTTTTCCTTCAAAGTCTATTAAAATGGGTTCATGTTGGGCTTTCATTCTCTTTAACTCTCGAAGAAAATATTTTGGGTCATATACTTTATCTGATTCTACTTTATAGTAAGTCTTAGTAGAATCTAGAGCAGTATACATCATAATAGAATCCTTTTCATTGGTGACAATTACGGAAACAGTTAAGCTATCTCTTACTGTAAAAAGATAGTTCATCATTTCATCGTTATCAGTATTGAAAAGCTTTTTAAAACTCTGGCTCCAAATCTCTGCTCGGGTACGCTCAGATTTTGAAATCCCTGTTACCAAAAAATCGGTGTACCATAAGGATGATGAGGCAATAACTACTGCAAAAAAGAGCAAAAGATATTTCCAGCGGCGTTTTTTTTCGTAAGGATTCATAAAGAAAGCAAATTACAAAAAAACAGCAGCGAAATTAATCTACTGCTGTTAATATTTTGGAAACGTAAGAAATGAATTTTAATTTCCTCCTATAATCACTGGATTTTTACCGCTTCCCATAATAATTACTTTAGCATTTGCCGAAGTTGCGATTGCTTGTTGTGCTTTTATAGCTTCGTACTGAAGTTGCTTATCAGATAATCCGGTAGAAAGTATTTTTTGATAATCAGCAATACCTTGCGCCTCAATTCTTTTACGTTCTGCTTCTTGTTTTTCTTTCTGAAGTACAAATGTCATCTTTTGTGCGTCTTGTTCTGCATTAATTTTAGACTCAATACTTGCCTTCACTGATGCCGGGAGCGACACATTTCTAATCAACAATTGTTGCAATTGCAACCCTCTTTTAGCAAAACTTTTCTCTATAGTATTATAAATCTTATTTTGAAATTCATCTCTTTTAGTAGAATAAAGTGCTACTGCGTCATAAGAAACTGCATTGTCTCTTATGGCCGTTCTTGCCACTGGACGAACAATTTTATCTAAATAATCAGGACCAATTTCCTTTAAAATATTGGGTGCTTCGGAACTTTTAACATTAAAAAGTACCGAAAGATCAATCACCACTTCTAACCCATCAGCAGTTAAAATTCTGATGGCATCGTCTCCTTTTATAGCTCCTTCAGCATGATCAGCAGACATCGTATAAGTTTGTGTCTTTACATCAAAACTGGTTACTTCTACCAGCGGATTTACAAAATTTAAACCACTGTAAAGCACAGTATTATCTACCTTACCAAATAACGATTTAACGCCTACTTGCCCTGCTTCAATCGTTTTAAAACAAGAGGTTAACACCCCAATAACAATGATAACTGGTCCAACAATGTATAATAATTTACCAACTTTTTCTGTTTGTGGCTGGCCCTGTTTATTGATCACAAAACCCAACACAAACGCAATAACACCAATTACAATAAACACCATAGTTAATTTTCTTTAAATAATTATTTTTTCCTTTTATTCTTTTGTTTGACATTCATTTCGGCTTTTTGTTTCATTTCTTCCCGAACTGATTTTGTGTGTTTTATTTTATAGAACACACTTAAGCCAAATGCTGAAGCGCATAAGATAGGTATAAAATAATTGCCGCCTTTATAGCCGTAGTAGCCTACAATGACAGATGCAAAAATCATTACATTAAGAATGGTACCGAAGACAACATGTTTTACCATTACAATTAATAAACTTGCATTTCAGGATCCATTTCTGCTTTCCAAGCCAAAATTCCACCTTTAAGATTATACAGATTGGTATAGCCTAAGGTTTGCTCTAATTGGTTTAATGCCGCTGCGCTTCTTGCGCCACTGCGACATTGCATGATTACAGGCTTATCTTTTGAGATTTTATCCGCCTCAACCAAAATACCTGCTAATGGAATATTCTCTCCATTGAGGTTCGACATTTCATATTCAAAAGGCTCACGAACATCAATTAACTGAAAATCCTTACCTTCTTCTTTCCATTGTTTCAATTCTGAAACTGTAACTTCTTTCATGCTGATATATTTTTTATCAAAGTTAAAAAATATAATGAGCTTGTGCATCTCGTAAATTCTAAAGTGATCTCAGTGGCATTCAAATAGAAAATATTCAATGTAACATTTAAACAGGTATACAACTCTTACACAAATATGAATTATGATTTATTTCCGTTCTTTATGGAATAATAATTGAATGCACTGATTGATGAAAAAAATTACTGATTTCTTTTGGTTCTGTTCGGGAGCATACGTTGATACACTCAAGGAATATCCTACAGAACATAATAAGTATGTAGGAATTGGTGCTACCATTTTTTTTACCGCATTATTCGCTACTTTATCCGGCGGTTATGCCATGTATTTTGTGTTCTCTGGTAGTACAGCTGCTGTTGTTTTCGCCATTGTTTTTGGACTGATTTGGGGTTTAGCCATTTTTAATATGGACCGCTATATTGTGGCTAGTATTAAGAAAACCGGAAGTACCAATCATCAGATTCTTCAAGCTATGCCGCGTATTTTATTGGCAATTATGATTGGGGTCGTAATTTCACGTCCCTTAGAATTAAAGATTTTCGATAAAGAAATCCGCCAGAAATTAAAGACCAGTTACCTCAATGGACAGCGAGCAAAAATAGATACTTTAAATAAAGCATTCACCAATAAATACAACCTAGAATTAGCTAAAGTTCAGGATTTAAAAACCGAAAAAGATTCTCTCGAAAAAGACATCAATCGTTCCAGATACATTCTTAATCAAGAAGTATTTGGTGATAAAACCAACCAAACTAGCGGAATTACCGGATATGGAACTTACGCCAAACAAAAAGAAACGGTGGTTAACCAAAAAATAGAACGATTAAATCAGGTTAGAAGCGATTTATCCCAAATGGACAAAATCATCGATACCCGAAAAGAGATTGAAGGTTTAAATTCAACCAAATTATTTAATGAAACTCAATTAGACAGTTTATCAAACGTAGCTGGTTTTGCTGATAGAAATTATGCTTTGGGTCAACTGTCTTTTAATCCGGATGGAAGCAGAGACGTAGATACTTATTTGGCAATTTCATTCATTTCATTTCTTTTTATTTTACTCGAGTGTTTGCCTGTTTTTGTAAAACTGATGTCGGATAAAGGGCCTTATGATGTGGCTTTAGCCGATGTTGAAGAAGTAGCTGTCTATCAAAGTGGTAAATACAAAGATCACCATATCATAGTTACAGATAATATCCAAGACACAAAAAATGATGTTGAAATTGAAAAACATAAGATTTTAATCCATCGAAATGCGAAAAAAAATTTGGAGGAATAATTTATTAAACCCGTCTCATTTTCGTTAAAATCTTCAATTAAGCTAGAAAAATCTTAATTTCATTTTTTTAAATCCAAATTAAATCATGAAGAAGTTTTACCTCTTAGCCCTTTTTGTATCCGCTACTCAAATACTATTTGCACAAAACGAAATCGAATACACCTTGTCTTTTGAAAATGCCGCTCATCACGAGGCGTTTATTAGCATGACAATTCCTAAAGTACCTGCTGGTGCTTTTCTATTAAGAATGAGTCGATCATCTCCTGGTAGATATGCCACTCATGAATTCGGAAAAAATGTTTACGATATTCATGCCTATAACCAAGATGGAGCAGAGATTGATATTCATCAAATCGAAGGTGATGTTTATGAAATCCCAAAGCATCAAGAAAAAATAAAAGTCACTTATATACTTTATGGAAATTTAGTGGACGGAACTTATGCCGCCATTGATACGCGTCATGCGCATTTGAATATCCCTGCAAGTTTTATGTGGGCGCCAACCATGCAGCAAACACCCATTAAAGTAAAATTTATTTTACCCGATAGCTGGAAAGTTGCCACGCAATTAAAGCCAGAAAACGGATTTTATAAGGCTCCTAATCTTCAATATTTTATGGATAGCCCAATTGAGTTATCTAATTATAGAACAAGTGCATGGGAGGTTACCAATCCTGACGGGTTAAAGCAATCTTTGGGTATAGTTTTTCATGGCGAAAATTCAGATTTAGCTTACGCCGATTTTGAATCTAAAGTGAAAGAAATTGTTAAAGAAGAGCAAGCTGTCTATGGTGAACTTCCAAAATATGATCATGGTCAATATCGCTTTTTGATTGATGTTTTGTCAGCTAATAATGGCGACGGAATGGAACATCGTAATTCTACAATCATTACCAATTCGGGTGAAAACTTAGATCAATCTGAAGATGATGTTTTAAGCACCGTTGCACATGAGTATTTCCACTCTTGGAATGTAGAGCGCATTCGTCCCAAAACGATAGAACCATTCAACTTCGAAAAAGCGAATATGAGCGACGGACTTTGGTTTGCAGAAGGTTTTACACAGTATTATGGAAATTTGGCATTAGAAAGAGCTGGCATTAAAACTATGAAAGAGTTTATTACTACTCAAGGTGCTTATTTAAATTCAGTTTTAAACTCGCCAGGAGCAAATAAATATTCACCAATCTTCATGAGCCAAAGAGCAGTTTTTGTTGACGCAGGTGTTGCTATTGATCAAAACAATAATAGTAACATTTTTAGCTCTTACTATATTTATGGTGATATAACTGCCTTAGCTTTAGACCTTACTTTACGCCATCAGTTTGGTTTGAGTTTAGATGATTACATGAGAGCTGTATGGAAAGCACACGGGAAAACCGAGATTGCTTATCATATAGAAGATTTAGAAAAAATATTAGGAGAAGTAACCCGAAGCGCTGACTTCGCTAAGGATTTCTTTAAAAGATATATTTACGATGCCGAAAAAGCCGATTATGAAAAGTTGTTTGAAAATGCAGGTTTTATATTTCAAAGAGCTAAAGCCAATGAAGCTTGGATGGGGGATGTTAGATTGAAAAATGAAGACGGTAAAGTTGTTATTTCATCAGCCGCCATAAAAGGAACACCCCTATACATAGCGGGTTTAGATGCTGGTGATGCGATTACACAATTAAATGACACCAAAATCACAAGTGCAAAAGATATTTCTGAATTTTTAAAAAGCCAAAAACCTGGTGATATCGTAAAAGTAAGTTACGAACATTATGGCGCTATCTCAACAGCAAATCTTAAACTGAATAACAACCCTACAATTAATGTAATTTCTTTTGAAGATGGAGGAAAAGAAATTACACCTCTAATAGAAAAATTTAGAAAAGACTGGTTATCATCAAAAGCTAAAGACTAAAAACATGAAAAAAAATCAAATATTAAGTGTCGGCTTAATGCTATTTGCTGTGCAAACAACTTGGGCACAAATAAATGTGCCTAACATTAAAGAAGCAGATGTTAGCCGAATCATCAAAACATTATCAGCTGATGATATGAAGGGCAGAAGCGCTTTAAAGCCAGAAGATATTGGCAAAGCTGCCGACTTTATTTCGACAGCATTTAAAAATGCTGGACTTAAACATTTTGGTGATTTAAAAACTTATCGCCAAAGTTTTGATCTTACTCAAACAAAGTTTATCGGTGGTAAACTGATGATTAATAGTTCAGAAGTTGACCCAGAAAATTATGTGCTTTCTTCAACCCAAAAAGAAATCAAATGGACTGTTTTACCTAAAGTAGAAACTGTTGGAAAAGACGATAATTTTCTCGCCAAGTTTCAGGGATATTTGCAAAGCGATAATGATTTAATAATCGTGGTTGATCCATCTCAGTCCGCTTCATTTAAAAGAGTAAAATCATTTTTGGGTAGAGGAAGCAGAGGAATTGGCTCAAATAAATCATCTTCCAAATTATTTATATTGGGAAATGAAGAAGTGAAAAGTATAGATGCTAGCTTCACAAATTCCATTAGCACTGTTCCTTTATTTAATGTGGTGGGTGTTTTACCAGGCAAGTCAAAACCAAACGAATATGTGGTTTTTTCAGGTCATTATGATCATTTAGGAATCATCAAAGCTGTAAATCAAGATTCTATTGCCAACGGTGCTGATGATGATGCATCAGGAACAACTGCAGTAATTGAACTGGCGAAATACTTTGCTCAGAAAAAAGATAATGAACGAACCATTATTTTTGTCGCTTTTACAGCCGAAGAAATTGGCGGCTATGGCTCTCAATATTTCTCCAAGCAATTAAATCCTGATGAGGTAGTCGCCATGTTCAATATCGAAATGATAGGTAAAGAATCAAAATTTGGAAAAAATAACGCTTTCATTACTGGTTATGAACGTTCTGATTTTGGTAAAATCCTGCAAAAGAATTTAGAAGGAACTGATTTTAAATTCTATCCAGATCCATATCCAAAACAAAATCTTTTCTTTCGCTCTGATAACGCGACATTGGCTCGTTTAGGTGTTCCAGCACATACCATTTCATCCGATCAGATTGATACCGATAAATTATATCATTCGGTTGATGATGAATTTGAGACCATGGATATTGGAAATATTACAGAAATTATAAAAGCAATCGCTATGAGTGCTACTTCAATTGTTGAAGGAAAAGCAACGCCAAGCAGAGTCACAGGTGTAGAATAATAAATCTAAATCAATCAAAATGAAACAAAACTTTAAACTTAAATTTTTACTCAGCACATTATTAGTTTTCATTTTCTCAGGTGTTTATGCGCAATGGGGTCAAGGTACTTATTGGTCTGCTGATGGAAATAAAATTATGCGGGTTGAAGATGGCAATATCGTACAGGTAGATGCTATGGATGCCTCTAAAACTTCTGTTTTAATCTCAAAAGAAATGCTTACTCCTAAAGGTGAAAAACCTTTAAATGTGGTAAGATTTGCTTTCGCAGATGGTAATCAAAAAGTATTAATCAATACTAACACTAAAAAAGTTTGGCGTTATGATACCAGAGGGGATTCTTGGGTTTACGATTTACAAGCTAAAACTTTAAAACAAGTTGGGAAAGATAAACCAGAATCATCATTAATGTTTGCGAAATTTTCTCCTGATGCTAAAAAAGTAGCTTATGTGAGCGAACATAATTTATATGTGGAAGATTTAGCAAGTGGGGAAACTAAAGCTTTAACAACCGATGGAACACTACGTTTGATTAATGGAACTTTTGATTGGGTTTATGAAGAAGAATTAGATTGTCGCGATGGCTTTCGTTGGTCACCAGACAGCAAATCTATTGCTTACTGGCAAATTGATGCCCGAAAAATCAAAAACTATTTAATGCTAAACACGACCGATTCTTTATATCCTTTTACCGTTCCTGTTGAGTATCCTGTAGTAGGTCAAGATCCTAGTTCTTGTAAAGTGGGTATAGTTGATATTTCAACCGCAAAAACTAAGTGGATGAATGTTCCTGGTGATGCAGTGCAACATTATATTCCCAGAATGGAATGGGCAAATAACTCAACACAGTTAATTATTCAGCAATTGAATAGAAGACAAAATGAAAGCAAAATCATGTTGTTGAATGCTGCTGATGGTAGTGCAAAAACCATTTATAGCGAAACCGACAAAGCATGGGTGGATGCAAAAGCTGAAGCTACTGGTTGGACTTGGATTGATGGCGGTAAGAAATTCATTTGGTTGAGTGAGAAAGATGGATGGAGACATATTTATGCAATTGGATTAGATGGAAAAGAAACACTTTTAACCAAAGACGCTTTCGATGCCATCGAACTAAACTTAGTGGACGAAAAAGGTGGAAATCTATATTTCATGGCATCGCCAGATAATGCAACTCAAAAATATTTATATAGGGTGAGCATCAAAGGTGGTAATGCGGTTAAAGTAACACCAACTGACGAAGCCGGAACTCATAGTTATGATATTTCTCCTAATGGAAAATTAGCTTTTCATGTTTATTCAAGCTCAATTATAGCCCCTCTAAGCGATGTAGTTTCTTTACCAAATCATAAAAGATTAAGTGGTGGAGAAGTTGATAAGAGATACGATAGCCTAGTAATTCCAAAAGTCGAATTCTTCAAAGTTAAAACCGAAGATGGAATTGAAATGGACGGTTGGATGATCAAACCAAAAGATTTTGACCCAAAAAAGAAATATCCAGTGGTATTTTATGTATACGGGGAACCCGCATCACAAACGGTAGTAGATAGATTTGGTACAGGCTTTAACAGATTATATACTGGCGATATGGCGAACGATGGCTATATTTATATGTCTGTAGATGGTCGTGGCTCTCCAGCGCCAAAAGGACGCGAATGGCGTAAATCTATTTATCATAAAATAGGTGATATCAATATTCGTGATCAGGCAATGGCAGCAAAAGAAATCTTGAAATGGGATTATGTAGATAAAGACCGTGTTGCTGTTTGGGGATGGAGCGGTGGTGGCTCATCAACCCTTAACTTATTAATGCAATATCCAGAAATTTATAAAACAGGAATTTCTATTGCTGCGGTAGATAATCAGTTAAATTATGATAACATTTATCAGGAGCGTTACATGGGTTTATTGCCAGAAGACAAACACTATTTTGTAGATAATTCACCGTTGGCACATGCAAAAAACCTACAGGGTAATTTACTGCTAATTCATGGTACGGGCGATGACAATGTTCACTATAACAATGCTGAACAAATGATTAATCAATTAATCAAATACGGAAAAACTTTCCAGATGATGAGTTATCCAAACCGTACCCATGGAATTTACGAAGGCGAAGGCACAAGCAAACATTTAGCTTTAACCTACACCAAATTCTTAAAAGAAAATTGTCCTCCCGGAGGAAAATAATATCATATTTATAAAAGCGGCTTTCGAGTCGCTTTTTTTGTTTTGGGTGTTTTAACGGGCTTTACACTATATCTTTTTTGTCATCCCAAGCTGAGCCGAAGGGCGCACAAAAAAGGATGCCGCTACAATCCCTAACACAGCATATCAACTCAATTTTTCTCTCTTTGTTTCTTCCTCCTCAACTAATCAAAACCTTTAGGAATAATAATTGCTATTTTAGGATAACCAAAAATAAATCGCATGTCAGATATATTTTCAAAAATTAAAAATGGATATAAGTTATTTAAAAATATAGATTTTGCTCAGCTAGAAGCCATTTCAAAAAAGGTGGATTTACAGGAAATGATGAATGCATTTAGTCATTTGGATGAAGGTCAATTGCAAGGCCTCAAAAAAATGATGAAAGGAACTGCAAAAAAGCAAAAAGACCTTCCCATCATTAATGGTGATTTCTATGATTTATCCTCTTCCCTTTCTGATGAAGACCGAATTTTACAATTAAAAGTTAGGGGATTTTTAGAAAAGGAAATTAAACCTATCGTAAATGATTATTGGCTTAAAGCTGAGTTTCCTTATGAGATTATTCCAAAAATGGCTGAATTGAACATTTGTGGTTTAACCTATGAAGGTTACGGTTGTCCCAATCGCTCATTTTTAATGGAAGGAATCATCGCTGCCGAAATGGGGCGAGTTGACGCTTCTATTGCAACATTTTTTGGTGTTCAAAGTGGTTTGGCTATGGGCTCAATTTACATCTGTGGTTCTGACGAGCAAAAAGAAAAATGGTTACCTAAAATGCAAAAAATGGAACTTATTGGCTCATTTGGTCTAACTGAACCCGAAGTTGGTTCTGCAGCGGCTGGTGGCTTAACAACAACCGCAAAAAGGAATGGAAACACCTGGATATTAAATGGTCAAAAGAAATGGATTGGTAATGCCACTTTTGCTGATGTCAATATAGTTTGGGCCAGAGATTTAGAAGATAACCAGGTGAAAGGTTTTGTCATTGAGAAAGGAAATCCAGGATTTTCTGTAGAGAAGATTAAGGATAAAATGGCCTTGCGTATTGTCCAAAACGGATTAATTACCTTAACCAATTGTGAAGTAAAAGAAGAAAACAGATTACAAAATTGCAACTCTTTTAAAGACGTTGCAAAAGTTTTGCAAATGACCCGAGCTGGCGTAGCTTGGATGGCTGTTGGCGTTGCCCGAGGTGCGTATGAGAGTGCCTTAAAATACACCAGAACTCGTAAACAATTCAGTAAACCAATCGCATCTTTCCAGTTGATACAAAATCATTTGGTAGAAATGCTTTCAAATGTTACAGCTATGCAAACCATGGTTTTCCAGCTTTCTAAATTGCAAGATCAAGGAAAATTGACTGATGAACACGCATCACTCGCAAAAGTATTCTGTACTTTAAGAACAAGGGATGTAGTAAGCAAAGCTCGTGAAGTGATGGGTGGTAATGGTATTTTATTAGAATATGATGTTGCTCGCTTTGTAGCAGATGCCGAAGCTATTTATTCGTACGAAGGAACAAAAGAAATCAATTCATTAATAGTGGGAAGAGCAATAACAGGTTTTAGTGCTTTTGTTTAGAATTAAAAAAGCGGCTGAATCGCCGCTTTCTTAATTTAGGTTTAGAATGGCAGATCGTTTTCCGAATCATCCAGAGAATAATCATCCGATTTAGTGGTGCTCTCTCCAGAAGATTCACTGCCAGTAGAGCCGCCTTCAAAATCACTTTTTCTACCTAACATGGTGAAGTTTTCGGCAACTACTTCTGTACTATATTTTTTATGCCCTTCCTTATCTTCAAAAGAACGGGTTCTTAATTTTCCTTCAATATATACCAATTTACCCTTTTGTAAATACTTTGCCGCTACATCTGCCAAACCTCTCCACATTACAATATTATGCCATTCAGTTTGCTCAATACGCTTACCGTCTTTGTTATAAGTTTCAGATGTTGCTAAAGGGAAACTAGCAACGGTTACGTTTCCATCCAAATGTCTCACCTCAGGATCTTTCCCTAGATGACCTACTAAAATAACTTTGTTAATTCCTGACATATCTATAGGCTAATTTTTATTCAATTTAGGAATTTTTTCACGAAGTCAAAAATTAATTTAGGCTGTCCATATTGGTCCAATTCATCGATTTTAACCCAAAACCAGTCATTTTTAGATAAAAATTCTTCATTAACTTTATCAACATGAACAAAACGAGCAAATAACCGCTGGTGTGTTAAGATGTGCTTAATCTCATCAGATATGGAATGAATCACACAATCAGTATTAAACCATGCCTTAAAATCAGGATGAATCATTAATTCATTTACTGAAGTTCTTTCCGCAAATTCAATCGATGGTAAATCATTTAAACCAGCCCAAATATCTGAATTTATTCTCCTCTTCATCAGTATTTGATTATTCTTCATCACCAAAAAGAAATAAAAAACCCGTTCTCTGATTTTAAGTTTTTTCAACTTTACTGGCAAAACATTCACTTTACTCTGCTCAAAAGCAAAGCAAGAATCATTAAAAGGACAAAGCTCACAGCTAGGATTTTTGGGCTTGCATTGTAAAGCTCCAAATTCAATCATTGCTTGATTATGTTCTCCAGCATTTTCATGATCCAGCACTTCATCTGCTAAAGCTTGAAATTCTTTTTTCCCAATTGTAGAATTGATGGGTGTATCTACTCCAAAATATCTCGAGAGAAATCTATACACATTACCATCAACCACCGCTTTGGCTTCGTTTGATGAAAATGATGAAATAGCCGATGCAGTGTATTCTCCAATACCAACCAATTTAATCAAATCTTCATAGCGCTCTGGAAATTTCCCTGAATGTTCTACAACTACTTTACGAGCCGTCTTCAACATATTTCGTCCGCGGGAATAATAGCCTAGTCCCTGCCACAATCTTAAAATTTCATCTTCACTGGCTGCTGCAAAACTTTTTACATCAGGATAAGCGTCAACAAATCTTAAATAATAAGGCATTCCTTGATCTACCCTAGTTTGTTGAAGGATAATTTCTGACAACCAAATAAGATAAGCGTCGTTTGTATTTCTCCAAGGCAGTTCTCTCTTATTCTTTCTATACCAGCCAATTAGCCGTTGAGAAAAGGTCATAAATTAATCTTAATATTGTAAAAATAAATGAGTCAAATCGCTTAAAGCTTGTAAGATAGGCGATTGTTGCAAAAAAAACCTAATTAATTTCCCAATTACAACTAAAAGCAATACTTTTGCAACCCCAAATCTTTTGATAGCAAAACAATAATAAAAGAAAATATAGAAAATGACAAAGGCAGAAATTATTGCAGAAATCGCAAGTAAAACCGGAATTGAGAAAGTAGATGTACAGGAAACTGTTGAAGCATTCTTTAAAGTAGTGAAGAGCTCGATGGTGAGTGGAGAAAACGTTTACGTTAGAGGTTTTGGTAGTTTTGTAGTGAAGAAAAGAGCGAAGAAAACAGCCAGAAATATTTCAAAAAATACTGCCATCATTATTCCAGAGCATTTTGTACCAAGCTTCAAACCGGCAAAAGTTTTTGTTGATAAAGTAAAAACCGGCAACAAAAACGGAATTAAAGCTTAATTATCATGCTAAAATCTAAACAATATATATTAATTGGTTCAGTAGGATTACTGATGGTAGTGTTGTATAGTTTAGATATTAAAGGCTTAGTCAAACCAAAGGAAAATCGCGGAATGCAAACTACTGCAACAGCAGGAGAGCAACCCGCAGCTCTTGTTTCAGAAACTAGTGTCTCTACTTTTGCAAAACAATCAATTAATGCCAGCCTTGCTGCTGATATTGAAAAATTAGAGGCTCAATTGAAAAATACTTCTGGTTCTGACGCCGTTAAAATTCAAGAAGAAATTGCTAAAAAATGGGACGATGTAAATCAACCAGCTCCAGCTGCTTTTGCTTACGAGGCAATTGCTGAAGTACAACCAACTTATGAAAACTGGCTGATTGCTGGCGATCGGTTTACCGATGGTTACCAAAATTTTAGAGACACCACAGCTACTGCGGGCTTGTTGAATAAAGCAATAAATGCCTATAACAAAGCTTTAGAGATTAATCCAAAAAGCTTAGATGCAAAAACTGGATTAGGGACTGCATATGTTAAAGGAACACAAAATCCAATGCAAGGTATTCAATTGTTATTGGGCGTTGTGAAGGAAGATCCTAAAAATGTTAGAGCAAACATGAATTTAGGATTATTCTCTATGAAATCTGGTCAGTTTCAAAAAGCTGTGGATAGATTTAAAACAGTAAACGAAGTAAAACCATCTCCAGAAGCATGGTTTTATTTAGCTACTAGCTACGAAAACTTAGGACAAAAACCTGAAGCAATTTTAGCCTATCAAAAAGCTAAAGAATTAGCTGCAGATCCAAGTCTTACACAATTTGTAGACAATAAAATAAAAGAACTAAATAAATAATAAAAACATTTAAAATTTAAAAGTTATGCCAAGCGGTAAGAAAAGAAAAAGACATAAAATGGCCACCCATAAGCGTAAAAAACGCTTAAGAAAAAACAGACATAAGAAAAAATAAGCTAGTTTTTTAGTATTTATTTTGGGTGTTTATTCTTTTTGAAAAGGATAAGCACTTTCTTATTTTAGTATTTTTATATGTTTAAAACTTACTCTTTTAAGTTTTCTAAGCAAATATGATTTTAATCATTTACGCTTACGATTCATAAAACAATGTGAGTTGCATATATTCTTCTGTTGATTAAAAAGATTTAATCATCTTTTTCTAAAAAAGTAGCTGTTGGTAAAGGAATTAATCATTAATTCAACCCCCAGTGGGGTTACTATTGCATTACTGCAAGACAAGCAACTCGTAGAACTTAACAAAGAGCAAATCAACAACAGCTATGCTGTTGGAGATATTTACTTGGGTCGTATTAAAAAAATAATGCCCGGTCTAAACGCTGCTTTTGTTGATGTTGGTTATGAGAAAGATGCTTTTTTGCATTACTTAGACCTTGGTCCGCAAGTGCAATCCTTGCTTAAATTAAGCAAGCAAGTAAAAGGTGGTTCTTATAAAGATCATCTTTTGGATCATTTCAAAAGAGAACCGGATATTGATAAGGCTGGAAAAATTTCAGGCCTACTCAATAAAAATCAATTATTACCTGTTCAAATTGCTAAAGAACCTATTTCTACAAAAGGTCCGCGTTTAAGTTCCGACTTATCTATTGCTGGAAGATTTGTAGTCTTAGTCCCTTTTTCTGATGTCATTTCTATCTCGAAGAAAATCAGAAGCAATACCGAAAGAACTCGTTTAAAGAAGATTGTTGAAGGCATCAAACCCAAAAACTTTGGGGTGATTATTAGAACTGTATCTGAGAAAAAAGGCGTTACAGAAATCCAAAAGGATTTATACGATTTGATTTCGAAATGGGAAACCTTTATGAAGAAACTTCCAGGCACCGAACCTTCTAAAAGAATTTTAGGTGAAATGGGAAGGACTTCTACCATTTTAAGAGATATTTTAAACGCAGATTTCACCAATATATACGTCGACGATCAATCCATCTATGAAGAAATCAAATCTTATGTTCATGAGATTTCACCAGAGTTAGAAAAAATTGTTAAGATTTATAAAGGTAAAGAACCCATTTTTGATCATTTCGGTATCGAAAAGCAAATTAAAGGATCATTTGGTAAAACAGTAAATCTTGCTGGTGGTGCTTATTTGGTGGTAGAACATACCGAAGCTTTACACGTAATTGATGTAAACAGCGGGAACAGAAACGCTAGTCCCGAAAATCAGGAAGAAAATGCCTTTATGGTAAATAAAGAGGCTGCTAAAGAAATTGCCCGACAGTTGCGTTTACGCGATATGGGCGGAATCGTTGTGGTCGATTTTATTGATATGCATAAGGCTCCAAATCGCAAAGATTTGTTCGATTATCTGAAATCAGAAATGAATCATGATCGAGCTAAACATACCATTTTGCCGCCAAGTAAATTTGGTTTGGTACAAATCACTCGTCAAAGGGTAAGACCTGAGATGAATATCATTACCAATGAAAAGTGTCCTGCTTGCGACGGAACTGGAGAAATAAAAGCAAGTATTGTTTTAATGGATGACATCACCAGTAATTTGGATTATATTTTGAATGAACAAGCCGAAAAAGGAATTACACTTTGTGTTCACCCTTATATCGAGGCTTATATCAAAAAAGGAATCATTAACCAGCAATGGAAATGGTTTTTCAAATACAACCAATGGATTAAGGTAAAGGCTATTTCGAGCTATTACCTCACAGAATTCCACTTCTTGAGTAGCAAAGAGGAAGAAATAAAATTATAAGATAAAGTCTCTGGTAAATTATCAGAGACTTTTTTATTTCTGCTGCTGTCCCGTTAAAAACATAATTCCTAATTTCACTTGCAAACCAAATTTTAAAAATCGTACTTCGTAAATCTAAAATCCAAAATCAAATTGGCTAAAACTAAAACTTCTCATTTCTGTCAAAGTTGTGGTTACGAATCTGCAAAATGGTTAGGTAAATGCCCTTCTTGCCAGCAATGGAATACTTTTGTAGAAGAAGTAGTTGAAAAGGGAAACAGCAGTGCCCCAGATTGGAAATCAGCAAGTACCAGTTTAACCCGAGCCAACAAACCAGCTCGAGTACAGGAAATAGTTTATTCAGAAGATCATCGTTTGGTAACACCAGACAAAGAATTAAACCGAGTTTTAGGCGGTGGAATTGTTGGCGGATCTTTGGTATTGATTGGCGGAGAGCCAGGAATTGGTAAATCAACCCTGATGTTACAATTGGCTTTAACGATTCCAAAACTCAAAATTTTATATGTTTCTGGCGAGGAAAGTGAGCAACAAATTAAGCTGAGAGCAGAAAGAATTTTACCCAATCCGGTTTCTGATTGTTATATCCTTACTGAAACTTCTACCCAAAATATCTTTAAACAAATAGAAATTTTAGAACCTAGTTTGGTGATTATCGATTCTATCCAAACGCTCCATTCGGCTCATATAGAATCTACACCTGGAAGTGTTTCACAAGTTCGTGAATGTACTGCCGAACTGCTTCGTTTTGCGAAAGAAACCTCTACACCTGTATTTTTGATCGGCCACATTACCAAAGATGGTATGATTGCTGGACCAAAAATTTTAGAGCACATGGTGGATACTGTTTTACAGTTTGAAGGGGATAGGCATCATGTTTACCGAATTTTAAGGGCTATCAAAAACCGTTTTGGCGCAGCTTCAGAATTAGGAATTTATGAAATGCAGGGAAGTGGTCTAAGAGAAGTTTCCAATCCATCTGAGATTTTACTTTCGCAACGTGAAGAAGCCTTAAGTGGGGTCACGATATCTGCTACAATGGAAGGCCTTCGGCCGATGTTGATAGAAACTCAAGCATTGGTGAGTACCTCGCCTTATGGAACCCCACAACGTTCTGCAACTGGTTTTGATACCAAAAGAATGAACATGCTTTTAGCTGTTTTGGAAAAACGTTGTGGCTTCAAATTAGGTGCAAAAGATGTTTTCTTAAATATAGCAGGTGGAATTAGGGTAGAAGATCCCAGTATTGATTTAGGTTTAATTGCCGCTATTATCTCTTCGCATGAAGATATGCCTGTTTCTTATAAAGTTTGCTTTGCCGCCGAAGTTGGTCTATCTGGTGAGATACGAGCCGTTACCCGCATTGAACAACGTATTGCAGAAGCTCAAAAACTAGGTTTCGAGCAAATCTTCATTTCTAAATACAACAAAAAAGGACTCGACCTTAAAAAGTTCAATATCGAAATTAAAACTGTCTCAAAAGTAGAAGAGGTTTTTAATCTGCTTTTCGGCTAATTCCACTCCTTAAAATAAAAACCTATAATCTTAAAACCTTTCTCTTCTCCTCTTGTTAAAACATGATATTTAGAGGTAATCAATCGTTTGATTAACTTTTTATTGCTGATTATCAAATTGTTATGGAAATTTAGATTTGTATGACAATGATTAATCAATCGTTTGATTAATTTTGCGGCTGTTATGACAGAAGAAAAACAAGATAAGAAAGACCATATCATCGAAGTTGCCGAAAAGCTTTTCTCAGAAATGGGATTTGATGGTGCTTCTACTCGTCACATCGCACAAGATGCGAATGTAAATATGGCTATGCTCAATTATTATTTTGGCGGAAAAGAGGGTTTATATTTGGCGGTTTTTGAGAAAAGATTTAGTGCGTCAAAACTCCAGCTTCAATCATTGAATAATGAAAATATTTCCTCTTTTGAAAAAATTAATAAATGCATAGAGAGTTATGCGGATAAAATGATGGCAAATTCTTGCTTTCAAAAAATCATTTACAGAGAGATGAGTCTTTCTCAAAGATCATCGGTAACAGATAAGATTATTCAAATGCTATCAGAGAATACCTCTGAAATAAAAAAAATTCTGCTAGATGGAATAGCAAATGGAAGTTTTGAAAATGTTGATGTTGAAATGCTGATTGCAACCATGTTTGGCACTAAATCATACCTCATTAACTCGTCTCAGATGGCTTCTTTTCTTATTGGGAAAGATACTACCGATCCTAAAATTTTGAATGAAGAAGTAAAACCTAGGTTGAAAGACCACATGAAAAAAATGTTCAAAGCTTATTTAACAAAACACAATGAAGAAAATTAATAATACGATAGCTACACTAAGTTTCCGAAGCGGAATAAGGATTATGAAGAACTACGTTATCATGTTTTTATTCCTTTTTATTCCATTTATAAATTATGCACAAGAAGTTAAAGTTTTAAGCCTTAATGATGCGATTTCTTTAAGTTTAGCAAATAGCAAAACGCTTCAATTATCCAAATCTAAAGTTGATCAAGCTGTTTCAGTATATAATCAAACTTTAGATAAAGCACTACCCAATGCAAAAGCAAGTGCAATTTATAACCACGTGGAAATTCCGGCAAATGTGTTGGACTTGGGTACTGGCAATCCCATTAGATTACCTTCTAGTGCTGATGCTTATTTGGGAACGTTATCTATTCAGGAATTAATTTTTGCAGGTAATAAATTGAAATATGCCAAAGAAAGCACTGATTTACTAAAGAAAATTGCTGAGTTAGATGTAGAAAAGGATAAAGATGATATCACCCTCGATATTGTTAACTCTTACCTAAACCTCTATAAACTAGAAGCAAGTAAAGAAGTTATTACTCAAAATTTAAATGCTCTTGACAGTCAGCTAAAACAAACTCGAAGATTTTTTGATCAAGGCTTAGTAACTAAAAATGATGTTTTACGCTTACAATTACAACGTTCGAATATAGAATTGACTGGTTTGGATTTAGACCGTAATGAAAACATTGTAAACTATAACCTAAATATTCTTCTAGGTTTTAATGGTACTACTAAAATTAAAACAACTCCTTTAATCATCAATCCGAAAGATAATTTAACTTTTAGTGCTTGTGTGGACAGTGCTTTAACTAACCGCAAAGAACTACAGCAAATAGACTTTAGAACCGATGTTGCCGAAAAAAATATTTTATCGCTTAAAGCGGATAAACTCCCAACATTAGGTGCAGGTGTAAGCGCCTATTATGTGAACCCAAGCGGAAAATTTATTCCTAACAATAATCAATTCATCACACCTATCAGTTTAGGATTAACACTTTCTTGGAATATCAGCACTTTATGGACGAATAAAAACAAAGTTGCAGAGGCTACTATCAAAAAAACAGAAACTAGTATCACCAAAAACATCTTAATCGATAATATTAAAATGGATGTTAATCGCAGTTACGAAAATTATATCCAGTCTTTAAATAGAATCAAAGTAATCAATACTTCTATTGCCCAGGCAACCGAAAATGACAAGATTGTTCAATCGAAATACGAAAATAACATCTCTCCTATTACTGATAGAATTGATGCAAATACTCAATTATTTCAAACAAAAATAAACTTAGAAATAGCTAAAACTGAGGCTCAGATTGCTTATTACAATTTACTAAAGTCAGCTGGATTAGAATTAAATCGTTAAACCCAAAGCAAATAAAAATAATGGAAAACAATACTCAACCCAAATCAAAATCAAAAAAAGTAATCCCAATTATTCTTGGGATGATAATATTGATAGGTGGATTTTTTGGAATCAAAGAATATATCTATTACAGCAAACATATAGATACTGACGACGCACAAATTGATGCAGACATTAGCCCTGTTGTTTCCAGAATAGGTGGTTACGTCGATTCAATTTATTTCGAAGAGAATCAACATGTATCTAACGGACAATTATTAGTGAAACTTGATGACCGCGATTTCAAAATTAGATTAGAACAAGCACAAGCTGGAAAACAATCTGCATTGGCAAATGTGAATGTAAGTGAAAGTGTGGTAAATTCTACATCGGCAAATATCGGAACCGCCAAAGCAAATGTTGACGCGGCAGAAGCTAGAGCAAATAAAGCTGCTAAAGATTTTGCTCGTTATCAAAACCTAATAAAAGATGGTTCTATTACTCAGCAATCTTTTGATCAGGCTAAAGCCGAAAAGGAAGCTTCACAAGCCCTACTGGTTGCGGCAAAAAACCAATATCAGGCAGCTTTAAAGCAAGTAGGTACCAGTCAATCACAAGTTGCAGCTGCCAATACAAATATTGCATCTAGAGGAGCTGATATTGATTTTGCCAAACTTCAATTATCATATGCTCATATCAATGCCCCATCAGGAGGAATTGTATCAAACAAAAACATTCAAATTGGTCAATTAATACAACCCGGTCAGTCTTTGTTTGCCATTGTTAACGATAATAGTTTATACGTAAAAGCTAATTTTAAAGAAACTCAATTAGAGAAATTAAAAGAAGGACAACTAGTTGACATAGAAGTTGATGCCTTTCCTGATGTAAAGCTTGAAGGACATATTTATAATTTCGCTCCGGCTACTGGTGCAAAATTCTCATTGTTGCCCCCTGACAATGCAACAGGAAATTACGTAAAAGTAATTCAAAGAATACCAGTAAAAATAAAGCTTGAAAATAATAAAATATTAGAAAAACTACGTCCAGGAATGAGCGTGAAAGTTTCTGTTCACGTTGCAGAATAACAAATCATGGCAGAAAAGGGTTTAAAAAAGTGGGTGATTACCTTAACCGTAATTACAGCGGCACTTTTAGAATTAATAGATACCACTATTGTAAATGTTTCCCTTCCGCAAATACAGGGAAATCTAGGTGCAACTTTAGAAGATATTGCTTGGATTACCACTGGCTACGCAGTTGCGAATGTCATCATATTACCGATGTCGGGTTGGTTAGGTGAAACTTTTGGTAGAAAAAATTATTTCATTTTTTCTATTGTGATTTTTACTATCGCTTCTTTTCTTTGTGGTAATTCTACCACTTTAGAAGAGCTCATCATGTTCAGAATTTTACAGGGCTTAGCAGGTGGTGGATTAATTTCAACAGGACAAGCTATTTTATTAGAAACATGGCCTCCAGAAGAAGTGGGTATTGCAACTGCCATGTTTGGTTTGGGAGCAGTTGTAGGGCCTACTTTAGGACCGACAATTGGAGGTTACATTACGGAGCATTTCTCATGGCCATTCATATTTTACGTAAATATACCGATAGGGATTATCGCAACTTTTGCTGCCTATCTGGTGATTAGGGAAACACCCAAAGCACCTAAAGGTAGGCCTATAGATTGGTGGGGGATTATTCTTTTAGCATTAACTGTTGGTAGTTTACAAACTGTTTTAGAAAAAGGTGAAAGTGAAGATTGGTTTGCAGCATCCTATATTTTAGTGTTGACAGTAGTCGCAGTTCTGGGATTCTTTCTTTTTATCTGGCGAGAAAAAAGTATTGAATATCCTATCGTAAATCTTAATATCCTTAAAAAAAGAAGCTTTTCGGTGGGGATGTTCTTTAGTTTTATATTAGGATTTGGCTTGTATGGTTCGGTATTCATTTTCCCGATATTTGCTCAGAATTTATTAGGTTTCTCAGCACTACAAACAGGAGAAATATTTTTACCAGGTGGTTTAGCGACCATCGTATTGATGCCTCTTATAGGGATTATGCTTAAAAAAGGAGTTCCAGCACAATTAATGGCCGCTTTTGGAATGTTGTTGTTTTTCTTATTCTCTTTTATGTTGAGTAAATCAACCTTGTCTTCAGGCACTGGTGATTTCTTTTGGCCTTTGATTTTACGTGGTGTAGGGATGGCGTTTCTTTTTGTGCCATTGACAACCCTCGCTATCCAAGATTTAAGAGGTAGGGAAATTGGACAAGGAACCGGCTTAAACAATATGGGTAGACAGTTGGGTGGCTCTTTTGGAATTGCCGCATTAACCACTATGATTCATCTAAGAAATGGTGTTCATAGAAGTAATTTATTGAGTAACATTAATGAATATAATACCGCCTTTACTCAAAAAATGGAAATGATCATCAGAAGTTTTATGGCTAAAGGTTATACTTATTTAGATGCACAACATGCTGCTGCGAAAGCTATTGAAGGAATGGTTACCCGACAAACTTTTTTACTCACTTACACTGATGCATATTGGGTAGTGGGTTTTGTGATGTTGTTTTCTATACCACTTTTAGCTTTACAAAAGTTTAAGAAAAATACCAACATTCCAGTGGATGCACATTAAATAAAAACTAAAGCCACTTTCGATGAAAAAGCGGCTTTAGAATTAACAATTAAAACCTATTGTATCCTGAAAAATTTGAATAAAAGAAATCAGGGATGATTAACCTTGTGACTAATTTAGTGATTTAAATAGAAGTAAAGCAAATATTTTGTGTTTTTTTAATGAAAATAATTAGCAATACTATTTAAAA